>JAZKII010000044.1:0-9688 GCA_040384945.1 Pseudomonadota bacterium
ATCGAGCTAGCATCTCGACGACGCACTTCGTGCTTTGCTCGATGACCTAAAAAAAAGTAATTTATTTTATCAATTTCGAAATATAACGCGCGATTGTATCGATTTCTAAATTCACTAAATCGCCGGATTTTTTGCTGTCAAAAATTGTGTTTTTTAGCGTATGTTCAATAATATTAACCGTAAAAATATTTTTCTCGACACTGTTCACTGTAAGCGAAACGCCATCTAAAGTTATTGATCCTTTTTGCGAAATAAATTTCATTAAATTTTTCGGCGCGGCAAAAGTGAATTTATGTGAATCTTTTACGCGTTTGATTTCTTTAATTTCCGCCGTCGCATCAACATGTCCTAAAACCATGTGACCACCGAATTCATCGCCCATACGCATGGCAAATTCGAGATTAATTAATTGGCCAATTTTCCAATTTTTTAAAGTGGTTTTTTCGCAAGTTTCATTTGACGCTTGAAAGGAAAAAATAATTTTTTTCGCCGCAGTTTTTTTCTCAATCAAAGTCAAACAAATGCCGTTACAGGCAATAGAACAGCCGATTTTTAAAGTGCGTTTGATGTTTGATTTATCGCAGGAAACTTCAAGAAGCAGGTCTTTTTTATTGTTGTGTTTGAGTGATTCGATCTTGCCAAAATTAGTAATGATTCCGGTGAACATCAGGCGAAATTTAATTGTAATTTTTTCACTTCTTTGCGGATTTTATTAATCGCATTTTCCTCAATTTGGCGAATGCGTTCGCGTGAAACTTGGTAAATCTGGCTTAAATCTTCCAAAGTCATCGGGTTTTCCGACATTTGGCGTTTGTGCAAAATATCTTTTTCGCGATCATTTAAAAGTATAAAAGCTTTTTTAAACATTGATTCCTGACGCGATTTTTCCTGATTTTCAATAGCAGTTTGTTCTTGGCTGTCATCGCTTGAAGCCATTAAATCAACCACTTCGGCGCTGTCATCTTCGTCACCGACTAAATTATTTAGCGAAGTGTCGGATTGCGAAAGACGCGAATTCATATCGACAACTTCCTTGGGCAAAACGTTTAAATCATGCGCAATCAAGCTGACATGTTCATGTGACAAAGCTTTGTCAGACGTGGCGTTAAGCTTTTTCTTTATTTTGTGTAAGTTGAAAAAAAGTTTTTTTTGCGCGGCAGTTGTTCCGATTTTTACCAGTGACCAAGAGCGCAGAATATAGTCCTGCATGTAAGCGCGAATCCACCACATTGAATAAGTTGAAAAGCGAAAACCTTTGCGCGGATCGAATTTTTTTACGGCTTGCATCAAACCTAAATTTCCTTCCGAAACTAAATCAATAACCGGAAGGCCATAATTTTTAAATTTTGAAGCCATTTTTACGACTAAACGTAAGTGGCTTTGAATCAGGATTTTCGCGGCTTCTTTATCTTGGGTTTGGGCATATCTTTCGCCATATTGATATTCTTCTTCTTGCGTCAGAATTGGGAATTTTTGGATTTCGCGTAAATATTGTAAGAAACCATTTCGGTCAGAACGAATTGAGCCAATTTTGCTCACAGGAAAAGAGGCGCTTAAATTACTCATATTTCCTCCATAGGTTAAATGATTATTGGGTTTTTGAATTTGTGGGTGAGGAATAATATTTAGGGAAGTGGTGCAATAAAATCAAGAGCGGCAAATATAAATTAAAGCCCGGTAACCGAAATTTTATATTTTTTGGACAAATAACTCATTACATCTTTGCGCTCCTGCAATTTCAACGGACGGTTAAAAACAATAATTTCTGAAATATAACCATTAAAGCCACTGGTTCCTGATTTATTTGTGCCAATTGTCAGGCCACCAAGTTGGTTAGTATTGGGATTTATTGTTGCGCTGCCGGCGCTAGTTGCAGCGTTATTTACAAATACTTGAGATGAGCTGCTGTTGAAATAAGCAGCGACTATATAATCATTACCATTGGCAAAACTGGCGGCGTTAGTTCCGGTTCCGGTATCAGCTGAAGTTCCGGCATTGAGATTTACGGCAGTGCTTTTGATACTAACTGAACTGGTTGAATTTGAGCTTGAAGAATCAAGTAAAGTTATGGCAGTTGAGCTGGTGGCGAATAATGGGCGAAAAACCAGAAATATTGTATTTTGTAGAGAAGTGCCTTGATAGAAATTAGCCAGTGCAATATTGGCTGAGGAAGCACCGCTAAAAAGTAAAGTTGGAAGATTATTAATGCCGCTTTCTTTATAAACTACATCACTTCCGGCGCTGCGGCTTAACTTGTTTTTAGTTAAGACAATCGATCCCGGGCTATTATCACGCCATTCTGTAGTTTGGCTGGCATCAATTGATTCGGAGTCTTTGAATGAAGATTTAAGTGTTGGTTCGTACCAGGCGGTAAGCCCGCTAATATCCAAGGTCGGTGATCTGGAAGTCATGGAGCGCGCATTTGCCAGGCGAGCTGTTTTAATCATGCCGGAACCTTGTGTGATGCCGGTTATTAAGACGCCGATAACTAAAACAACAATTGATAATTCGGTGAGCGTGAAGGCTTTTTTCATTTTACTCAATTGTTGTTTATAAAAGACAATTTGGAGGGACAGCTTAATTCGCTGCCATCCAAGTTGTTACCGGAGTTTTAGCGGCTTTCACGTCGTCTAATCTTCTTCTTGGAGTATGAAGCGGATATTCGTGGAATCTGTCGCCGCGGCCAGCTTTGATTTCTTCGGCTATGAAGATCATAGTGTCAATAAAATCATCAATAGTTTCGCGAGTTTCAGTTTCAGTTGGTTCAATTAGCATCGCACCTTGAACTACCAGCGGGAAGAAAACCGTCATCGGGTGAATGCCATATTCTACAAGCGCTTTCGCAATGTCTAAAGTGCTGATGCCTTGCGCTTTTTGCAATTTATCAGTCAATAAACATTCATGCATACAATTGCCTTCGAATGGAACGTGATAATGATTTTTCAATTTTGCCAAAATGTAATTGGCGCTTAAAACTGCGTCTTCGGCAACTTTTTGCAAACCGTTAGTTCCATGTGAAAGCATGTAAGTCAAGGCGCGAACGTGCATTCCGAATTGGCCATTAAAGCCTTTTACTTTTCCGCAAGTATTTTTTGGTGCGATTAATTTGTAAGTATCACCTGTTTTTTCAACGTGAGGAGTTGGTAAAAATTCTGCCAGTTCTGCGCGCACTGCGATTGGTCCAGAACCAGGTCCGCCGCCGCCATGTGGAGTTGAGAAAGTTTTGTGTAAATTGAAATGCATCACGTCAACGCCGATATCAGCTGGGCGAACTTTACCAACGATGGCGTTATAATTTGCGCCGTCGCAATAAAAATATGCGCCAACTGAGTGAATTAAATCAGCAATTTCGCCGATATTTTTTTCGAATTTTCCGCAAGTGTTGGGATTGGTAATCATGGTTCCGGCGATTGAAGTGCCATGTTCCGCGATTAATTTTTTGAATAAATCCAAATCGATCAAACCTTCTTTGTCCGAAGGAATAACTTTAATTTGAAAACCGCACATTGCAGCAGTTGCTGGATTTGTTCCGTGAGCTGAATCTGGAATTAAAACGATTTTTCTAGTCGCACCTTCGCCTTTTTTCTCGTGAGCTTTTTTAATCACCAACATGCCGGCAAATTCACCTTGCGCACCAGCAGCTGGAGCCAATGAAACAGCGCCCAAACCAGTCAAAGTTGCTAGCCAGTTTTGAAGATTATACATCAATTCTAAAGCACCTTGAACGGTAGATTGATCTTGCAAAGGATGAATATCCGCAAGCCCCGGAAGACGCGCCATTTTTTCATTCAAGCGCGGATTATGTTTCATAGTGCAAGAACCAAGTGGGTAAAAACCACCATCGATAGAATAATTCTGGTTCGAAAGACGCACAAAGTGACGAATGACTTGCGGTTCATTAACTTCAGCCAAACCAATTTTTTCACGGTTTTTTTGACCGGTGCGCAGCGAAAAAGCTGCAACTTCAGGAAGGTCAACACCGCAAGCTCCCGGGCGTGTTTGTTTAATTAAAATTTCGGTTTCGTGATTTAATCCGCCGATTTCTTGAGGAATGTAAGACATGTTAATTCTAAATATTATTCTAAAGGTTTTATTTTTTTTAGAGGTTGGTCTTTAGCGCCCAACTTCCAATTTTCTAGAAGCTCTTTCTTATTAAGATCAAGCCACTCAAAGACAAAATCTAAGGCTCTTGCAGGAAAATTTCCTGAAAGTGTTTCGGCTTTAATCTCGATTGAAACTTCGTATTTTCCGTACTTTGCCACAAAATGTGGTTCAGTATTTTTGCTGTAGAGCATTAAAATTTTGATTCCTAAAAATCGGCTGATTTCAAACTTTTTTGGTGAGGATAATTTTTCCTTTGGTGTGCGAGTAAGTTTATTTTGTTTGATTAATAATTCGTAAAGACGTTCTGGAGCGATGTCGGCCTCGTTTTTCCAAGACAAAGTGTCATTTAGGACTTTAAAATTTTTAAAATAATTTATGTCCTGCAATGGTTTAAAAACACTACCATAATTCCTGCTGAGAGTTTTGATTTTGTTTTTTAAATCGATTTCTCCGGATTTACCATCGTCAAAGGAAATCCAGACTTTGTAACCATCAATGTACTTTGCTTTAACTACTGATTCTAGCATTGTTTACTCCAATGGTTCTATTTTATTTAAAGGCCTGTTTTTAACCGCCAATTTCCAATCTTTCATCAACTCTTCTCTGTGAATATCTAGCCACTTAAGGACAGATTTACGAGCCTGAGCGGGAAATTTTCCAGTTATTTCTCCCGTCTCTATTTTAACGGAAATTTTGTAGTTTCCGTATTTAGCGTGAAAGTGGGGAGGATTGTGTTCGTTGTATAACATTGAAATCACAATTCCAAGAAAACGGCTTATTTCGGGCATTTTGTGGTGTGTTTTGGGTTTAATATTTTTTACGTTTGAGACGTGACTCAAACGTAAAAATTAGTTTAGAATTTTGGTCAATTCGTCTGCAAAAATTTCCATATCCTTATCGCTAGTCAATTCGCTTACGGCTACAATCATTTTGGTGCCTTGGGCGAAACCGCCGATGATATTTTTGGCTAGTAATTTTTTATTTACTTCAGCTGCGTCTTTTACAAGTTCAATGGTAAATTCATTGAAAAAACTTTCGTTCAAAATTTTCACGCCTTTAACTTTTGCCAATTTATCAGCCAAATCGCAGGCTTTTTTGTGATTGATTAAAGCCAGTTTTTTGAAACCGATTTCGCCAAGTAAAGATGTGTGAATTGTGAAAGCAGTTGCGCAAAGACCTTGATTTGAGCAAATGTTGGAAGTTGCTTTCTCGCGGCGGATGTGCTGTTCGCGGGCATTTAGAGTCAAAACATAACCCGGTTTGCCATCAATGTCGTTAGTTGCACCACAAATTCTGCCGGGCATTTGGCGAACGAATTCTTTTTTGCAGGCGAAAAATCCTAAAAGTGGGCCGCCGAAATTTAAGCCAACTCCTAAAGATGAAGCTTCGCCAACCACGATATCAGCTTGTTTTGGAGCTTCCAAAAGTCCGAGTGATAAAATTTCGTTGGTTACAACAATCATCAACGCGCCAGCGGCATCGCATTTTTTTCTAACATCGTCAAGATTTCCGATTTCGCCGTGGAAATCTGGATATTGCACAACTACAGCAGCACAAGTTTCATCAATCGTTGAAACGAATTTAGAATCGTTCAAATCAAGTGAAGTTTTGGTAACATCTAAATAATCCGGGTGAATATTTCCAATTGTCGCAATGTTTTTGCGGCCCGATTTAATACGAAGTGCCATCAAACAGCTTTCAGCCATTGAAGTTGCGCCGTCATACATTGAGGCATTTGCAACTTCCATTCCGCTTAAAAGCGCGATCATGCTTTGGAATTGGAAAATTACCGCCAAAGTTCCTTGCGAAATTTCTGGCTGATAAGGTGTGTAAGAAGTTAAAAATTCTGAACGTTGAATGATATGATCAACAGCAGCTGGAATATGATGTTTGTAGCATCCGGCACCAAGGAAAAAAGGGCCTGAAGATGCGGCGCGATTTTTATCAGAGTAAGATTTTAAAATTGCTTCAACTTCAATTTCACCTTGATGATTTGGTAAATTTTCGATTGGTTTTTTTAAAAGAAATTCTGATGGAACTGCATCATAAAGTTGATCGATATTGGAGATGCCAATAGCTTTAAGCATCTCTTGACGATCTTTCTCGGTCAAGGCTAGATAGCGCATTTTGTGTAATTATTTTTTTAAAAATGAGGGAGCCGTTTTTGAAAGGCGGCGGCAATTTAAGAATTAAAGGGCAAAAGTCAAATATTCCTTTAAGATAAATAAATACGTCATCCTTGATGCGTAGCATCGAGGATGGAATTATAATATACTTAAGTACCCAACTATCCGTGTCATTGCGAGCGAAGCGCGGCAATCCATCATTTCAGTTTTTTGTAATTACATAATGGATTGCCGCGCTTCGCTCGCAATGACACGACTTATTTTTGGAAGCTTAACTATAGTTCCCAAGGATGACGGGCTTTTTGTCTTTAGTTATAAATTAATTAAATCTGCCGCTGAAATTTTTTTATCATAAATCGCGCGGCCAACAATTGCGCCGGTTACGCCGAATTTTTCTAATTCTTTGATTTTTAAAACATCTTCTAAATTTGAAACGCCACCGGAAGCAATTACCGGGATTTTTAAATTTTGGGCTAAATTTTTTGTTCCTTCCAAATCCGCGCCAGTTAAGGTTCCATCGCGAGAAATATCAGTATAAATTATTGCAACCGCGCCGCAATCTTCAAACTTTTTTGCCAATTCCAAAACCGGAATTTCGGAAGTTTCAACCCATCCTTCAGTTGCAACAAAACCATTTTTGGCATCAATTCCAATCACGATTTTTCCGGGAAATTTTTTACAGGCTTCAATTACTAATTGCGGATTCTTGGCGGCAATAGTGCCAAGAATCACGCGGCTTATTCCTAAATCTAACCATTTTTCAATCGCTTCAATCGTGCGAATTCCACCGCCAAGTTGTGCGGGAATTTTAATGTTTCTTAAAATTTCTTTTACGGAATTTTCATTGGCTGATTTTCCGGCAATAGCGCCGTCTAAATCAACAATGTGTAAAAATTTAAAACCGAGATCTTCAAATTCTTTGGCTTGTGCGGCCGGATTGTCGTTGAAAATTGTGGCTTGGTTCATGTCGCCTTTAAACAGGCGAACGCATTGACCGTTTTTTAAATCGATGGCGGGGAAGATAATCATTTTAGATTTAGGATTTAAGATTTAGGATTTAATTTAGAGCAAACCTTAAATATAAAAAATAAAATGCTAAAACTTTTATTAAAAATCTGGCCGGCTTTTATTCCGATTATGGTTTATATTTTTTGGATTTACGTCGTTGAAGGTGTAATTCTGAAGAAACTTTTAAAAAAAGAAGAAATTATTGAAGGTGAGAAAATTGTCGGTGAAAAACCCGGGAAAAAACCCGGGAAATTTTCTTTAAAAAATCCCTGTTTTGTAATTATACTTTACATGAGTTTGGCGTTGGCGATTTTAATTTTAATCGCGATGGCTTTTTCTTAAACTCAGCTAAATATTCAAGTTAGTTTGCGATGATGCTAATTGCTCTGCAACAGCATCAGGTGAAGGTGAAATAGAGGGAGATTCTGTAATATAACCAATTTCATGAAGGTAAGAAACTATATCCAAAAAGATGGCAGAGTTTTGATCATCTGCAACATTTAAAAGAGTTTCTATAGCAGAACTATTGTTATAAGCATGAAATATATAAAGGGCATCTTGAACATTTTCTAAATTTGTTTTTGGCAGAAGTGTCGCAATGTTGTTTTTATGGTTATTTTCCACCGCAAGTGACAAAGCTGATTGACTGTAGTTGGTAATAATATCTGCATCAGCACCAGAATTGATTAAAAATTTGACTATTTCTGAATGATCTCTCAAAGCTGCATATGATAAAGCAGTATAGTTATATTCATCAACATCATTGATGCAGTGCCCATTAATCTTAAGAATTTTTTGAACTTGTTCTAGATTATTAAGATCGGCATATATTCTTAAAAAAGAACCTGCATTTTCTGCTATAGATGAATCAACGGATTTTTTGCTTATTTCAGAAAGTTTTAAGTAATTTAATTCAGCGTCAGTGTTAAAGAAGATAGTCTTGGCAATTTCTGGCCATATATCTTTTCTCGTTTCAATAACCTGCTTAATTATTAAATCGGCCATTTCATCTTTATTCATTTCCAGAGCATCAGATATATCTGAGGAAATGTAATAAGCGTTGGCTCTTGCGGTGATTTTTTCCACTAATGTTGTATGGCCTTTGATTATTGCAAAGGTTGAAGCGGAGTTTTTAGATTCATCCTGAGAATCAACATCAATTCCTTGATCAATTAGCCATTCAGCTAACTCGATATGGTCATTTTCTACTGCTAATATTAAGGCGGTTTTTTTTAAAGAATTTCTGATATTTATAATTTCATCAAAATCATCTAGATGCTGTGATTGGAAAGTTCTTACTGCTTCAATGTCACCTTTTTGTACCAAATCCAGAAATTTACTGCAATCTGGATCTATATAAAATTTTGCTAGATCTGGTTTCATAAATGATTTTTAAAAATTAAACGACTAACAAGTTTAAATCTAATAATTTTTCTAAACTTCAAGTTGTAATTTAGAAATCTTTTTTGCTTCAAGTTTTACTTTTGGCAAAATTGGTTTTTTGAAGTTGCATTTTTTTCTCCAACATTTAAAAAGCTGCCCAACTTTTACGAGTTCTTCGTAGAATTTTCATTTTAATTCCACAAATAGCAGCGCTTTGGTGCATCTTGTCGACCCTTGGTAACAAAGGCCGCAATTGATGTTTGTCGCTATTTGGTAAATAACCAAATAAATTTAAAATTATGTCTAAAACAGAACTTCCACAATTCACTATCCGTCAACTTTTAGAAGCTGGCGTGCACTTCGGTCACAAAACCATGCGCCGTAATCCAAAAATGACGCGCTACATTCACACTAATCGCAACGGAATCAGCATTATTGATTTGAACAAAACTGCGAATCTTCTACACAACTCACTTAAAACAGTTAAAGAAATTGCTAAAAACAACGGTCGTATCTTGTTTGTTGCAACTAAAAAACAAGCCATCGAGCCAGTTGCTGAAGCGGCAAAAAGATGTGGTCAATATTACGTAAATTTCAGATGGTTAGGCGGTATGCTTACTAACTGGAAAACTGTTTCTCAATCAATCAAAGCTTTGAAAAAAATCGAAGATCAATTGGCTGATCCAAGCGAAATCGGTTACAACAAAAAAGAGAAACTAGTTCTTCAAAGACAAAAAGAAAAATTAGAACAAGCTCTTGGCGGTATCAAAAACATGGGCGGATATCCTGACCTAGTTTTCATCATCGATACTCATAAAGAATCTCTAGCAATTGCTGAAGCTAAAAAATTGAACATTCCTATCATGGCAATTTTGGATTCTAACTGCAATCCAGACGGCATCACTTTCCCAATTCCAGGAAATGATGACTCTGCAAAATCAATCAAACTTTACTGCCGTTTAATTTCTGATGCCGCAATCGCCGGAATCAAAGAAAATATGGCAATTTCTGGTGTTGATATCAGCAAATTTGAAGGTGATGAATTGCCGGCAAATATCCGTGAATTG
>JAZKII010000044.1:9698-20328 GCA_040384945.1 Pseudomonadota bacterium
AACGGCTGAGAAAAAAGATCACAGCAGAAAAGATCACACTAAAGTTGATCATAAGAAAAAAGAAATCGTGAAAAAAACTGAAGAAAAAGAAGAAGCTAAAAAACCAGATGCTGCAAAACCAGCCGCTTCTAAAAAGCCAGCTGCAAAAAAACCAGCTGCGAAAAAGTAATATTTAAGGGTTTTAGAAATTAGTTTTTTCTAATTTCTAAAAACTCTTCATAGTCACCCTGAGCTTGTCGAAGGGTGATTCAAGTCTCGGGCCTGAATCACCCTTCGACAAGCTCAGGGTGACTAAATAACCATCTTAAACATTTAAATTTCCCAAAAATATGGCAGATCTAGCTCTCATTAAAAAACTCCGCGAAGAAACAGGTTGCGGTATCTCAGATTGTAACAAAGCTTTGGCTGAAAATGCTGATGATTTTGAAAAGTCAGTTGACTGGCTTAGAAAAAAAGGTCTTTCTTCTGCAGTTAAAAAAAGCGGCCGCGTAACTTCTGAAGGCGCTGTTTCTGTTTGTGTTGAAGGCAATAAAGCTGCAATCGTTGAAGTTAACTCTGAAACTGATTTCGTTGCCCGTAACCAAAAATTCCAAGATTTCACTTCTACAATTACTAAACTTGCTTTAGCAAATAACGAAATCGAAAAATTAAAAGCTGCTCAATTCACTGGCACTTCTCATTCTGTTGATGAAGAAGTTAAAAACCAAATCGGTGTAATCGGCGAAAATATCAATGTTAGAAGAGTTGACGGATTGTCAGTTTCTAACGGCGCAATCGTTAGCTATGTTCACAATGCAATTGCTCCGAATATCGGAAAAATCGCAGTTTTGGTTGCTTTTGAATCTGCTGCTCCCAAAGAAAAATTGGAAGAAATCGGCAAACAAATCGCCATGCATATTGCTGCTGCGAAACCTGACGCTCTAGATGTTTCTTTGGTTGATGCTGGAAAATTAAATCGCGAAACTGAAATCTTGAAAGATCAAGCTCGCGCTTCTGGCAAACCTGAAAGCATCATCGATAAAATGATTGAAGGCCGCATCAGAAAATATTATGAAGAAGTGGTTCTTTTGGAACAACTTTTCGTAATGGATGACAAATTGAAAATCAAAGATGTAGTTAATAATTTTGCCAAAGAAAATGGTGAAACCAAAGTTACCGGTTTCAAACTTTTCATTCTTGGTGAAGGTATCGAGAAAAAAGAAAATGACTTTGCCGCCGAAGTTGCGTCAATGACTAAATAGTTTTTGTGGCGCATTTTTAATCTTAAAAATGCGCCATAATAGTAAGTAATTTATCCCCAGTTTTATATTCCTATGCCCAACAAAACCGATCTAAAATTTAAAAGAATTCTTTTTAAAGTATCCGGCGAAGCGATGATGGGTGATAAGGCATTTGGCCATGATGTTGATGCAATTGACAAAATCTGTAATCAAATAATTTCAGCACATAAATTAGGTTGCGAAATCTGCGTCGTTGTTGGCGGCGGAAATATTTTTCGTGGTATTTCCCAAGCAGCAGCCGGAATCGAGCGCGTAACAGCAGATTACATGGGCATGCTTGCAACCTGCATTAATGGTTTAGCATTACAAAGTGCATTAGAAAAAAAGAAGATCGAAACCCGCATGCTTTCCGCAATTCCGATGAACAGCGTTTGTGAACCTTATATCAAACGCCGCGCTGCGCGTCACTTGGAAAGAAATCGCATTGTGATTTTTTCTGCCGGAACCGGAAATCCATTTTTCACAACTGACACAGCTGCAGTTCTTCGCGCCGTTGAAATGGGCTGCGATGGAATTTTAAAAGGCACGCAAGTTGATGGCGTTTATACCGCCGATCCGAAACTTGATAAAACCGCCACACGCTACGAAAAATTAAAATATATTGATGTGTTGAAACAAGATCTGAAAGTTATGGATCAAACCGCGATTACTCTGGCTAAAGACAATAAACTTCCAATCGTGGTTTTCTCGATTAAAGGCGAAAATGCGTTGCAAGAAGTGGTGCAGGGAAGAGGGAAATTTACTGTAATTAATTAGGTTTTATAAAAATTATTAAAATTATTTATGATTAACGAACTAACCGACAAAACCCGTAAAAAAATGGAAGACACCATGAATTCGCTAAAACGCGACATGGACAGCATTTCAACCGGCCGCGCCACTCCAAATCTTTTAGATCCGGTTAAAGTTGAAGTTTATGGCAGTTTCATGCCCCTTTCCCAAGTTGCCAGCGTTTCAGTTCCTGAAGCTACTACATTATCAATCCAGGTTTGGGATCGCGAAAATTTGCGCGCTGTTGAAAAAGCAATCATCAATTCCAACCTTGGTTTTAATCCGTTGGTTGATGGCATGACAATCCGCATCATGATTCCAAAATTAAGCGAAGAACGCCGTAAAGAAATGGTGAAACTGGCTAAAAAATATGGCGAAGATAAAAAAATTGCCGTGCGCAACGTGCGTCGCGACGCTCTTGATGATTTCAAGAAAAAAGAAAAAGAATTAGCTGCTTCAAAAGACCAGATTCATTCTTTCAACGATATTGTGCAAAAAATTACTGACGAATTTATCAAAAAAATTGACGATGTAATTACAGCCAAAGAAAAAGAATTAATGAAAATTTAATGTTTTTTTCCCGCAAAAAAAACATTGAAGAAGTCTTTGATTTAAAGATTCCAACTCACATTGCCATCATTATGGATGGTAATGCCAGATGGGCCAAAGCGAAAAATTTGCCATTG
This sequence comes from Pseudomonadota bacterium, assembly GCA_040384945.1. Taxonomy (GTDB): domain Bacteria; phylum Pseudomonadota; class Alphaproteobacteria; order Rickettsiales; family UBA1997; genus UBA2645. The sequence continues at coordinate 12,436 of JAZKII010000044.1, forward strand.
GCACTCGGTCATAAAAGTGGTTCGGAAAATGTCAGAAAAATCGCCGAAAACTGTATCGAAATCGGAGTAAAAAATCTCACAATTTACGCATTTTCTTCTGAAAATTGGGATCGCCCGCAAGATGAAGTGAGCTATTTGATGAAGCTGTTGGATGAATATTTAGAAAAAGAAACCAAGCCGCTAATTGAAAAAGATGTCAAAATTGTAATTTCGGGAAATTTAGAAAAACTGCCCAATTCAACCAAAGAAAAAATCGCCGCCATTCAGAACCAAACTAAAGATCACCAAGCTTTAACTTTAAATGTCGCCTTTAGTTACGGCTCTCGACAAGAAATTGTTGATGCTGCCAAAAAGATAGCGCTTGATGTTAGCCAAGGCAAAATTAGCGTTGATGAAATTAATGCCGAAATTTTTTCGCAAAATCTTTACAACCCGGAAATTCCTGATCCCGACCTTCTAATCAGAACTGCCGGCGATTTAAGATTAAGTAATTTTCTGCTTTGGCAACTTGCTTATGCCGAATTTTATTTTACTAAAACTTACTGGCCTGATTTCAATAAAAATGAATTGATGCAGGCAATTTCAGAATTTAACAAAAGAGAGAGACGTTATGGAAAAAGATAAAACCAAAAATTTGGTGAATAATGTGCAAAATGCCTGCGAAAAAATTTATTTTTTATTTGCCGGTTTGTTCAATAAATTAATTTCCTACGTTCATTTTCTTGATCCGAAAGATAACACCAAGCAACGTGTTGTAAGCTCTCTAATTCTGGTTCCACTCGCAGTTTACGCGATCTTTTTTTCCAAAAGCGTTTTTATTTTTATCGCAATTGCTTTGGCAATTTTAATGACGATTGAATGGCTTGATATTGTTAAAACTGCCAAAGATCAAAAAAAATGGCGCATCATTGGATTTTTCTACATTCTGATTCCAATTTACGCCGTAATCAAAATTCGCCTTTATGACGCTGATGTTTTGCTTTGGATGTTTGCCGTAATTTGGGCAACTGATATTTTTGCGTTTTTCGCCGGCAGAAGTTTTGGCGGACCAAAATTAGCGCCCAGCATCAGCCCGAATAAAACCTGGTCTGGTTTGGCAGGTGGTGTAATCGCCAGCATGTTGATTGGTTTTATGAGTTCATTTATGTTCCAAGGCGGAATTTTCTTTTTCATTTTCGTCAGTCTTTTTCTTGCTTTGCTTGAACAAGCGAGTGATTTATTTGAATCAAAAATCAAAAGAATTTTTGGTGTAAAAGATTCAGGAAATATTATTCCAGGACATGGTGGAGTGCTTGACAGACTTGATGGAATGATGTTTGTAGCGCCTGTAATTTTATTCTTGATTTCGGCATTTCCGCATAAGTTCTAATAGTTGAGATGAAATCGAGCCAGTGTCTCGACGACGCACTAACGTGCTTTGCTCGACAACCTGAAACTTTTTCTTCTTGTCGAGTAGTAAAAATTTAGGTCGTCGAGCAAAGCGCAGCGTCGTCGAGACGCTAGTTCGATCTCATCACAAAATTTGCAAACTCTAATTGTAATTATGACCAACGACTTTTTCACAATCGCCGGCCGCCAATTTACTTCCCGCCTTTTAGTCGGTACCGGAAAATATAAAGATTTCCAGGAAACAGCCGCCGCAATCAATGCTTCCGGCGCTGAAATCGTTACTGTCGCAGTTCGCCGCGTCAATATTGAAAAAAAAGGCGAGCCAATGTTACAGGATTTTTTAGATCCCAATAAATTCACTTATTTACCAAATACTGCCGGCTGTTTCACCGCCGACGATGCCGTTCGCACCTTACGTTTAGCACGCGCAGCTGGAGGCTGGAATTTAGTAAAACTGGAAGTTTTAGCTGATGAAAAAACCCTTTATCCCAAAGTTGTAGAAACCATCAAAGCCGCAGAATTATTGATTAAAGAAGGTTTCGACGTAATGGTTTACACTTCCGATGATCCAATTGTTGCCAAAGAATTAGAAGATATTGGTTGCTGCGCCATCATGCCACTCGCGGCTCCAATCGGTTCAGGCTTGGGAATTCAAAACCGCTTAAATATCGAATTTATTGTTGAACAATCAAAAGTGCCGGTTTTAGTTGACGCTGGAGTTGGAACTGCAAGCGATGCTGCAATCGCCATGGAAATTGGTTGCGACGGCGTTTTAATGAATACTGCAATTGCCAAAGCGAAAAATCCGATTCTTATGGCACACGCTATGAAACTTGCAATTGAAGCCGGGCGTGCCGCATTTTTGGCGGGCAGAATGGAAGTTAAAAAATTTGCCTCGGCGTCAAGTCCGGTGGTTGGAAAAATTAATAATAAATTTTAATGGAGAGATTATAAATATGTCTAAAAAAACAATAGGAAACACCGCAAAAGAACTAGAATTGTTAAATGAGCTTAAAGAGCTAGATACTGAAGAACTATCAGAGGAAGAAGAACTAAAATTGTTAAGTGATCTTGAAGAGTTAGATAATAAAGAACTATCAGAGGAAGAAGTGCAAGATGATATTGCCAAAATGGAATCTGAATTGTCTAAACATGATTCTAAAAATGATTTTAAAATATTTAAAGATAATTTGAAAAAAGATTTAGCTACCGATCCAGATTCTTCTGTAGTGAAGCCAGTAGGATCTAAGAGTGTTCCAGATGGTGGTTGCTGTACAATTTCATAAATTATTATTTTTGCTAAAAAATATAACTTAAAAAATTTAAAAATGACTAATCATTCTTTCCACAACTCAATCCTCCGCGCCTACGACATTCGTGGCCTCTACGACAAAACACTTTTTGATAAAGATGCATTTTTTGTCGGTAAATCTTTCGCCAGTTTCCTCACCAAAAATAACCAGAAAAAAATCTCAATTGCCTGCGATGGCCGCGTAAGTTCTCCGGCTTTAAAAGAGCAATTAATTAAAGCGTTAGTTGAATCTGGTTTAGAAGTTTTTGACGTGGGCATGGGCCCAACGCCGATGCTTTATTTCTCGGTTTTTCATTTGAATTGCGATGCCGGAATCATGGTTACCGGTTCGCACAATCCCAAAGATCATAATGGTTTTAAAATGATGTTGCGCGATCGCCCATTTTTTGGCGATGATATTTTAGGTCTTGCCGATCTGGCCAAAAGTGCTGATTTCGTTGAAGGCGAGGGCACTCTCGAAAAATGCGATATAAAAGATGATTACATCGAAAGAATTTTAACTGATTGCATTTTAGCTAAAAGCGAAAGCCATTTGCTTGATGAAGTTGATGCAGTTACGCCCAAGAAAAAATTAAAAATCGCTTGGGATGCCGGTAACGGCGCGGCTGGCGAAATCATGACCGAACTTAGCAAAAGAATTGATGCTGAACATATTTTACTTTTCGCAGACATCGATGGCGCTTTCCCAAATCATCATCCCGACCCGACAGTTCCAAAAAATTTAGAAGATTTAATCAAAGTCGTTCTGGACGAAGGTTGTGATTTAGGAATTGCCTTTGATGGCGATGGCGACCGTATTGGCGTGGTTGATAATGAAGGTGAAATTATCTGGGGCGATCAATTAATGGTTTTCTACGCTCGCGAAATTTTAAAAGCCAAACCCGGTGCGACAATTATTGCTGACGTTAAAGCCAGCAATGTTTTATTCGACGAAATCACCAAAGCCGGCGGTAAAGCCGTGATGTGGAAAACCGGGCATTCATTGGTTAAAGCCAAAATGAAAGAAACCAAAGCCGCACTTGCCGGCGAAATGAGCGGCCACATATTTTTTGCCGATAAATATTATGGTTTTGATGATGCGCTTTATGCTGCAATCCGCATTATCAATATTGTTGAAGAATCAACGCATTCACTTTCTTATTTAAGAAAATCATTGCCGCAAACTTTCTCAACTCCGGAAATTCGCATTGAATGTTTGGAAGAAAGAAAATTCCAAATTGTCGAAGATTTAAAAAAGAATTTGCAAAAAACCGGTGTTCAATTTGAAGATACTGATGGCATTCGCGCCAATTCCAAAGAGGGTTGGTGGCTGATTCGCGCTTCTAACACGCAATCAGTTTTGGTGGCCAGATGCGAAGGCGGATCACCGGAAGATTTACAGAAATTACAAAATGATTTGTGCGAAAAATTAAAATTTTGCCAAGTTGAAATTCCTGAGGAATTGAAACAACAATCAAAATAAATGAAAATAATCGGCCTCACCGGAGGAATTGCCTCAGGAAAAAACTTCGTTGCAGAAATTTTTCAAGAAAACGGTGCGGCGGTTTTTGATGCTGATAAAGAAGTTCACGAGCTGTTGGAATCACACGCTGGAGCGATCAAAGAAGTTAAAGAAAATTTTCCTGAAAGTGTGATTGGTAAAAAAATCAGTCGTAAACTTTTAGGACAGATTGTTTTTTCTGATCCGAAAAAATTGAAAATTCTGGAAAATATTATTCATGTTAAAGTTCGTGAAGAATATCAGATTTTTTTGCAAAAAGCTGTGAAAGAAAAAAAGGAATTAGCGGTTTTGAATATTCCGCTGTTGCTAGAGACGCAAAGCTATAAATGTGATAAAATAGTTGCGATTATTGTGTCAGATGAAGTGCAGAAAAAACGTTTTTTAATGCGGGCAAAAAAAACTGATCCGGAAAATTTTTTAAATGAGAAAGAAAATTTAATTCGGAAATTTGAGAAAATAAAAGCTAAACAAATCGATAATTCAGAAAGAGAAAAATATGCCGATTTTGTGGTTGATAATTCGCTGACTAAGGCGTTTACGGTGAAGCAGGTGAAGAAGATTATTGCGGAAGTTTTGTAGGATTTTAGGTCATCGAGCAAAGGCCGTAGGCCGTCGTCGAGATGCTGGCTCGATGTTGCAAAATCCAGCTAGCATCTCGACGACGCGCTAAAGCGCTTTGCTCGATGACCTAAGACTTTTTACATCTCATCCGAAACCTTATCAAAATTCGGGCGTTTTTCATCTTTCAAATGTTCAAGCGGGCCTTTGCGGCCGCAGGCTGTAAAAGCAAAAAGCGCAATAAAAACCAAACAAAAAACTGATTTAATTTTCATAATTATTTTAAAAACTTTTTTGCTTTGGCGATTTCTTCTTTAACTCTCAAAGCAGAAGTGCCGCCAATCGAAGTGCGGCTGGCTACAGAATTTTCTACCGACAAAACTTCAAAAATTTTCGCCGTAATTTTTTTCTCAACTTTTTGCATTTCTGAAAGTTTTAATTCATGCAAATCCAAGCCTTTATTTTCAGCCATTTTTACCAAAGTTCCGGTAACGTGATGCGCATCGCGGAAAGGCATTTTTAAATTTTTCACCAACCAATCAGCCAAGTCAGTTGCAGTTGAATAGCCGCTTCCAGCCATTTTTAACATATTTTCCTTATTCACTTTCATATCGGAAATCATGCCAGCCATTGCGCGCAGGCAAAGGCGGGAATTTTCAGAAGCATCAAAAACCGGTTCCTTATCTTCCTGCATGTCTTTGGAATAAGTGAGAGTTAGACCTTTGATAGTCGTAAGCAGGGAAATTAATGAGCCAAAAATGCGTCCGGATTTGCCGCGAATTAATTCTGCTGCATCAGGATTTTTCTTTTGCGGCATGATTGAAGAGCCGGAAGTAAAGGCGTCGGAAAGTTTGATAAATTCAAAACCTTTGCTCATCCAGATTACGATTTCTTCAGCAAGGCGCGATAAATGTGTGGCGATTAGCGAAAGGCAAAAGAGGAATTCGATGGCAAAATCGCGATCGGAAACTGAATCCATTGAATTTGCCGTTGGACGGTCAAAACCAAGTTCTTTGGCAACAAAAATGCGGTCAATTGGAAATGAGGTTCCAGCCAATGCACAAGCGCCTAAAGGGCATTCATTCATTCTGATGCGCAAATCTTTTAAACGCGAAAGATCACGTTTAAACATTTCAAAATAGGCCAATAAATGATGGGAAAAAAGTACAGGCTGCGCCACTTGTAAATGCGTGAAGCCGGGCAAAATTACGTTTAAATTTTCATCAGCTTTTTTGACCAGGTTTTTTTGTAAATCTAAAAGCAATTGCGAAATTCCATCAATTTCATCGCGCACAAAAAGGCGAAAATCTACCGCAACTTGATCATTGCGCGAGCGCGCGGTGTGTAGCTTGCCAGCGATATCGCCAATAATTTCTCTTAAACGCGATTCGATATTCATGTGAATATCTTCAAGTTCGATTTTGAAATTAAAATTGCCGGAATCGATTTCTTTTTCGATTTTTTTGAGGTTAGTAATAATTTTTTCTGACTCAGCTTTTGTAAGTACACCGATTTTAGCCAGCATTTTCGCATGTGCTGTCGAACCTTTAACATCTTGCTTATAAAGTTTTTTATCAAATGTGATTGATTGATTAATTTCCTGCATCAAGTCGGAAGGCTTGGCATCAAAGCGTCCGCCCCACATTTTGTTCGATGATTTTTTTTGCATGATTGTTTAAAAAATTAGAATTTGCGATATGTCAAATTAAAGAATGGAAAATTTTAAATAAAAGTTTTTAATCACTTTATTCTCTTTTTAAAAACCTCTCCAAAACCAATAAAATCATGGATAGCTGGGATATTCAATCCAATACTACATTCGATCGTCGCTACCTCAACATTTTTAAAAAATGGTGGATTGATATTGATAAAATAAATTTCTTAATCGTGCTTGGAATCATCATTTTCGGCCTGATGATGACTGCAACTTCAAGCCCGGCGATCGCTAAAAAAATTAATGTTGATAAATTTTTCTTCTTAAAAAAGCAGATGATTTTCGCCGGTATTGCCTTGGTTTTACTGGTGGGGATTTCTTTTTTGGATCAACAAAAAATCAAGGTTTTTGCTTCAATTGCGTTACTTGCGACAATCGGGCTTTTGATTATGGTTTTGCTTTTTGGTTCTGAAGCTAAAGGTGCAAAAAGATGGATTTCAATTTTGGGTTTTACGCTACAGCCATCTGAATTTGCCAAGACATTTTTTATTATTTGTAACGCTTTTATTTTACAGCGTCTTCATTTCGCAGATTGGAAACAAAAATATGGAATTTCGATCGCGCTTTATTTTATCATTGTTTGTTTGCTCTTACTCCAGCCTGACTTCGGCATGACGTTAACTTTAACAGTTTTGTGGGTAGCACAGCTTTTTGCTTATGGTTTGCCGCTGCAATTTATTTGCGGAATTGCGGTTTTAGGCATGTTTGGCGGTATTGGAGCTTATTTGGTTTTTCCTCACGTTGAAGATCGGATCAATAAATTTTTAGATTCCGGTGAAAAAAATTACCAGGCGGAAAGATCAATTGATGCCTTCGTGAATGGCTCATTTTTTGGCACGGGCCCGGGAAATGGAGTGGTAAAAAAATTCATTCCTGATGCTCACACCGATTTTATTTTTGCGGTTGTTGGTGAAGAATATGGTATAATTTCTTGCTCAATTTTAGTGATAATTTTTGCTTATTTAATCACACGCATAATCAAGCGCGCGTTGGATGAAGAGGATATGTTTGTTTATCTGTCTTTATGCGGATTGATGATGCAATTTACGATGCAAGTGGTGGTGAATATTGGTGTTAGTTTGAAACTACTTCCGACCAAAGGGATGACGCTTCCTTTCATTAGTTACGGCGGTTCATCAATGATGTCGATGGCGATTTGTTTTGGTTTGATATTGGCTTTTACGAAGCGGAAATATCATCGCGATGTGGATTATGGGAATTTGAAGTTGATGTAGAGAGAAAATAGCCTAAACGGCTATTTTCGGCCTTCGCGCACTCCATCTCGCGCGCACTTCGCGCTTTGCTCGATGATCTAAAGTTTTTTATTTTCGTCGAGCATCTCATATTTTAGGTCATCGAGCAAAGGGCATAATGAAAAAAATGGGGTGCTAATTTCCCCCCTGACGCCCCCAATTTTTC
>JAZKII010000045.1:0-40594 GCA_040384945.1 Pseudomonadota bacterium
TTGCAACATCCAGCTAGCATCTCGACGACGGCCTTCGGCCTTTGCTCGATGACCTTAAACAAAAAAGCCTCTGAAGCATTAGCTCCAGAGGCTTTTGTTTATTCTACTTACGAAAACCAAATTACATGTTTTCAGAAATATATTTAACTGCGCTTCCAACAGTAGTGATTTTTTCAGCAGCTTCATCAGGAATTTCGATTCCGAATTCTTCTTCGAAAGCCATAACTAATTCAACTTGGTCTAAGCTGTCAGCACCTAAATCATCAATAAAATTTGCGGCTTCGATAACTTTCGCATCTTCAGCACCTAAATGGTTGATAATGATTTTTTTAACTCTGTCAAAAATCTCGTTGTTGTTAGTCATAAAAATTAAGATTGGTTGATATAAAAGTTTAAAGCAAAACTAAGTATAAAAGCTTTGAAACAAGCTTAGAGGCGCGGCAAGCTAATTATCGGAATTTAAATAGCAAATATAAAACTACAAAATGTTTCATAACTAGCAGCAGCACCGTCAAAGCGAGGTCTCTTAGCGCATTATTGCCATGATTTGATGGCCGGAATTCTTAGAATTTACGCCGTCAAAAAATGGTAAGAATCCGAAAAATTTATCGAAGAATTTCTCATCTTTTTCTTCAATTTCAACTTCGTGAACTGAAAGTTTTTTAGTATCGATTTTATTATTTTGTAAATAAGTAAGCGCTTCTTTTGTGCCGCCGATTTCATCAATTAATCCTGCTTCTAAAGCTTGTCTTCCGGTGAAAACGCGGCCATCAAAAACTGTTCTTCCGGTTTTTTTAATTTTATCGCCTCTTCTTTCTTGCACTAAACCGCTGAAAAATTTGAAAGAATCAGCAATTGATTCTTTGATAACCTGGTCAACCGCCGGATTTGGTTTTTCAAAAGGCGAAGGGCTGCCTTTAAGTGGCGAAGATTTATAAGTATTAAATTTCACACCGATTTTATTAGCTAAATCTGTAACTTCCGGAGATTCCATCAAAACACCAATTGAGCCAGTCAAGGTGCCATTATGAGCAATAATATAATCTGAGGCAACTGCGGCCATATATCCGCCAGAAGCAGCAACTGAACCCATCATCACCACGATTGGTTTTTTGGCGGCGATTTCTCTTAAATCATCAAATAAAATTTCGCTGCCGACAATTCCGCCACCTGGGCTGTCGATATTGACAATTACAGCTTTAACCGAATTTTCTTCGGCGATTTCTTTTAGAACTTTGCTGCGATAATCATCTTCCATGATCACGCCATCGATTTTGATGCTGGCAATATAATCGCCCCCTTCAAAACCATCGCCCGACAACTTGCTGCCCAACATTGACTTTCCAACAAGGAGCAAAGAAAGAACCGCCAATAAAAGCGCGATATTCTTCCATTTATGAACCTTGCCTTTCAAGTAAATTAAGGCTGCAAGATTGTCAGACATAAAGATTACTCTTTAGATTCTTTGCTAACTGCAAGCGATTCTAACACGTCGCCATGAATGCTGCCGATTGTGTTGCCGCTGTCAGTTGAGGAATAAAGGTGAGCTTCTTGCTCATCAGTTTCCATGTCTTTGATTGAAAGAAGTAATTTGCCGCTAACTTTGTTAAACAACATAACTTTAGCTTCGATTCTATCGCCGACTTCGTATCTTTCAGTTCTTTGTTCTTGTTTGTTGTTTGAAAGATCCAATCTTTTGATGATTGCTTTCAAACCGCTGTCAAGTTCAACTTCCAAGAAGTCTTTTTTAACATTGATAACTAGGCAAGAAACGATCAAACCAGCTTCGATTTTGTTTAGCTCATCTTTGAAAGTTGTGCTGCCCAATTGTCTGATGCCAAGAGAAATACGTTCTTTTTCATAGTTTGAACCAAGAACCATAACTTTGATTTTTTCATCTTTTTTGAATTTTTTCAAAATTTCTTCAGTAGTTCCTTCAGATGAAATGTCAGAAACGTGAACTAAGCCGTCAACACCGCTGTCGAAGCCAATGAATAAACCGAATTCAGTGAAGTTTTTCACAACACCTTCAACTACATCACCAACTTGGTGACTTTCAGAGAAAGCTTGCCAAGGATTTTTCTCGCATTGTTTCATGCCTAGAGAAATACGGTGGTTTTGTGAATTGATGTCCAAAACCATAACTTCAACTTCCTGACCAGAATTGATGAATTTGTTTGGAGTTGAGTTGTTTTTCAACCAGCTCATTTCAGAAACGTGAACCAAACCTTCGATGCCAGATTCGATTTCAACGAATGCACCGTAAGTTGTGATATTAGTAACTTTACCTTTAACAACCGCGCCAACTGGATATCTTTGAGCAATTGATTCCCAAGGATTTTGTTGAAGTTGTTTCATGCCAAGAGAAATTCTCTTAGTAGCTTCGTCAAATTTAATAACTTGAACTTTAACTTCTTGACCAACTTTTAAAACTTCAGATGGATGTCTAACACGGCACCAAGAGATGTCAGTTAAGTGTAACAAACCGTCGAATGAACCGAAATCGATGAACGCACCGTAGTCAGTAATGTTTTTAACAATACCGTCCAATGCATCGCCAACTTTGATAGTTGAAAGAACTTTTTCTTTCTCAACATTACGCTGAGTTTCAAGGATAGCTCTTCTAGAAACTACAACGTTACCGCGTAGATCGTCGATTTTAAGAACTTGTAATTTTTCAACTTTGCCAATTAAGAATGTGTCATCAGAAAGTAGCATAGTGTCAACTTGGCTTCTTGGTAAGAAACAAGTGATGCCGTTAACGTCAACAGCGTAACCGCCTTTAACTTTACCGATGATTTTTCCTTCGATGGTAGTTTTGTCTTCAAGACAATGTTTCAAGAAATACCAGTTGTTATATCTTCTAGCATTTTCGCGGCTGATAATAAGCTCGCCTCTTTTGTTTTCTAAGCGTTCAAGGAAAACGTCAACTACGTCGCCTTCAGCAACTTCGCCGTCTCTTTTGAACTCAGTGATGTCAACGAAACCAACTGATTTTGCGCCGATGTCTACTGCAACACCTTTGTCGGAAATGCCAACAATTACGCCTTTTACAACAGTACCTTCTGTAAGTTTTTGACTGTCTTTTTCATATTCTTCGAAAAGCTCAGCAAAATTTTCTTGAGCAAATAGATTTTCCTGTTCGTGAGATTTTTGTGTCATATATTTGGAAATTTGAAACCTTTGTAAGCGCTAGAGCAGCGCGGGTTTCGGTTTGAGATTAATAAATAGTAAAAAAGCCATTAGACATGACTTTTATAAAATCGAGCGGCGCAAAGTATAAAGTTGGATTTTAAAATCAAGTTCGGCGGTTATAAGTTTTTAAAAAAAATTAATGCGCCTTAAAAATACCCTACTAAATTAGTGGGAGATTAAAAAAATCCTAAAAAAATCATGATTTTAACAACCAAGGCCCGCTACGCCGTTATGGCCGTGATCGAAATTGCCGATAATAAAACCAATCAACCGGTTTCCTTGCTGACAATTTCCAAACGCCAAAAAATCTCGCTTTCATATTTGGAACAGATTTTTGCAAATCTTAGAAAATCAGGCATCGTTGAATCAGTGAAAGGCCCGGGCGGCGGATATATTTTAGGAAAAAATAATCATACAGTTACAATTGCCGAAATCATCAAAGCCATCGGCGAACCAATAAAAATGACGCGCTGCAACAATGTCCAAAAAAGCTGTGTCAATGACGATATCAAATGCAAAACCCACCATTTATGGCATGGTTTAGAAAATAAAATTTACGAATATTTAAACTCAATTTCACTAAGCAGCATATGCAAATGATTTACCTCGATTACAATTCAACTACTAAACTAGCCCCGGAAGCATTGGCAAAAATGAATGACGTTTATCAATTGCCGTTGAATAATTCTTCCAGCCACCAATTGGGCCGCCAAGCTACAAAATTAGTTGAAGATGCCAGACAAGCATTAAAAGATTTAATCAACGCCCAAAATTACGAAGTGATTTTTACCGGCAGTTCAACTGAAGCCACGAATATGCTGATGTTTGGCGCTGATGTTAAAAAAATTATCTTTTGCGAATTTGAACATTCTTCAGTTTTTAATTGCCGCCCCGAAAATAAGGAAATTATTGAAGTTAAAGCTTTAAAAAACGGTTTGATAGACCTTGCCGATTTTCAAAATAAAATCGAAAATCTTAACGGAAATTTCCTCGCTTCCGTAATGCTCGCCAATAATGAAACCGGCGCCATTCAACCAATTGCAGAACTGGCAAAATTAGTTCACCAAAAAGGCGGATTATTTCATTGCGATATCGTTCAGGCTGCCGGAAAAATTGATATTGATTTGGAAAAATTAAATGTTGATTTCGCTTCAATTTCAGCACATAAAATCAGCGGACCACAAGGCGTTGGCGCACTTTTAATGAGAAAAGGTTTAGACCTAAAACCATTAATTCACGGCGGCAAACAAGAAAAATCAAAACGCGCCGGAACCACGAATGTCGCGGGAATTTCCGGATTTGGTGAAGCTTGCAAATTAGCAGCAAAAAAAATCAGCCTTTACGAAAATGTAAAAAATTTGCGCGATTTTTTGGAAAGCGAAATCAAAAAAATAACTAATTGCGATGCGATGATTTTTTCGCAAGAAATCACCCGCCTTCCAAACACCAGCTACATCGCCACTAAAAATGCCGATAGCCAAACCCAATTAATTAATTTCGATTTAAACGGAATTTGCGTCAGCGCCGGCCCCGCCTGCTCTTCTGGCACTTTAACCGAATCAAGAATTTTAAAAGCCATGGGCATTGAACCAGCTTTTTCAACCAGCGCCATTCGCGTAAGCTTAGGCCTTGAAAACACTAAAGATGAAATTGAAAAATTCATCAAAGTCTGGAGCGATTTTTATAAAAAAACTAAATAATAAAGTGACTATTAAACTTCCAATTTACCTCGATTACCAAGCCACAACTCCAATGGATCCGCGCGTTATTGACGTGATGGTAAAAACCATGAAAGAAGATTATGGCAATCCGCATTCGCGCACTCACGCTCTGGGCTGGAAAGCTGAAGAATTAGTTGAAATCGCTCGCAAGCAAGTGGCAGATTTAATCGGCGCTGACGCTAAAGAAATCTTCTTCACTTCTGGCGCAACCGAATCAAATAATTTAGCAGTTAAAGGTGTGGCCCATTTTTATGGCGCAACCGGTAAAAACCACATTATCACAACTTACACTGAACATAAATGCATTATCAACTCGGCACGCGACTTAGAACAAGAAGGTTTTAGCGTTACATTCCTGCCGGTTCAGCAAAATGGTTTGGTTGATGTAAAAGAATTAGAAGCAGCGATCACTGATAAAACCTGTCTGGTTTCAATCATGACTGTAAATAATGAAATCGGCGTGATTCAACCGGTTAAAGAAATCGGCGCTTTATGCCGTAAAAAAGGTGTATTTTTCCACACTGACGCGGCGCAAGCCTTTGGTAAAATTCCATTAAATGTTGATGAAATGAACATCGATTTAATGAGCATTTCCGGCCATAAAATCTACGGCCCGAAAGGTGTTGGCGCAATTTACATTCGTCGCAAACCACGAGTTAGAATCAAATCAATTATTAGTGGCGGCGGACAAGAACGCGGAATTCGCTCTGGAACTTTAGCAACTCCACTTGTTGTAGGTTTGGGGAAAGCTGCTGAAATCGCCAAAAACGAAATGCAAAAAGATTTTGATCACGTAAAAAAACTAAGCGACAAGCTTTACAGCGGCATCATGGAAACCACTAGCGTTTTCCTAAATGGTGACAAAGAACATCGTTACCCGGGAAATTTAAATTTCAGTTTCGCCGGAATTGAAGGTGAATCAATGATTATGGCAATTAAAGATTTAGCCGTTTCCTCAGGTTCCGCCTGCACTTCTTCATCTTTAGAACCTTCTTACGTTTTACATTCTTTAGGTGTTGAAGATGAATTGGCACACACTTCGATCCGCTTTGGCATTGGTCGTTTCACCACTGAAGAAGAAATTGATTACGCAATTAATTTGATCAAAACCAAAGTTCAAAAACTGCGTGACTTAAGCCCGTTATGGGAAATGATGCAAGAAGGTATCGATATAAAATCAATCAACTGGAAGTCGCATTAATATTAAATTCACTTCGTGAATTTAAGGGAAAATTGTGTTGCTACGCACGAAGTGAATTCGTGCATCCGCAACTGGTTAATTAAATATTTTTTATATGGCATATTCGAAAAAACTTTTAGATCACTATGAAAACCCGCAAAATGTTGGATCATTTGCAAAAGATGAAACCGGCGTTGGAACTGGATTAGTCGGCGCTCCAGCCTGTGGTGACGTTATGAAATTACAAATCAAAGTTTCTGATGATGGTGTAATTACAGACGCAAAATTTAAAACTTTTGGTTGTGGTTCAGCGATTGCGTCAAGCTCGCTTGCAACTGAATGGATTAAAGGCCAAAAAATTGATGATGCGGCGAAAATTACTAATAAAGAAATTGCTCAGGAATTGAGTTTGCCGCCGGTGAAAATTCACTGCTCGGTTTTAGCTGAAGAAGCGATTAAAGCCGCGATTGAAGATTATAAAAATAAGAAAAATTAACCGTGAGAAAGAAAAAATAAAAATGTTACCAAAATTCTCCGAAACCGGAAATGCCATCGTCGATTATCTTACCATCACCGATGATGCATTAATACATATCAAGGAACTTCTTTCCCACCGCGCTGAACCTTGCGAAGGCATCAAGGTCGGCATGCGCACGCGCGGCTGTTCCGGCATGTCTTACACCATCGAATATGCCATTAAAGAGAAAAACATTTCCAAATTTGATGATGTCGTAATTCGCGACGGAACTGCAGTTTTCATCGATCCCAAGGTTTCAATGTTTTTAATCGGCAGCGAAATGATTTACAAAACTGACGAATTAACTTCCGGTTTTGATTTCGTAAACCCCAACGAAAAAGGCCGTTGCGGCTGCGGCGAATCATTCAAAGTATGAAAAACTTTTTCGAACTTTTTTCGCTTAAACCAAATTTTGAAATTGACCAAAACGAGCTGGAAGAAAAATATCTCGATTTTCAAAAACAGTTTCATCCAGACAGCGCAAGCTCTGCCGACATAGAAAAATCAATTACAATTAATGAAGCTTACAAAACTTTATCTGATGATTTTTTGCGCGCTTGTTATCTTTTGGCGTTAAAAAATATTGATATTCGCCATGATGAAAAAGTCATTAAACCAAGCCCAGCAACCTTGATGGAGGTTTTGGAATTACAGGAAAAAATTGCGGAAATTTCTGATAAAAATGAAATCGAAAATTTAAGAAAAGAAATAAGCAAAGAATTTAAAAGCTTAATTTTAGATTCGATGAAACAGCTTGAAGCCAATGAAATTCAAGCTTCAGCACAGATTTTAGTAAAAGCAAAATACCTAAAAAAATCTTTGGAAGATTTAAAAATCAGAAAAAATAAATTGAACTAATGGCGTTACTTCAAATCTCAGAACCAGGTCAAAATGAAGAAACCCAAAGCAACGAAGAAGTTGTTATTGGCATTGATTTAGGTACGACAAACTCTCTAGTTGCAATCGTTGAAGATGAAAAAGTAAAATTTTTTGCCGATGAAACTGGCCAAGAAATTCACCCTTCAATTGTGAATTATGATGAAGCAGGAAATGTTGTTAATATTGGAAAATCCTCATCTTTCGCAAACTCGATCTCTTCAATAAAACGCTTAATGGGTAAAAGTTTTGGCGATGTAAAAAACGAAAAATTCCATTTTGAAATTGATCAAAATTCTGCGGAAAAAGAAGTTCTAAGAATCAATGTCGGACCAAGAAAAATCAGGCCTGCCGAAGTTTCATCGGAAATTTTAAAATATTTAAAAAACCTCGCAGAAAATAATCTCAAAACCGAAATCAAAAAAGCGGTAATTACAGTTCCGGCTTATTTTGATGAAGCAGCTAAAAACGCGACCAAACTTGCGGCAAATTTAGCCGGCTTAGAAGTGTTACGTTTAGTCAATGAACCTACAGCCGCCGCACTTGCTTACGGTTTAGATAATTCCGCTGAAGGAATTTACTGTGTTTATGATTTAGGCGGCGGAACTTTTGATGTCTCAATTTTAAAAATGCAAAAAGGTGTTTTTAAAGTTCTCGGAGTCGCTGGTGATAATGCTTTAGGTGGTGATGATTTTGATCATTTAATTGCGGAAAAGCTTCACATAACTCTCGCGCAGTCCAGAAAAATTAAGGAAGAGCTTTCTTCTACCATCCTGGTAAATAGCGGATTTACCCGCGCTGATTTCGAAAAATTAATTTCTCCAAAAATCGAAAAAACTTTTACACTTACAAAAAACTTAGTCGAAGATTTAGAGCTCGAAAGCGCAGAAATTAAAGGCGTAATTTTAGTTGGCGGTTCAACCCGTATTCCACTCGTAAAAGAAAAACTTTCCGAAATTTTTGGCAAAGAAAAAGTTTTGGATAAACTCGATCCAGATCGTATCGTCGCTGCTGGCGCGGCTTGGCAGGCTTATAATTTAAGCGGTAAATCTCATAATCTTCTTCTCGATGTAATTCCACTTTCGCTCGGAATTGAAATGATGGGCGGAATTGTTGATAAAGTAATTCACCGCAATTCCACAATTCCAACCGCTCTCACTAAAGAATTCACGACTTATGCCGATAATCAAAATGGTATGAAATTTCACATTGTCCAAGGTGAACGTGAATTGGCAGTTGATTGCAGATCTTTGGCAGAATTTGAAATTAAAAATATTCCGGCGATGAAAGCAGGATTGGCGCGTGTTGCCGTAACTTTCAAAGTTGATGCTGACGGGCTTTTAACTGTAACTGCCGAAGAAAAAATCACCGGCGCAAAACAAGAAATTGCAGTCAAACCAAGCTATTCTTTAGATGAAAATGAAATAAAAAAAATGCTGCTTGATTCGTTGAGAAATTCCAAAACTGATGTGGAAAATCGTCTGTTAATTCAGACAATTGTGGAAGCCAATAAGGATGCGATGATTGTTAAAAAAGATTTGGAAAATTCGACTAAAATTGAGGAAAAGGAAAAAAAATTAATCAGCGAAAAATTAGAAAATTTAGAAAAATTAATCTCTGAAAAAACCTCGCGTGATGCGATTACATTGGCTCAACAAGAATTAGGAAAAGCTGCAGAAAATTTAGTTTTGCGTAAAGTAAATGCAGTTTTAAATGCAAAAATCGCCGGTAAAAAAATTGATGAAATTTAGCTTTTGACGCTATATCTAAAAATTACCTCACTTGCAAAACCTTATCACTTTTAAGTTTAACTAATTTAGGAGGAAATATGCCGTTAAAAAAAGGGTCATCAAAAAAAGTAATTTCAGAAAATATCAAAACTGAAATGCATCATGGCAAACCGCAGAAACAAGCGATTGCAATTGCGATGTCGAAGGCGGGAAAATCGTGGAATAAAAAATAATTTAGAAAGATTTGTTAGCATCGGATAGATCCTGAATCAAGTTCAGGATCTATCCGATGTACATACAATGCAAATTTCTTTCAAATATAAAAAAACCTCCGCATTTAAAAAAATACGGAGGTTCAAAATAACTTTTAATCAAACTATTTCTTCACTCTTTCAATCGCTTCCGCAATCAATTCTCTAGCTTTCGCAGCATCTTCAAAACCGGTAACTTTTACCCATTTTCCTTTTTCCAAATCTTTATAATGTTCAAAGAAATGTTTGATTTTATTGATCAAGGTTTCCGGCAATTCTTTGTAAGATTCAACTGCTTCAAATTGCGAATTTAATTTTTTCGCCGGAACTGCAATGATTTTTTCATCCATACCTTTTTCATCTTCCATAATCAAAACTCCCACCGGTTTAACCGCGATTACAGCGCCTGGAACAATAGCGAAATCTGAAACCACCAAAACGTCAGCCGGATCGCCATCGTCAGATAAAGTGTTCGGAATAAATCCATAATTGCATGGATAATACATTGGAGTTGCGATGAAACGATCAACAAAAATCGCGCCGCTTTCTTTATCCATTTCATATTTCACCGGATCAGCATTCATCGGCACTTCGATGATAACATTCACTTCATGCGGAGCATTTTTTCCAATTGCGATTTTTTCAATATTCATATTTTTAGTTTTTAGTTTTGTTGATAATAAAATTAGTTCACTTCCACAATCATCGCGCCGCCTTGGCCACCGCCAACGCAGAGAGTTGCAAGACCACGGTTTTTGCCGCGTCTTTTTAATTCACGAAGTAAGGCAATAACTATTCTCGCACCCGACATTCCAACCGGATGTCCCAGCGCAATTCCGCCGCCATTTACGTTAATAATTTCAGATTTTAACACACCAATTGCCGAAGTGCCGAAATGTTCCTGACAAAATTCATCAGATGCAAATGCTTTTTGACAACCCAAAACCTGCGCTGCGAAAGCTTCATTGATTTCAACTAATTCCATATCTTGCAAAGAAAAACCGGATTTATCAAAAACTTTTTTCGCAGCAAAAACTGGGCCGAGTCCCATGCGCGATGGATCTAAGCCAGCGTAGGCATATTCACGAATATAACCGATTGGTTCCAAGCCTAATTCTTTAGCTTTTGATTCACGCATTAAAACCGCAAAAGCTGCGCCGTCAGTGATTTGGGAAGAATTTCCAACTGTCACAGTTCCGGTAACTTTTTCGAAATATGGTTTTAATTTTGCCAGAGCTTCAATGCTTTGGCCTTTACGCACGCCTTCATCTTCTTCAATCATTAATGAATTTTTTTCATCATTATTGAAAACCGGAATAATTTCTTGGGCGAAAGTTCCGTTAGCAATTGCAGCTTCAGCTTTTTTATGACTTTGCAGTGAAAATTCATCTTGTTCTTCGCGAGTAATTTTTAAATCTTTCGCCACATTTTCTGCGGTGCAACCCATAATTAATCCTGAAATCGGATCGGTCAAGCCTTGAACAATACCAACGATCGGTGCCAAATAATTTAGACGGAATTTCAAAAGTGCCTGTAATTTTTGTCCGACAGTTTTTGCTTTTGATAATTGTGCAAAAAGCCCGGTCATTTTTTTATTGTAAAGCAATGGAATATTGCTCATTGATTCAACGCCGCCGGCAAGAATTATTTCATTATCACCATTTAAAATTTTGGCAGCCGCACTTGAAAAAGCTTCCATTCCCGAAGCGCAATTTCTGTGAACTGTGTAAGCGGGAATTTTTTCCGGCAATCCGGCTTTAAGCGCGATTACGCGAGCGATATTTGCCGCTTCACCTGGTTGCGCCACATTTCCGACAATTACTTCATCAATCATTTCCGGATCAACTTTTGAACGCATCACAACTTCTTTGGCAATTCGAGCACCCAAATCATGCGCAGTTACATTTTTCAAGGCTCCACCGGCTTTTCCCATTGGTGAACGATAACCGGCAATTATTGCGATTCTTTCTTTCATAAAATTTAATATTTGGGATTTAAGATTTAGGATTTTAAAAGAAGCTAATTCCTAAATCTTAAATCTAAAATCTTAAATTAATGTTAGATAAAAAATTAATCGATTTCGCTAATCATCTTGCTGATATTTCGGAAGCAATTGCGATTAAATATTTTCGCATGGCCAACGGTGAAGTCAGTAAAGACGACCATTCGCCGGTAACAAAAGCGGATCAAGAAATTGAAAAAATTATCCGCGATGCCATTGAAAAAAAATTTCCCAAACATGGAATTATCGGCGAAGAATATGGCGATAAAAATGTTGATGCCGAATATGTATGGATTTTAGACCCAATTGACGGCACTTCATCTTTCATCATCGGCCGCCCGATTTTTGGCACATTAATTTCACTAACGCACCAAGGAAAACCAGTTTTAGGAATTATGAATCAGCCAATTACAAAAGAGCGCTGGCTTGGCGTTGCAGGTTTAGGTTCGTGGTTTAACGGCAAAGAAATTAAAACCAGAAATTGCACTGAAATTTCTGAAGCCGTGATGTGTGCTAGCTCGTCGCATCATTTTCAAGAAAAAGATGCCGAAGTTTTGAAGAAAATCACTTCTCTCACCAAATATCAAAAACTCGGCGGAATTATTTATGGCGGAGACTGCTATTCTTATGCTTCGCTGGCTTCGGGATTTGTTGATATTGTAATTGATCCAGGTTTAAAAGTTTATGATTATGCGGCGTTAATTCCAATTATCGAAATGGCTGGCGGTGTAGTTACAGATTGGAAAGGCAATGATCTGAAATTAAAATCAAATGTGCATTTGGTTGCTTGCGCTAATCAAGAGCTGCATGAAAAAGTTCTGAAAATTTTGCAAAGATAAATATAGTTTATCTGCCACCACGTGAAGAGTTTGGTCTACTACTGACTTTTGCGGCCATTTCTCCTTCTTTCTCCTCTTCTACTGCGGATTTTTCTTCTCCTTTTTTTAAACCCAAACTATCACATATTAATTGATCTTTCGTTATTATACTTCCATGTCCGAGGGCATCTATGCCATAATTACTAGCATCGACTGATTGTTTCTGCTCAGGAGTTTCCTTGTCGTAATAGCCTTTTATCTCATCAATTTCTTTTGTTGTAAGCTTCATAACATCACGTTGGCCTTTATAAGCTTCCGGAAACCTGATAGCATACAAACTTGCTGATTTTTCTCCTTCTCCTACTTCTGTTTTTCTGACATCTAATCCCATTTCTTTTAGATTATCAAAAATTCCACCAACTGCCTTTTTTACAGACTTGAATTCTTCTTTATCTTTAAAGCACAAGATTTCTTTATTAAGTGAAGTTACGTTTGGCTCTTCTGCTGTATTGGTAATAGATTCATTTCCTATTCCCTTATTAACTATATCTAATATATTATCACGGTTTTTTGATAAATCATTAGAAGTCTGAGTAGGTTCTACAGAGCCAGAATTTGCATTTTTTTGTTTTTTAGCCTCAATAGAAATAATTTGATATTCTATTATACTTTTCTTCGTCGAATCATTTGTAGTAAGTAATTTAGCATTAAGTTCTTTTAATGTTTCGTCAAGTTTTCCAGATTCAGATAACTCATCAATATTAAGTACAGAAAAATCAGGCATTTGGAAAAGATTTAATTAAGATAATTAGTAAATTTGATTCTCAACTTAACTTATTTTCAACGTATTTAGATAGTGAAAATTGAAAAATTCATCACCTTTTTCTCAAGAATTAATGTTTAAAATGACGCGTTTCGATGAAGTAAAGAGCAATGCCTTTTTCATCAGCTTTTGCAATCACTTCCTCATCACGCATTGATCCGCCTGGTGCGATAATGGCTTTAATGCCAAAAGATGCCGCAATTTCGATATTATCAGCAAATGGAAAAAATGCATCAGATGCTAAAAATCCACCATTTGCTTTATTGGTTTTATTTTCACCATCAAAAAATTCGGAAGCTTTTTTGCAAGCAATTTCGCAAGAATCAACACGACTCATTTGACCTGCTCCAATACCGACAGTTTGAAAATCCTGCACCACAATAATTGCATTTGATTTCACATGTTTACACACATTCATCGCAAAAATTAATTGTTCGATTTCAGTTTCATTTGCTGCTTTTTTGGTGACTAATTTTAGATCATTTTTAGTGATATTTTTTTGATCTAATTCTTGAATCAAAAATCCGCCTGATATTGATTTTACTTGAATTTCAGCCGATTTTTTAAAGTCTGCAATCAACACTCGTAAATTCTTTTTCGCAGCTAAAACTGCTTGCGCTTTTTCATCAATTTCACGCGCAATAATCACCTCAAAAAACATTTTTGAAAGTTCCTGCGCTAAAGCTTCATCAATTTTACCATTTAGAGCAACAATGCCGCCAAAAGCTGATTTTGGATCAGATGAAAGAGCGCGCATGTAAGCTTCAAGCAATGTTTCACCAATTGCAGTTCCACATGGATTTGCATGTTTAATAATGGCACAAGCAGGTTTTTGAAATTCTAAAACCAAATTATATGCCGCATCAGAATCATTTAAATTATTATAGCTCAACTCTTTTCCCTGTAGCTGTTTGGCATTTACGATTCCGGAATTTGAAGTTGAAAAAACTGCCGCTTTTTGGTGGGAATTTTCACCGTAACGCAATTCCTGTTTTAAGTTTCCGCGTAAAGAAAAATCGCTTTGGTTAAACCAGCTTGAAATTGCCAAATCGTAATCAGCAATGTTTTTAAAGGCTTGCGCCGCAAGGCTTTTTCTAAATTCAAAACTTGTGGCACCAGAATTTTTTTGTAGCTCTGAAATCAAGTCTGTATATTGTGCAGACGATGTAATTACAGTTTTATAAACAAAGTTTTTTGAAGCCGAACGCACCATCGCCGGCCCGCCAATATCAATATTCTCGATGATTTCTTCTTCATCAGAAGTTTTCGCAACCGTTTCAACAAACGGGTAAAGATTGATTATCAACAGGTCAATTGAATCAATTTCATGATCCGCTGCAGCTTTCACATGTTCAGGATTATCAAGCACTGCCAGCAACGCGCCATGTACTTTCGGATGCAAAGTTTTCACGCGACCATCCATCATTTCCGGAAATCCGGTAAAATCGGAAATATCTTTATTGGTAATATTATTTTGGGTTAAAAGCTTGGAAGTTCCACCGGTAGAAATTATTTCAACACCATTTGCAACCAGGTATTTAGCTAGTTCAACGATTCCTGATTTATCTGAAACTGAAATTAAACAACGTTTGATTTTTTGTAGATTTTGCATTTTTTCTTTTTGTTAATTTTATTTTATTGTTTGTAAAATTTTCTGAAATCCTTCTTCAACAGTTAAATTCCCATTATCAATCACAACCGCGCCATCAGCGACTTTAAGCGGTGCATCTTCGCGGTTTAAATCATTTTCATCACGCTTTTTTAACTGCGCTAAAATTTCATCAAAGGAAGTATTTAATTGCAAAAACCGACGTTTCGCACGAATTTCAACATCCGCAGTTACGAAAAATTTATAATCTGCATCAGGACAAATCACGGTAGTAGTATCACGCCCATCAAGCACCGCGCCACCTTTTTCTTTTTTCCCAACAGCCACAAAATCTTTCTGGAAATCAAAAAGTGCCGCGCGAAGTTTCGGATTTTTCGCAATAATCGAAGCTACCGCACCAACTTTTTCACTAAATAATTCTTCCGGCTCCAAATCACTTTCAGAAATATTTTTTACCAGTTCAGAAATATGTTCTTCAAATTCTGCCGGCGCAATTCCACGTTCCATCACGCGAAATGCTACCAGCCGGTAAAGCGCGCCAGTGTTGAGATAAGGCACATTAAAATGCGCTGCAATTCTTTTAGCCAAAGTGCCTTTTCCCGAAGCCGAAGGACCATCAATTGCGATTACTAAAGATTTTGTCATTACTTGATTTTATTTTTTATTGCGGTTGTTGAAAATGTTTTTTCAATTTTCTTAATCGACCCTGCCGCTGGTAAACTCTCCGGCATTTTTCCACCAATTTCCTTGATGGTTTGCCGTACTTTTTTGCCAACTTCAAAATGCGTTTTATTAGCTTTTTCTTTACCTCTAACTTGTTCACGACGGATTTTTTCTTCAGCCTGAGTAGCACGAAATAAATTAGCGGCAAGCTCAGTTGATCCCATGTGATCAAGAATTTTCTGGCTCTTTTTTAAACCTTTCTTTTTATGAATTCCTTTGGAATCCAAACCACCATAAAGACCTTGATAGCCATGATTTTGGAATATCGCATAATCAATAGCGTTAATTACTCCGGCTTCTTTGGCCGCTGAAGCAAGTTGAATATTATGTCTGGTTAATTCACTGCGCAAAAACAATCTTCTCTCATCTTCACTACTCAAATTTTTATATTCATTCATTCTGCTAATTTCTTGCAGACGAGTTTGAGTAGCAAAATAGGTCTGGCCCAATGCTACCACTTCTTTCGCAGGGTCAGCATTTTGCACAATTAAATAGCAGGCATAGCGTGATAATTTTATGTCATCAACCTCTCGCCTCGCGCCCTTAGCGGTCGCGATCATATCGAGGATATCCTCGAAATGATCCGAAACCTTATGGCTGCTGTTCTGGCAAGATTCTTGTGCTTTAGCAATTACCGGCAAAAAGTGACGATATTCAGAATATTCCAGAATTTTCGCCAAGTCGCGCGCAGTCCAAAATTCATGACCATTTTTGTCAATTTTTTTGTTTTGTTCGAAAATTTTTAATCCCAAATTAGTTAATTTTTTAGGTGTTTGGTTTTTCATATATTTAGTGTTTTTGGTTAAGGTTTTATAGCATTTCTCCGATTTTTTTGGTTTTTAAAATTTCACGTGCTTTGGCATATTTATCATCATGCCAAAAAATCATACAACCGTTGCAACCCTTACCACAACAGCCATCTTGGCCGATTCTTGGAGTTCTTGGGGAAGTTTGTTCATCGCCAACTTCGAGCGCGGCGAAATATTTTTTGCGTTTATTTTCGTATTTTTCTTCACGCACATCACCCGCTTCCAATTGATGTGAAAGTTGGCGCGATTCCACTTTTAATTTTTCGGATTCGATATTCATTTTTTCTTTACGCACCAAAGTCATCGGCACTAAAAGTTCTTTTAGTTTTTCCAAAGTGAATAAATGAAAATCAGCGGCAGGAATTTTGAAAAGTGGTCTTTGTCCGGCGTGAAGTTTATCAGACACTTCGTGATCAACATATTCACCTGCAGCATTTTGCTTAATTTTTTTGAATTCGTAAATTCTAAGCAAAATCGGTGTGCGCTGAAAAGGTGATAAAAATTCTAACACATCACCCGCATCCATACGATTCTTGCCTTCAACGATGATATTATCACCATCCCAATCGATAATTTTAGCAGTAAATTCATAGAAAGAAGTTGATCCCGTGCTTTCATAATCATGCGCCAAATTAGTCAAACGGCCATCATGAAAAGCTAAAGTATAACCGCGATTGGCGATGGAATTAATTTCATCCATGTAATCATCCGCGTTCCAAGTTTCTGGATTTGCCATATAATCATCAATCGCCGCGCGATAAACGCGGGCAACGGATCCGGCGTAAAATTCGGTTTTGTTGCGGCCTTCAACTTTAAATGAATCAAGACCCATTTTGATATATTCGTCAAGTTTAGGCAACAAACATAAATCTTTGGAATTTAAAATATAAGAACCATGAACATCTTCTTCAAAAGGCAACAACTGGCCCGGGCGCACTTCTTCTTCTAAAAAGAAATCGAACATTTCTTTGTTAGTTTCGTTGATTTCAATTTCGTGTTCGGTGTTGTCTTTGAGTTTTATTTTTAATTTATAACCCCATCTGCAACTGTGCGCGCAGCTTCCCTGATTGGCTCCGCGTTCGGCCAAAAAGTTTGAAAGCAAACATCTTCCCGAATAAGTCATGCACAAAGAACCATGAATGAAAGTTTCAATTTTGATATTTGGGCATTTTTCGCGAATTACAGCGAGCTCTTCAAAACTCACTTCGCGCGCCATTACAACTAAACTCGCACCTTGTTTTTCCCAGAAATCTACCGTTAACCATGAACAAACATTGGCTTGGGTTGAAATATGTAATTCCAATTCCGGAGCGCGTTCTTTGACAAATTGGAAAACGCCGGGATCAGAAACAATCAAACCATCAGGTTTAACTTTTTTTACGGTATCAATAAATTCCGGAAGTTTTGCGATATCTTTATTATGCGAAAAAAGATTCAGCGTTAAATAAACTTTTTTCCCACGCGCATGGGCAAATTCAATTCCTTCCACAACATCTTCTAAAGTGAAGCCTGATTTCACACGCAGCGACATGTCCGGCGTGCCGCAATAAACGGCATCAGCACCATATAAAATGGCAGTTTTTAGGCGATCGAGAGTTCCTGCGGGAAGAAGCAGTTCCGGCTTTTTCATAATTTATTTTTTAAAAATGTGAGATCAGAGCTTTGGTATAAGACTCTTTTGGGGAGCGAATAATTTGGGATTTTTCACCAGATTCCACAATTTGTCCAGATTTTAAAACCAATATTTGATCAGCAATTTGGGCAACCACATCAAGGTCATGTGAAATCAGGATGTAAGAAATTTTTTGAACCTCTTGAATTTCAGCTAAAAGTTTCAAAATTTCATTCTGGGTTTTGAGATCTAGCGCCGAAGTTGGTTCATCTAAAACCAGAATTTTCGGGTTTAAAATCAAAGCCCGCGCAATCGCAACCCGTTGGCGCTGGCCACCGGAAAGTTCATGCGGATAACGGTTTTTTAAATTTAGATTTAAATGCAGTTTTTTCATTACGGCATCAACTTCATGACTTTGGTTTTTTAAGCCGTTAATTAGCAAACCTTCTTCGATAATATCTTTTATCAACATGCGCGGATCAAGGCTGGAAAATGGATCTTGAAAAATAATCTGAATATCGCGGCGCAATTCTTGATTATTTTTTAGCCAGTTTTTTTCACCAAAGAAATTTACTTCTCCTTCAAAAGCAATCAGGTTGGTTAAAACCAGCGCAATCGTTGATTTTCCTGAGCCACTTTCACCAATTATTCCCAGATTTTGACCTTCTTGTAATGAAAAATTTAAATTTTTATTGGCGTAAAAATTTTCTTTTTTGAAAAAAGATTTTCTGGTTGGGTGAATTACGGAGAGATTTTTTACTTCAAGAATTTTTTCCTGATTCGAGGAAATTGATCTTTCTAAAAGTTTTTTATCAAACTGAGTCTGAGAATTTTTTACTATTTTTCCATCTTCCATCTCAATCACTTCATCGGCAATTTTACTCACCGCACGCAAATTATGCGAAATGAATAAAACTGATAATCCTAATTCATTTTTCAGGCGCAAAATCAGATTAAGAATTTCACTTTGAACTGTCACATCCAGCGCCGTTGTTGGTTCGTCAGCAATCAGAATTTTCGGATTATTCGCCAATGCAATTGCAATCATCACACGCTGTTTTTGCCCGCCGGAAAGCTGATATGGATAAGCATTTAACCGTGAAAAAAAATTCTCCAATTCCACCATTTTCAATAATTCTAAAACGCGATTTTGTAAATTTTTCTTAGAAATTTTTGGATTATGAATTGTTACAGCTTCAGCAATTTGATCACCAATTTTATGCAGCGGATTTAGTGAAGTATTCGGATCTTGAAAAACCAAACCAATTTCTTTGCCACGAATCTTGCACAGTTTTTTCTCATCCATTGCAAGCAGATTTTTTCCCTCAAAAATAATTTCACCTGAAATTTCCGCTTTGCGCAAAAGCCTTGTTATTGCAAGCGCCGTGACCGATTTTCCTGAGCCGCTTTGTCCAACTAAAGCTGTGATTTTTTTAGGAAATAAATCAAAAGAAATGCCTTTTACGACCTGATTTTTTTCGAAAGAAATTGCTAAATTTTTAACAGATAAAACCGCCATTGGGACAAATTATTGTTACTTTGGTATAAAAAAAACCGATGATCAAAAAGACCACCGGTTTTTTTAAAACTATTCATTTTTTACTAAACTAGAATTTTCCTTGGTAAATCTGAATGATATTTTCTAGCATTTTAAGCGCTTCTTCTCTTGGTCTTTGGAAAGTGTTGCGACCAATGATTGAACCATTCGCGCCACCTTTGTAGATTTCACGGATTTCATTGTAAATTTCATTTTCACCTTTGGCATTTCCACCAGAAAATACCACAATTCTTCTATTGTTGAAGGTAGTTTTCATAATATGGCGAATGCGCTCTTCCATTGTTGTAACCGGAATTTTTACTTTTTCGTAAACCTTGATTGCTTCAAGATTTTCTAAAGCCTGAGTTGGCGGTTTAACTTTGATAATGTGCGCACCCAATAAAGCCGCGATGTGAGCTGCATAAGCACAAATATCCATTGCAGTTTCGCCGATTTTTGAAAGATCGCCGCCGCGTGGGTAAGACCAAATTACAGTTGCTAAACCATAAGATTTAGCTTCTTCCGACATTTCGCGGATTTCTTCGAACATATCAAAAGCGGCGTCAGATCCTGGATAAATTGTAAAACCAATTGCAGAACAACCTAAACGCAAAGCATCTTTTACAGAAGCAGTTGTAGCTTGATGTGGCGCGGTTCCACCATTGTGAAGAGAATTTGAAGAGTTAACTTTTAGAATAGTTGGAATTGCACCAGCGAAAGTATCAGCTCCAGCTTCAATCATACCAAGAGGCGCGGCGTAAGCGTTTAAACCGGCATCGATTGCAAGTTGGAAATGGTAATGTGGATCGTAAGCATCGGGATTTACAGCGAAACTTCTGTCCGGACCATGTTCAAAACCTTGATCAACTGGCAAGATTACCATTTTACCGGTACCGCCAAGTTTTCCATGCATCAAAATGCGAGCAAGATTAGTCTTGGTTCCTGCATTGTCGCTTTCGTAGCAAGATAGAATTTTTTTAACTTTAGTAGAGATTTTCATATTTTCTGGAAAAATTTCGTTTTTTCTGAGGGGGAATTTT
Source organism: Pseudomonadota bacterium (assembly GCA_040384945.1). Taxonomy (GTDB): domain Bacteria; phylum Pseudomonadota; class Alphaproteobacteria; order Rickettsiales; family UBA1997; genus UBA2645. Next base: position 20,444 of record JAZKII010000045.1, read on the forward strand.
GTGTGGAGAAATTTTTATATTTACAAGTCACAAGCGTCAAGTTTTTAGTTTTTAATTGCTAAGTTTTTGGGGATTTTTTAAAACTAAAACTTATTAATTTTTAATCTCATAAAATCCTCAATTGTCATCCTGAGCCTGTCGAAGGATGCGTTTGGACTCGGACAAATCGAGCATAAACACATCCTTCGACAGGCTCAGGATGACAATGAGATTTTTAGGGCCTTAATACAATTTTTTCATGCAACTCGAAACCAAAAAACTCGCCGCTTTTGACGAAATTAGAAAATTTACAACCTTGACCGAAAGCCAAATTAAAGGGCTTGAGGACTACGTAGCATTGCTTCTACAAGAAAATGACAATTTCAATTTCATCGGCAAATCAACTATCGAAAATCTTTGGGAACGTCATATTTTAGACAGCGCCCAGCTTTTACGCTTCATTGAAAATAAAAACCTGAAATTCGCTGATTTCGGCACCGGAGCTGGTTTTCCGGGTTTAGTACTTTCAATTTTAGGGCTTCGCGAAATGCATTTGGTGGAAAAATCTTTCCGAAAATCAGATTTTTTGCGCCGCGCCAAATTACTTTCCCAAAATCGCGTTTTTGTTCATCAATCCAAACTTGAAGAATTACCAGCTCAGGAATTTGACTGCATCACTTCCCGCGCTTTGGCACCACTTGATCAACTTTTAATTCACAGCAAAAAATTCTTAAAAAAAGATGGTTATTGTCTATTTTTAAAAGGCAAAAACTTGAAATCAGAAATTGAACTTGCGAAAAAATCTTTTCAATTTGATTATGAATTACATCCAAGTTTGACATCACAAGAAAGCAACATCATCAAAATTTCCAACATTTCCAACTAAAATTAAAACGGAGAAACACTCATGTTAATCGGCATTCCAAAAGAAATTAAAGATCACGAATATCGCGTTGGCGCAACTCCATCAGGCGTTCGCGAATTAGTAAATGCAGGCCACCAAGTTTTGGTTCAAAAAGATGCCGGAACTGCAATCGATTTTTCTGACGAACAATATGTTCAAGCCGGCGCCAAAATTGCCGCTTCAGCTGCTGAAGTTTACGAAAAAGCTGAAATGATTTTAAAGGTTAAAGAACCGCAAGAATCTGAATGCAAAATGATCCGCAAAGGACAAATTGTTTTCTCTTATTTACATTTAGCTGCTGAACCTCATTTGACTGAAATGTTGATCAAATCTGGCTGCGTGGCTATCGCATTTGAAACTGTAAGTGCGGCCGATCGCTCACTTCCACTTCTGGCTCCAATGTCGGAAGTTGCAGGAAAACTTTCAATTCAAGCCGGCGCTCGCGCTTTAGAAAAAGCTCAAGGCGGACGCGGAGTCCTACTGGGTGGCGTTCCTGGCGTTGCTCGCGGTAAAGTTACAATTCTTGGCGGCGGCGTTTCTGGAACTAATGCGGCGAAAGTTGCAATTGGTATGGGCGCTGAAGTTGTGATTCTTGATAAATCATTGGCGCGCATTCGTTATTTGTGCGATATTTTCGGAAATTCTGCAGAAGTGCTTTACGCTTCACTAGAAAATATCGAAAAAAATACTGTTGATTCTGACGTTGTAGTTGGCGCGGTTCTAATTCCTGGCGCTGCGGCTCCAAAATTAATTTCTGCTGCATTGGTTAAAAAAATGAAAAAAGGCGCAGTTATGGTTGACATTTCAATCGATCAAGGCGGCTGTTTTGAAACCAGCAAACCAACTTCACATTCTAATCCAACTTATGTAGTTGACGGCGTAGTTCACTATTGCGTTACCAACATGCCAGGTGCTGTTGCCAGAACTTCAACTCAAGCTTTAGAAAATTCTACCTTGCCTTTCTCTTTGGCAATCGCAGGCAAAGGCTATAAAAAAGCTTTATCTGACGATGTTCATTTAAGAAATGGTTTGAACGTAATTGATGGCAAAGTTACTTACAAAGCCGTTGCTGACGCTTTGGGCCATAAATTCGTTGAAGCTGAATCTGCTCTATAATTGTTAAATTGCTGTATATAACTAGCTGGATTTACAGCTGGACGGGGTTTGTAACCCCGTCCACACGTTCATTATCTTTGAACTGAAATTTTGACAGCCATAACCACGCATCCGATGTCCCTTCTCTCCACTTCCGATCTCATTAAAAAATACGGCTTAGATGCCAAAAAATCTTTAGGCCAAAATTTCATTTTAGACAAAAACGTCACCGATAAAATCGTTCGCGCTGCAGGGGATTTAACAAATTTTGAAGTACTGGAAGTTGGCCCCGGTCCTGGCAGTTTAACCCGCTCTATTCTTGATTCCGGAGCAGAAAGATTAATTGCAGTTGAGAAGGATCAAAGATGTTTGGAAGCCTTAAATGAACTTAAAAATTTCTACGGCGAGCATTTTCAAATCATCGAAGGCGACGCCTTAGAAATTGACGAAACAAAAATTCTCAATAGCGCAAAAAAATTCAAAATCATCGCCAATCTTCCCTACAACATCGGCACGGTTCTGATTTTTAAATGGCTAAAAATCGCCCCCAAAATCGCCTCCATGCATTTGATGTTACAAAAAGAAGTAGTTGAAAGAATTACTGCTAAACCAAACGACAACCATTACGGCCGCCTCGCTGTAATGGTGAATTTTTTATGCCACACCAAATTGGTTTTCACCGTAAGTCGCACAGTTTTTACGCCACCACCAAAAGTTACATCAGCAATTGTAGAAATTATCCCAAGAGAAAAACCCCTCGCTGATGTTGATTTTAAAAAGCTGGAACGTGTTGTCGGAGCTGCTTTCAATCAACGCCGCAAAATGATAAAATCGGGCTTAAAAAGCGTTTTTGAGAATCCGGAAGAAATTTTAAAAGAAGTTGGAATCAGACCAGATTTAAGACCGGAAAATTTAACGATTGAGGAATTTTGCAAACTGGCCGCGCGTTTATAATCCGAGCTAGCATCTCGACGACGGCCTAACGGCCTTTGCTCGATGACCTAGAATTTTTTGATGCGAGTAATAAGAATTAGATCTAAAGCAAGACGGGGTTTGTAACCCCGTCTTAACGTTCATGTAAACATTAATTGAACTGAACATGTGGACTGGGTTACAAACCCAGTCCAGCGCTGAGTTGGAAGATTTATTGCAAACATAAAAAAACTCCGCCACTTTTTGCAAAGTGACGGAGTTTTTTATTATAGGAATTTAAGACCGCTCTTAAATTCCGGATTTCCATTCCCCTAAAAATGCGCTAGCATTTTTATCTAGAATAGAACTCCGTAATCAAATGCGGTTGCATTTCAACGGCGTAAGGAACTTCAGCGAATGCTGGTTTAGTAGTCAATTTAACTGTGAAGTTATCTTTATCTAAAGTCATGTAAGAAGGAATATCGCGTTCCATTTTTTGAAGCGCTTCCATTACAACTGTAAGTTTGCGTGATTTTTCACGAACTTGAACGATGTCACCAACTTTCACTTTGAATGAAGGAATGTTAACAGTTTTTCCGTTTACAGTAACATGTTTATGGTTCACGAATTGTCTTGCTGCAAACACTGTTGCAACGAAGTTAGCGCGGTAAACCACAGTGTCTAATCTGCTTTCAAGAAGGGCTACGAAGTTTTCACTTACGTCACCTTTTGATTTAGAAGCTAATGTGAAACTGTTGAAAAATTGTCTTTCAGAAATGTTGCCGTAGTAGAATTTCATTCTTTGCTTAGCGCGAAGCTGAGTACCGTAGTCACTAACTCTTCCTCTTGCGGAAGCACCGTGTTGACCAGGTTTGTAATTACGCTTATTATATGGATCTTTTGCTTGACCCCAAAGGCTCGCGCCTAATTTTCTGCTAATTTTTTTCTTAGCACTAAGTCTTTTAGACATGTTTATTATTGATTTTAATTGCTATTCCCATTGGTTTTTCAGGATTGGCCCTAAAATAAATTTTACGGCTATTTGCATCTGAAAAATTTTCTAAAAAAATAACTTTTTTAGAAAGGGTGACTTCACGTTTGAAAGTGAAGGGACGGGCATTGTTGTGATGGAAAGTTTTTTGTCAATTGGGATTTTACAAAAAACACTAAATCTTAATTGGCACTGCGTAATGCCCTAAAATTTTAACATAAGGTTTGGCTTTTGATTTCGCAAAACTCTTCATCACCGCATCACTTTCCAAATAAAACCCATCAAGCTCAATTAAGTGAAACATAATTCCTTCAACTTGCGCTAATTTTACTGATTTCAAAATTTTTCCAACCAAACCCAACTCTTTTAACACCAACAAAATCTGCGTTTTAGAAATTTCTTTTGCCACTTCTAAATAAACCAAACTGCGATCATCACTTGATTTTTCAGGCTCTTTCGCCGCAACCGCAACTAATTCAATTTTATCCAAATCTTTTTTCTGCTCTGCAATTTCATAAAAAGGAATTTTGGCAAAAACCTTTAAACCAAGACGGTTATTGGCTAGAGAAATCCACCAATTTTCTTTGGCATCTTCTTTTTTTTCTTCACCATTTTCATGAGGCAAAGCAAAAATTCCAATTTGCGCATCGCCCTTTTCAATTTCTGCAACCACATTTGTCGCGCTATCAAAATTATGCAACGGCACTAATTCATTATAATATTCTCTGACCAAATAATTATAATCAGGAAGATTTTTCGGATTATGAATTGCGATGGCAAGCGCCTGTTCATGCATGTTAGCCGTAGTTATAATTTTGCGCCAAATGCTAATAATTGTTGTTTTCGGCAAAATATTACCTGACTTTTTCACCAGATCTTTAATCATGTCCGCTTCACGATTGGAACGGATAAAAAATTTTTCCTGATTATTTTTTTTCAACTCGCCAACGCGCGTAATCACATCCATTCTCTGCATTAAAAGAGAAATTACCTGATTATCAATTTGGTCGATTTCTTCGCGTAGAGCCAATAATGGCGCGTCTGGAGTTTTATTTGATTGATTTTCCATTGAAGTGAAATTTAAGTGAGATTTTTTAAAATTATAAAATTCGATTTAAGAAGAATGAAAGTTAAGTCAAGTTTTGGACCAGGATATAAAGAATTTGAGGTTGGTGAAATTGTTTTTTTAGCCAAAGAAAAACCACTCAAACTCGCCAGCGGTTCTGAAATTAAAAATTTCCCCCTCGCCTTCCAGACTTATGGCAAACTCAATGATGATTGCACAAATGCAATCCTGATTTGCCATGCGCTAACTGGCGACCAATATGTTGCATCTGAAAATCCTGTCACCGGAAAAAAAGGCTGGTGGGATTTTATGATTGGGGAAGGCAAACCAATCGACACCAATAAATTTTTTGTAATTTCATCCAATATTATCGGCAGTTGCATGGGTTCTTTCGGTCCGAAAGAAATTGACTCAAACACCAATGAGCCTTACGGATTAAACTTCCCAATCGTCACCATCAACGATATGGTGCAAGCGCAAAATCTTTTAATTGAACATTTAGGAATTTCCAAACTTCACGCCGTAATCGGCGGTTCAACCGGTGGAATGCAAGCTTTAGCCTGGGCGGTTTTATTCCCCAAAAAAGTGAATTTGGTAATTCCAATGGCCACTTCTTATCGCCACAGCCCGCAAAATATTGCTTTCCACGAAGTTGGAAGACAGGCAATTATGGCCGATCCTAATTGGTGCGGCGGTAAATATTTCCTAGAAAAAAAATATCCGTCAAGCGGCTTGGCAGTTGCACGCATGACAGCGCATATTACTTATCTTTCGGAAAGCGCTTTGCATAAAAAATTCGGGCGCAACTTGCAGGATAAGGAAAATTTATCTTTCACTTTTGCTCAAGATTTTAAAGTTGAAAGTTACCTTCACCACCAAGGCTACAGCTTCGTTGAGCGTTTTGATGCTAATTCATATCTTTACGTTACAAAAGCTGTCGATTATTTTGATTTGGAAAGTGATTTTGGCGGAAAATTAGCCTCAGCTTTTCTGGATTTTTCTAAAAATAAAAATGGAAAATTCTGTTTAATTTCTTTTTCTGACGATTGGCTTTTTCCGCCATCAGAAGCAAAAAAATTAACCCAAGCCTTAATTTCATGCGGCGTAAATGTGAGCTCAATCACGATAAACAGCAGCGCCGGACATGATTCATTTTTACTTGAAAGCGACACTTTAAAAAACACCATTCACGGATTTATCAACCAATAAAACTCATGAATACTTCAATCGGCCAAAACATTGTTAAGCACCAAATTCGTTATGATTTAGAAATCATCGCCAAACTTATCAAACCCAATTCCCGCGTTTTGGATATTGGCTGCGGCGATGGCGAACTTCTAAATTTTCTTAAAAAAACCAAAAATGCCGATGCGCGCGGTTTGGAACTTTCGCAATCGCAAGTTAGTCAAGCCTTGATGTGCGGCCTTTCGGTGATTCAAGGCGATGCGGAAAAAGATTTAACTTTTTATCCCGACCGCAATTTTGATTTTGCAATTTTAAGCCAGACAATTCAGGCCACTCAAAAACCCAAAGAAATTCTCGAAGAAATGTTGCGCGTTGCTGAATATGCAATTGTTTCTCTGCCAAATTTTGCTCATTATAAAAACCGTTTACACCTTTTGTTTAAAGGCTCGATGCCAGTTAATAAAAATATTCCTTTTGAATGGTTTGAAACGCCGAATATCCATTTTTGCTCAATCAAGGATTTTGAAAAATTATGCGGCGATCTTGGATTTTCGATTAAGAAAAAAATCTTTTTAACTGCAAAACATCGACTTCTAGGATTTTTGGGTCATGATTCCATCGCTAACTTTTTTGCTGAATTTGGAATTTTCTTAATCACCAAAAATGAACCGGCTTTAACCGGACAAGAAGAGTTTGTTTTTTCTAAAAAAACCTCCGTCGATTTTAAAGTCGCATCAAGCGCGGCTGCATATCAACAAAATAATTAAAGAATGAAAAAAATTTTTCTGGCGCTTTTGATTTTAAGCCTTTTTTCTGCCTGCTCTACAAATAATAAAGGCAAAGCCTTAAAGAAACATGCTACAAATAAAAGCAAATCTTACCGGATTCGCACTGCGGCTACTAAAAACAAAAAACAAACCCGCTACGTTTTATCCTCAAAAACCCCGGAAGAAGATGAAGATGCGGTAGAAACCTCGGAAATGCTAGGTGAAAATGGTGAATATGATGGACATTTTAAAGTCGGAAATCCTTACAAAGTTTATGGCGTTTCTTACGTGCCTCAAGATTATGAAGATTATCAGGAAACCGGAACTGCTTCTTGGTACGGCGATGATTTTCATGGCAAAAAAACTGCCAATGGCGAAGTTTATAATATGGGAAGTATGACGGCGGCGCATCCAACTCTGCCCTTGCCTTCTCTGGTTCGGGTTACTAATTTGCGCAATGGAAAAAGTGTGATTGTTCGCGTAAATGATCGCGGGCCTTTTGCTAAAAATCGTGTGATTGACGTTTCAGAAAAAGCGGCAGTTACGCTTGGATTTAAAGGCCAAGGGACGACGGAAGTTAAGATTGAATTACTTCGCAATGACACGGATGCTTTATTGGAAAAATTAAAGATTAATAAATAGAGATTTTTCAGGTCACCCTAGCAAAGCACGAAGTGCGGCGTCGAGATGCTAGTTCGATGTTGCAACGCCGAGCTAGCATCTCGACGACGGCCTTACGGCCTTTGCTCGATGACCTGAAACTTCTAAATAAATATCGAAAAAAAACAAAATGACTTACAAAAACAAAAATCTCGATTTCAAAAACCTGCGCCCTGAAACTCAAATGGTGCGCGGCGGAACAATCCGCTCTAACTTCGGCGAAACTTCGGAAGCAATTTTCTTAAATTCTGGCTTCGCTTATAATTCTGCCGAAACTGCCGAAAGCCGCTTCAATGGTGAAGCTCCGGGCTATGTTTATTCGCGCTATTTAAACCCAAGCTTAAAAATGCTGGAAGATAAATTAGCTTTACTCGAAGGCGCTGAAGCCGCTTGTGTTATGGCCAGCGGCATGGCAGCAGTTTTTGCTTCAATCATGTGCCAGCTAAAAACTGGGGATCATTTTATTGCCTCGAAAGTTTTATTTGGCTCATGTTTTCACATCGCCACCAAAATTTTACCAAATTACGGAATTGAAGTTACATTAGTTGAAGGCACGGATCACGAGGCTTGGAAGCAAGCGTTTAAGAAAAATACCAAAGTTGTTTTTATCGAAACTCCGGCTAATCCCAATCTTGAAATTGTTGATATAAAATTCGTTGCCGATTTATGTAAAAAACACTCAGCCTGCCTGATTGTAGATAATATTTTTGCCTCACCTTACAGCCAAAAATCAATGGAACTTGGTGCCGATATTGTCGTTTATTCAACTACCAAACATATGGATGGACAAGGTCGCACACTTGGCGGCTGCGTTCTTGGGAAAGAACAATTTATTAAAGAAATTTTATTACCATTTCACCGTCACACCGGCCCGGCGATGAGTCCTTTCAACGCTTGGGTGGTTTTAAAATCACTGGAAACTTTCCAATTGCGCATGGAAAGACATTGCGAAAATGCTCGCAAAATCGCCGAATTTTTAGAAAATCATTCCAAAATTAAACGCGTTTTATATCCGACTTTAAAATCACATCCGCAATTTGAAGTTGCCAAAAAGCAAATGTTAAACGGCGGCGCGATGTTGGCTTTTGAAGTTAAAGATGGGAAAAAAGACACTTTCGCTTTCATGAACCGTTTACAAATTATTGACATTTCAAATAATTTGGGCGATTCCAAATCATTAATCACCCATCCTGCAACCACGACTCACTCAAATATGTCGCGCGATGAACAGGAAAAAATCGGGATTACCGAATCAATGTGCCGCCTTTCTGTAGGTTTGGAACATGTTGATGATTTAATTGCCGACTTAGACAAAGCTTTAACCAATTAATTTTTTTAAATATGCCCAGCTTCGACGTTGTTTCAAAAATTGATATGCAGGAAATGGATAACGCAGTAAATTCTGTGCTGCGCGAACTTACAAATCGCTACGATTTCAAAGGCGTAAAATTTTCCGTCGAGTTAAAAGGCAAAGAAAATATTATTAATCTTGCTGCGGAAGATGAGTTTAGATTGGGCCAGATTCGTGATTCCCTAAAAGTATTTTGCGTGAAGCGTGGCATTGATCCGCGAGCTTTAGATTTTCAAAAAGAAGAAAAAGCCGGCGGCAATTCTTCCAGACAAGAAGTGAAATTAAAAAATGGTATTGAACAAGAAATCGCCAAAAAAATCGTCAAACAAATCAAGGATGCAAAATTGAAAATCCAAGCTTCAATCAAAGGTGAAGAAGTGAGAATTGACGGCAAAAAACGCGATGATTTACAAGAAGCCATAGCTTTCTTGCGCGCCGGCACTTATGAAGTTCCTTTACAATTTATTAATTTTCGCGATTAGGTAAAATGATTAAATCATTAATGAATGGATTAGGCGCAATTGCAAATGTGGCAGTTAAAGTTGGGTCGGCAATTAAAAACAGCACAGCTTTTAAAGCACTCAAATTTTGCGCCTCCGCAACTGTTGGTATTCCCCTTGCTGTTGTCGGAACTGCTGTAACCAGCGTGGCCTGGGCTGGTATCAAAGTTGCCGGCCTTTTAGATGCCAAAATTATTAGAGGTGTATTTGGATCTTCCATCTGGGAAGATACTGCTTGGAGTTCAAGACTTGAAGGCACTGAAAAATTCATGAGATCAATGTGGGAAGATTTTGGTGTTTATGCTCATTTAAAGACTGCGAAATTAGTTGGAGACCAATGGCGCAAAGGTCATAGTGAAGGGGGATATGGCAATTCAGAAGATGATCTTGACAATAAAGATAATTCTGTCGCTTTAAGTGATGATCATTCAAAACAAGCAGAACAAGCGCAAGTTGCACCTGCAAGACAAGATTCTAAAGTTTTATCTGCACTACAACAAGATGATGGAACACCTGGTACAAGCCCGTCCAACGCATCAATCATACAAAGATTTACATCGCTTTTTCGTTAACCACCACCAATAAAATGCACAATTTCAATCCGGCTTCCTTCATCCAACATCACTTCTAAAAATTGATCGCAATTTACAATTTCCAAATCTTTTTCCACCGCGATTTTTTTAACATCTAATTCCAGATCAGCAATTAACTGCGCAACACTGATTTTTTGTTCGAGAAATTTTTCCTCGCCATTGAGCAGAATTTTTATTTTTGACATAATTTAATTTTAGATTTTAGATTTAAGATTTTAGACTATTTAATCTTTCAAAATAATCATCCTTATAAATTTCCATTGAAACTTTATTCCCGCTACATTCGCAATAAAACTTTAACTGGCTTTACCGGCTTTATTTCCATTTTCATTTTTTTGATCTGGTTTAGTCGCGCCATTGGTTTTGTAAAATATGTTACTGAAAATGGCATTAGTTTAAGCCGGTTTTTTTACTTGTTTGTTTTAATTTTGCCTTGGCTTTTGTTGTTTATCGTTCCGATTTCAATGTTCGCTGCAATTTTAGTTACTTACAACCGCTTGATTGCAAGCAATGAAATTACCATTCTAAAAAATTCCGGCCTCACCAAATTAGAAATTTGTCGCCCTGTTATTGGCATCACAATTTTCTCTTCGATTTTGTGCTTTTTGATTTCTTTTTATTTAATGCCTTATGCCAATAAAGAGCTGCGCCTTTCACGCCTTGATCTCAAAAATAACTACGCCAATTTAGCCTTTAATCCGCAAACTTTTGAAACTTTAAACAAGCTAACAATTTATTCTCAAAAACGCGATATTCACGATAATCTTTTTGGAATTTTGTTGCATGACGAAAGATCGGATCGATATTCCATCACTATCACTTCCAAAAAAGGAAATATCGTTATGGAAGACAATTCCGCCTTGCTTTACATGGAAGATGGAACGATCCAAAAATTAAACTATATCGATAATACATCGGAAATTCTCAATTTTGACAATTACGTTTTCAACCTCACCGAAACTCAAAAAGGTGATGATAAAATGCGCTGGAAATCAAAAGAGCGTTATTTGCATGAATTAATAAATCCTAACGATGATTCGGAAGAAGAGGATCTCAAAAAATATCGCACCGAACTTCATCAAAGATTTACTTACCCGCTTTTACCCATAATTTTTGCGGTTCTAGCTTTAGCTGCCATTTTGCGCGGCGATTTTAACCGTAGAGGAAACTTGACAAATATTATACTGGCAGTTTCGCTGGCAGTAGTTTTTTTCACCCTCACGATGGTGTGCTATTCGCTAGTTGAAACTTCCGCAAAACTAACGCCGATTTTATATTTGAACTTTACCATATTTTTCATAATCGGAGTCACCATGTTAACCTCAGATCGCCGCAAATCATGAAGCTAAAACTGATAAATATTTATATTGCCAAAAGTTTCCTGATCAAGTTTCTACAAATTGCGCTAGGCTTTTCCTTGCTGATTTTCTTTATAAACATGCTCGATACTTTAGAAAAAGTCCGCGGTAGCGCAGCGCCATTTTACACCGGAATCTTAATGGCTTTTTTCCTGATTCCTGATTTTTTAAATGATGTTATTCCTTCATTAGTGCTGATTTCCGCCATCATAACTTTTTTCCTGCTTTCTTCAAAAAGTGAAATCACTGTTATTCGCATGAGCGGATTTTCTTTGTGGCAAATATTACAACCCGTTGCTACTACTGCCGCACTTTTAGGGGTTTTTTGGGTTACAATTTTCGGACCACTTTCAATTCAAATGGCCAAAAAATTTCAGGCCATTGAAAGTAAATATGTCCAAAATGAAAGTCGTGAAGTTGTAGCGCCGGAAAACGGAATCTGGCTCAAACAAGCCAATGAAAATGACCCTGGTGAAGAAGTTATCATTCAAGCCAAAAAAGTTTACCAAGAAGCCTTGGAACTTGATGATGTAACAGTTTGGTATTTCAATCAAAACGGCGAATTTTATAAAAAATTCGATGCCAAAAAAATGTTAATGGAAGAAAATTTCTGGCTTCTCAAAGACGTAACTTTAAACGACAACAACAATTTAAATAAAAAACTCGATAATTACAAAATTCCAACCGGCTTAAGCGCCGATTTCGTGATGCAAAAAATCGTTAATAATTTTCAAAATGTGAAATTATTTTCAATTTTTGAATTACCTCGTTTAATCACGGAATTACAGAGTTCCGGCCTTTCTTCAACCAAGTTCAAAGTTTATTATCAATCACTTTTGAGCAAGCCGCTTTTATTTTTGGCAATGACTTTAATTGCCTGCTATTTCGGCCTTAATCACATTCGCAGTCAAAATGCAATTTTGATGATTTTTTCCGGCATCGCTCTGGGATTAATTTTTTATATAACTTCCAGTATTTTAAATGCTCTGGGCTCTTCTGGCTTAATCCCGATATTCGCCTCAACCTGGATCATCGCCATCATTTGCCTTTCGATTGGCACACTCCTGCTTTACCGCAAAGAGAATTTATAAAACTATCTTGTAATTTGGATTTTCAAAAAATAGTTTTCAGATACTGATAATCCCATCCATCAATAATCTATTAAAACCAAAATATGAAAAACAAAATTCTCATCGCATTAATTGTAGTTTTATCTTTTTCTGCTTCTTGCGCTAAAAAAAGTTCAGTTTCCGCTAATCCTAAAAGCGAATTAGCCAGCCTTCCTAATTGGGTTATTGATCCTTCAGTTAAAGACGGCGTTGGCGCAGTTGGTATTGCCAGCCCTTCCAAAGGTGGAATTAAATTTCAACTTCCGAAAGCCGAACTTGATGCCAAAGCCAATATCGCAGCCACAATTCAATCTGAAATCAGCCGCATCACCAAAGATTCTCTAAGATCGGCAAAAGTTAATGATAATGATGATGTTGAAGAATTTTTTGCTCAGGCAACTAAAGAAGTGGTGAAAAATTTACCACTTTCCGGTGTAAAAAGAATCAATGTCTTCCAATCTGAAGATGGTACTTTGTATGTACAAATGAAGCTTGGAAATGAAGATTATGCCAAATTTCTGGAAAATAGCGAAAGAACCTTTGCCGCCCGCGCCGCTAAATCCAGACTAGGTCGCGAAAATATAAACAAAACCCAAGCTGCGACAAAAGAATTATTTGATGAATTGGAAAAAGAGAGAGTAGAAAAAGATAAAGTTAATTAATCACACCTAAACTCGAACCCGTATGGACCCCGTCATTCGACGGGGTGACAATGTGGGAAGTTTGGTCGCCTTAGCTCACCACTTGTGTCACCCCGTCGAATGACGGGGTCCATACGGATTTGAGTCAGTGCTACAACTTCATTATCAACAAAACCCCTAAAAATCATGACCAAAAAAATCATTTCCACCCTCATTCTCCTCACCCTCGCCTCTTGCCAATCTTACGCCCAACGTCAAGACGAAAAATCAAAAAAAGCGGCCAGTGCTTCGGAGCGAATCAACGCCAGCGATCATAACAGCAAATCCGCCCGCGACGAATTAGATGAATAAATTATTTTTCTTTTTCACAACTTTAGTAATTTTTTTTACCGCATCTTGCGCCACCAGAAAAGATGCTGATCCAAGTTGGTATGTTTCTCCCAAAGAAAATAATGCCGATTATCTTTATGGTGTTGCCGAAGGTTATAATCTCGAAGAATCAACCAAATATGCTTTAGCCGACGCAGCCTCGCGTTTAATGGTGACAATCTCTTCCGAATCAAATTTATTACGTGAAGAAAACCAAACTAGCACCAATGAAGAAATGCGCCAGCAAGTGCGCCAGAATGTTGAAAAAATAAATTTCACCGGTTTTAAAGTTACCAGAAGTCAAAAAGTCGGGCAGAAATTCTTCACCGAAGTACAAATTGAACGCACGCGCTTCATCGTTGAACAAGAAGATCGCATCGGATTTTTAGAAAGACAAATCAATGATTTAGACAAAAATTCCAAAGGCAAAAATTCTATTCAAAGAAGAAATGCCCTTTTGCAAATTAGCGCTTTAAGTAAAGAAATTGAGCTGAAAAGCCGCATCGTTTCAGGTGCCGGAGAAAATATCGATTTAACAAAAAAATTAAATCGCGCTGCTGATTTTCAAAACCAGCTCGAAAAATTAGCGGATAATATCGAATTTTATTTTGAGATAAATTCACCAAAAGAAATCACAAAAATAATTCGCACTGCGTTAAATAAAGAAAAAATAAAAATCTCGCCGAGCCGCAACGGATCTAATCCAAATCAGGTTATAATTAAAATCACTTCCACCACCAGAAGCAGCGAAATTTATTCTGCTTTTATGACTAAACTTGAAATTGATTTTGAAAATATCGCCGGTGGAAATGTGGTTGCCAGCAACTCTGTTGAAGTTACCGGAAGCTCAGCGATTAGCGAACATGAATCTTATTTAGCTTCTTTAACATCACTTGAAGAAAAGATTTCCAAAGATGGTATTTTAAAAATCGTCGGAATTTCGAATTAACCTATGAAACTCAAATATCTGCTCCTGCTTTTATTGCTCTCATCCTGCGTCATCATTAGCTCCTGCGCGCCGACAATTAAGAATTTTGATAAATACGAAAAACAGTTTCTGACCAAAGCCAGCTTCATGCCGACCAAAGAAAACCTTGAAGGCAAACCGCCAAAAATCGTGGTTTTCGCTTTGGATGAAAATTCCAATCAGGTTGCAACTCAAGCCGGGCTTGGAAATGCCATTGCCAATAATGTTGAAAATATTGTCGCCCAAAACCGCCTCGGCGAATTAGTTGATCGCAAGGCTTCCGAAAAATTAAAGAAAGAAATCGCTTTGTCCGAAATGAATAAAACTGGTTCTTACAAAGGCCCGAAAGTGGCAGATTTTGCAATTTCCGGTACAATTTCTAATGCCGGATTTACCAGCAAATATTCCGCTGGAAGCCTGTTTTACAGCCCGCGCACCGGACTTATCACAATTCCACCCAGCTACAATTATTCTTCCGACGTTTCTGGAAATGTAAAAGTTTACGAACTCCCTTCCCTTACCGTTGTTGGTGCCATTGAATTTGCCGGCAAGAAATCAAGGACTGAAAGTGTAAAACAAGATGGTGGATTGGCACTTGGTGCAATTCAAATTGGGGGAGATAAAGTTGCGGGAAGTGATCGCGATGATAACCTGGTGCGCCGCGCCGGAGAAGATGCGATTGATAATATCAAAATTGCGATCAAAAACTTTTTTGCCAAAAAAGGTTATATTTTAGAAAAACGCGTTTTTGACGGTAAGACAATTTTCAAGGTTTCCATCGGCTCACTTGATGGCATCAAACATGGCGATAAATTTGAAGTAACCAGCCAATATGAAATTGAAAATGCCATTACTAATGAAAGCGAAATTGAAACCAGAATTATCGCGAGCGGCACGGTTACTGATAAAATCGAGCCTAAAGTTTCTTGGGTAGTGATTGAAGATGAAACCCAAATTGAAAAGATTAGACTTGGTGATTCGGTGAAAATAAAATATAAAAAAGGCTCTTTTGATGATGTCTGGAAAATGACAATGTCGATGGTGGAGCGTTAAAAATTAATCAAATATTGCACGCATACTTGCGCAGGACGGGATTTGTAATCCCGTCCTCATGTTCATGTCATGTAAATTGAACTGAACGTGTGGACTGGGTTACAAACCCAGTCCAGCGCTAGATCCAGCGCACTCTATAATAATCTATTCAAATGAACTTCATCTCCAATATCAAAGAAATCTCCTCGCAATATGACTATTTCATCTTCGACGTTTGGGGCGTAGTTCACGATGGCAGCAATGCTTATCCGGGCGCAGTTGAAGCAATCTCCTACCTGCGCCAACAAAATAAAAAAATCTGCTTTTTATCAAATGCGCCGCGCCGCGCTGGTAAAGTCGCCAACATGTTAAATAAATTCGGCGTAACTCCTGATCTTTACGATTTTATCTTATCTTCCGGCGAAGCAACTTTTCTTGATTTGAAAAAAAATCAAGAAAGCGGCTTTAAAAATTTCGGCCCAAATTATTTTTACATTGGTCCACAAAAAGATATCGATCTGCTTGATGACCTTGATTATGTCAGAGTTGATGAGGCATCAAAAGCTGATTTCGCCCTTACAACCGGCTTCGATCACGAAGCTTCAACCTTGGCCGAAAAACTCCCGCAAGCCATCGCCGCCAAAGAAAATAATTTAAAAATGATCTGCGTTAATCCCGATATGATCGTGGTCAGACAAGATGGCATTGAAATGATTTGCGCCGGCACTTTGGCCCGCCAATATGAAAAACTTGGTGGCGAAGTGATTTATTATGGCAAACCTTTCAAATCAGTTTACAAAATGGTTTGCGAATTTTTTAATAACCCTGAAAATAAAAAAATTCTCGCGATCGGAGATGGAATGGAAACTGATATTAAAGGTGCTGCAGATTTCGGAATCGACAGTCTTTTAATTACCGGTGGAATCCTGTCGAAAGAACTCTCCGTAAGCTACAACCAAACTGTCGATAAAAACAAACTCGAAACAGTTTGCGCCAGATATAACCTTTTTCCTAAATTTGTAATTTCCAATTTAAAGTTATGAAACGCTATTCCAGAAAGAAAAATTCTACTAAAATTTTCATCGTTGCTACAACCGTTGCAGCCGTAATTTTCGGCGCTTCAGCCTATTTCTTCAAAAGAGGAAATGATGTAGTTGTTGCTCAAATTAACGATCAAAAAGTTTATAAATCTGAGATCGAAAGAAAATTACGCAGCGTTTTCGATGGCCAAAATCTTGAGCAAAATCAAGAAACCAAAATTCCTGAAGTTGAAAATTTACCAAAAGAGGTAATCGAAATTTTAGTGAAAGAAGTTTATCTGGACAAAGAATTAGCCAGAGAAGCCAAAAAATCTAAAATCTCCGATAACAAAGAAGTTAAAGATAAAATTGCTGATGCAAAAGATAAAATCCTGCGTCAGGCCTATATTGATTCATTGGTTAAACAAGAAATCACTGACCAAAAAGTTAGCGATAAATATGCTGAATTAAGCAATGAATTAACCGGCAAAAAAGAATATTCAATTTCGCACATCGTTACCAAAACTAAAGATGATGCCGAAAAAGTTTTGAAAGAAATGCAAAGCAAAAAACCAGCAAAATTTTCTGACTTGGCGAAAAAATATTCAATCGACCAAGAAAGCGCTGAAAAAGGCGGCGACCTTGGTTACATCCTTGAAGATAACATGATCAAGGAAATTGGCGATACCGTTGAAAGCTTAAAAAAAGATGAAGTTTCTAATCCGATTCAAACCAAATTCGGCTGGCACATCATCAAAATTTCTGATGTTCGTGATGCCAAAGCATTGCCTTTCGAATCAGTAAAAGACAATATCCGCGAGCAATTAGCGCAAGATAAATTGAATGAAATCAATTCCAGAATTACTAAAAATTCTAAAGTAAAAATCCTGATTAAATTGAAAGAAGCTGAAGCTCCAAAACCTGAAACCGAGAAAAAAGCTGAAGAAAAAAAACCGGAAGAAGTTAAACCTGATCCGGTTGATCTTGAAAAATCCGGCGCCATTTCTGACGCCAGCAAAGATGAAAATGTAAAAAAAGCTGATGCAGTTGCAGAAGAAAAAGTTGAAGTAACCCCAGCAGATGAAAAACAAAAAACCAATCGATAGAAATCAACGCAACCATATTCCAACTGGCTCAAACCCAAATGGAATATGGCTCTGCGGTAAGCATCCTATTTTCACAATCCTCTTAAAAAAACGTCGTAAAGTTTTTGAAATCCTGGTTACAATTAACTCCGTTTCAGAACTTGAAAGTTTTTTACAAAAAAATTCCCTCCTTCATTTGAAGCCATTAGTTAAAATGGCGGATAATAATAAAATTGAATCATTAGTGGGCAGAAACCAGGTGCATCAAGGCTTTGCAGCTAATTGCTCTGCGCTTCCAACCCGCACTCAAAATGATCTTTTAACCGAACTTTACGCAATTGAAGAAGGTGAAAAACTTCCGACACTTCTTTTGCTCGATCAAATTTCCGATCCGCATAATGTTGGCGCGATCATTAGAAGCGCGATCAGTTTTGGCGTAACCAAAATTATTTTCCTCGAACATAATTCTCCGAGAGAAAATGCCACGATTGTTAAGGCATCGGCTGGAACCATTGAATCTGCTGATTTAATCGTGGTTACCAATTTCAGTAACTTGATGGAAAAACTTAAAAAAATCGGCTATTGGTGCATTGGTTTGGCGGGCGAAGGAAAAGCTTCGATTCAGTCTTTGAAAGAATATAAAAATGTAGCACTAATCGTTGGTTCAGAAGGAGATGGAATTCGCGATCTGGTGAAAAAAAATTGTGATGTGCTTGCTAAAATTGATATTGATAAAGAGGTTGAGAGTCTTAATGCATCAGTTGCCGCGGCTATTACGCTTTATGAGTTAGCGCGGAAATAATAAAGTTCATACAAAACATGAAGTATAAAAACATCGCCGTAATTGCCGCCAATCACAATGCCGAAGCCAATGAACGCAAAAACGCATTGATAAAAAAATACAGTTTCACCGACATTACAACCGACCATAAACAAATCGAAAATATTGACCTTGTAATCGCCATCGGCGGCGATGGATTAATGTTACACCTCCTCCACGAATATGAGGCAAAACGCGTTCCGGTTTACGGAATCAACTGCGGAACCGTCGGCTTTTTGATGAATACTTTTTCGGAAGAAGATTTTTTAGAAGTTTTAAGCCGCGCCAAAGAATCAACCCTTTACCCGCTTCGCGCCAATATTATCGATAATGAAAACACCAGCCACAGCCATATCGCAATCAATGAAATCGCGCTTTTACGCCAATCAAGCCAAGCGGCAAAAATCAAAATTGAAATTAATGAACAATTACGTTTAGAAACCCTCGCCGCTGATGGAATTTTAGTTGCGACAGCCGCTGGAAGCACAGCCTACAATCTTTCCGCCGGTGGCCCGATAATTCCTTTTGGTTCAGAAATTTTGGCATTAACGCCGATTAGTCCGTTTCGCCCGAGAAAATGGCGCGGCGCTTTGCTTCCGGCCAATAGTAAAATCAGGTTGCAGGTTTTGGATGGCGAATCGCGCCCGGTTAGTGCTACAGCTGATTCCAGCGAAGTTAAAAATGTGAAAGAGGTGATAATTTTTGAAGATCGTTCGATTGCGTTTAAGATTCTTTTCGATCCGAATCATTCGTTGGAAGAGAGGATTATTCGCGAGCAGTTTGTGAATTAGAAAATTGCGTTTAAGATTTTATTTGATCCAAATCATTCATTGAAAGAGAGAATTATTAACGAATAATTTGTGAACTAAAAAAGAAGAATATTAATTTTATTATTTTAATTATGCCATTTTTTCCAGAAAACGCTAATCTAGTTGAACAAACTACATCTAGATACTCTACCTTGAAGCCAGATTCTCTAATCAAAGGCACTAGATTGTGGCACAGGATAAACGACGAATTTCAAAATGAACACAAATCTCATTCGGACAAATACTCTCAAAATAATAATGGCGAGTTAAAGTTAAGTTTAGCATCTTGTAAAATAGCAGAGTTTCTTTCGCAACAATCCACTCGCGAATATTCTGCTCGGAAAGACAGTCTAGTGTTTACCAAAAAAGTTTTAGCCAACAATATTTTTGGATATACCATTCCCATACATTTAAGTTTTCTGGCCATCGCGAAGAGCGATCATAATGGCAAGCAAGTTCCGTGCTACTCCGAAAATAAAAAGCAGTATATCTCATCATTTAGAGAAATTCTTGCTTCTGTTAGAGATGCATCGCTAGAAACTCTAAACAGTGATTATTCCTCTTTGTTAGAAAATATTCAAAGTAAAGTTTCTCTGCCTTCAAAATTATTTCCTAACACTCTCTCAGAAACCACCAGCATTGCTGTAGATCCTGAAACTCCAAGTGCAACTCCACAAGATTCTGAGATATCTCCACTTCTTCATAAAGGACATGTTGGTCGCAACACTTAATAAATCCCGATCAAAATCAACTACTTCACTAATGTTTTGTAGGCTTTACTTATCTTACATGCTAACCCTAACCAACAATTGCGTTTAAGATTTTATTTGATCCAAATCATTCGTTGGAAGAGAGGATTATTCGCGAGCAGTTTGTGAATTAGGTAATTTTTTAGGTCATCGAGCAAAGCACGAAGTGCGTCGTCGAGATGCTAGCTGG
>JAZKII010000046.1:0-7978 GCA_040384945.1 Pseudomonadota bacterium
CAAAATCGAGCTAGCATCTCGACGACGCACTTCGTGCTTTGCTCGATGACCTGAAACTTTAAAAAAAACAAATGATCCTCCTAATCGACAACTACGACAGTTTTACTTACAACCTTTACCACTACCTAATCCAGGCTGGAGAAAAAGAAGTCATCGTTAAACGCAACGACGAAATTACAATCGATGAAATCAAAAAATTAAATCCCCGCGGCATTGTTTTATCTCCCGGCCCTTGCACACCAAATGAAGCGGGAATCTGCCTCGAAGTTATTGAAAAATTACAAGGAATTTTCCCGATTTTCGGCGTTTGTTTAGGACATCAATCAATAGGCCAAGCCTTTGGTGGCAATGTTGTAAAAACTTATCCGATGCATGGAAAAATCAGCCAAATTTTGCACCAAGGAAAAAATCTTTTTAAAGGCCTACCTTCACCTTTTAAGGCAACGCGTTATCACTCATTAATTATTGAAAAAGAAACCTGCCCGACTGATTTGGAAATCACCGCTGAAACTAAAGATGGAATTATTATGGGAGTCGCACATAAAAAATTTAAAATTTATGGCGTGCAATTTCATCCCGAATCAATTGCGTCAGAACATGGACATCAGATTATCAAAAACTTTTTGGATTTGATTTAATAAATGAACCTCACCTCAAAAAATTACGAAGAAATTTTTGATCAAATCATCGACTTAAAAATCGATGAGGCTGAAATCAAAAAATTCCTCCTCGATCTCAACCAAAAAAACCTTCCCGAAAATGCCTTTATCGGCGCGGTTTCTGCTTTAAGAAAACGCATGAAAAAAATTTCCGCTCCTGAAAATGCCATTGATGTTTGCGGAACCGGCGGCGATAAATTGAACACATTAAATATTTCAACCGCCGTGTGTTTTGTAGTTGCAGCAGCTGGTGTTCCAGTTGCAAAACATGGTAATAAAGCAATTTCATCACAATCAGGTTCGGCCGATATTTTTTCGGAACTGGGGATAAAAATTTCTTCAGAAATTCCGGAAATTGAAAAAAACCTGCGCGAGAAAAATCTCTGTTTTTTATTTGCGCCATTTTTTCACGAAGCTTTAAAAAATGTTGCCGAAATTCGTAAATCTTTAGGAATTCCAACAATTTTTAATTTTTTAGGACCGCTATTAAACCCAGCAAATACAAGCTTCCAGCTTATCGGAACTTCAAGAAAAGATGTGATGAAAAAAATGCTCACCGCTCAGCAAAATGCTAAAAAAATTTACATAGTTCATGGCCAAGACGGCATGGATGAAATTTCGCTTTGCACCGACTCTTATTTATTGCGCTTGGAAAATGGTAAAATTTTTGATGAAGAAATTATCAACCCAGAGAAATTAGGATTTAAAAAAGTTGGGCTGGAAACCTTGAAAGGCCAAGATCCAAAACATAACGCCCAAAAATTAATCGCGCTTTTGGAAGGTGAAAAATCTGCTTATCGCGATATTGTAATTTTAAATTCTGCTTTTGCGCTAAAGCTGGTCAATAAAGTTGAAAAAATTGAAGAAGGTGTTGAGCTAGCAAAATCAACCATCGACAACGGAATTGCGACAAAAGTTTTAAAGAATTTACAAATTAATAGTTAATTAAGCATGAGCAAACCTCTTTTAACCGGACTTTCAAAACTAGCCGTAACAAGATTTCCAAAACCTAATCAAACTCGATCCATTTCTTCCATAAATTTAACTTTACCAAGAGACAGCGCCGAGGAATGTCTGCGCCAGATGACTTCTTACTACCAACAATTCCAAAGCGCGGATCATATTTTAAAACCATTAACTCAAAAAGAAGCCTTTACCTGGCATGATGAATTTAGTAGCATTATCAAAAGCAGAAATCCTGAGTTTTTAGATACATTAGAAGATGTCAGACAAAATCCTGCGCAAGTCGCACTGCTGGATGGAATATTATTTCCTAAAATCGAGCATGCAGAAATTCCCACAACTAATGTGGAAATGGATTCAGCTTTAATAAAAAAATTACGTCCTGCAGAAATATCATTAATAGCTTTCTCTAAAATGCTGGGCGTCAAACCTGATGATTATTTACAGAACAAGCTTCTGGGATATATTTATGCAACTGAAAGTGAACGATATAATCCCTCTTCTTTTAAATCTTCAAACAAACCTCTAAAGTGGCATAATGATGGCTGGGGAAGCGGCGAAGCAATTCCTTATGTTATGATATTATCAATTGTCGGACATGAAAATGCCTTAACTGAAGTTATTTCCGGCAAAGATATAGTTGACCATTTCGTTAAAAATGGAAAAGAGCATTTACTCGAACCTTTAAATAAATATATCTTAATCCAAGATCCTGACAGCTTTCTAGATACACCAATTAATGTTCTGGATGCTAAAACCAATAAAGTAAATTTTGCCGACTATGGATTCTTCAAACCAACAAGAATATTGGATTACAAATTATTTAAAGAAGCTTTTTCTTTCTTTAAACAAACTTTAGAAGTTGTTCCACGAATAAGTATAAATTTAGAAGCTGGTCAATTGTTAAGGCTGCCAAATCAAGAACATCTTCACCAACGAGACTTAAAACCAGACCCTAATAACATGATTCTAAATCTGGTTGGAACAAGACTTGGAGTAAGAATGTTGGGCAGTAAAGATGATGGTGACAAATCTATTTAAATAATTGCCAGATATCGTTAAAAGTGGTAAAAATCATTAAGGTTAAAACTAGGCTAAGGCCAATTTGAAAGCCAATTTTCTGCGCTTTTTGCGGCAGAGGTTTTCCAAAAATTGCTTCAATGATGTAAAAAAATAAATGCCCGCCATCCAGCACCGGAACCGGTAGAAGATTCATTACACCTAAATTTATTGAGATCATCGCCATAAACCAAATCACGGCTGTCATTCCCATTTCAACAGTTTTGCCGGAATATTTAGCAATTTTAATCGGGCCGCCAAGCTCTTCAACTGAGCGCTTGCCGGTGATTAATTCGCCGAGAGCTTTAAAAATCGCAATTGAAATACGATAAGTTTCCTGATTGGCCATAATAAAACTTTGGCCGAAATTTAAATCTTGATGAGTGGTTTGCGAGGCACTAACGCCAAGGGTTGCCATTTTAACTTCATCGCCGAAAAAATCTTTTCGCACTTGAATTTTTGGTGTGATTTTTATTTCAGAAATTTCTTCACCACGTTTGATTTTAAATAATAAATCAGCTGCTGAAACTGCCATTACGTGATCGCGAATCTGGTTGAAATCCGTAATTTCATCATTGTTAATCGCGATAATTTCATCACCTTTTTGCAATCCCGATTCAAGCGCAGCGCTTTGCGGCATCACTTCATCAACAATTGGCAAAACTTTATTGAGGCCATTGGCTTTAAATAAAAAAGTAAAAATCACAATCGCCAAAATAAAATTCGCCACCGGCCCTGCAATTACAACTGCCATGCGTTGGTAAACATTTTTTCCGATAAATGATTTTTTCTTTTCCGCTGCCGACATTTTGGCAATTGCTTCTGCATCCGGTATTGATGCACCGTTGCGGTCGCCATACATTTTTACATAGCCGCCTAGTGGTAAAAGACAAAATTTCCACAAAGTACCTTTTTTATCGGTGAAGCCGAAAAGTTTTTTGCCAAATCCCAGCGAAAATTCTTCCACCTTAACGCCACAAATCCGTGCCACAAAGAAATGCCCGAATTCATGGATGAAAACGATCAGCGAAATAATCGCGATAAAAGAAAAGAAATTTTGAATGATTAGGTGGGTAAGTGACATTTTAAGTAGTTTATTTAGAAAATTCTAATGATGAATTAGAATGCGCTCTTTTCAGTGGCTGCGTCTTAGAAGTAGCTGCTACTGAAACCGAAGGAAGTGGAAGTGATGGTAAAGAAATACTTTCTTCACACCCTCGAACCGTACTTTCTACAATCTCATTTAATATTTTTTGTATGGTATAAAAAACCTGCACTGCTTTAGTAGTATTGCTTAATTCCTTTATATATTCCTCATTATAAATTTTTATAATTTTCTCAAAATTCTCTGGGCTCAACATTTCTAGAGGAGAGTTAGGATTTTCCGACGTTGGAAGTGCCAGTTTTGCAACTGGGTTCTTTTCACTATTTTGTTGCATAGGCCTAATCAGGCTAAAAGCTGTTTGGAGAATTTCTTCTACCCATTCAC
This sequence comes from Pseudomonadota bacterium, assembly GCA_040384945.1. Taxonomy (GTDB): domain Bacteria; phylum Pseudomonadota; class Alphaproteobacteria; order Rickettsiales; family UBA1997; genus UBA2645. Next base: position 4,171 of record JAZKII010000046.1, read on the forward strand.
GCTTTTCGTTAGTTAATTCAGAAAGTTTTTCCGTATAAATTATTTCATTTATATCCGGCGTGTTATTTTGGGTTTCGAGCGCTTTAAACATGAACTCCGGAATTTTATCCACATCAAAAAATCTAAGCGCTTCTTTTTCGTGTTCCTTTAAATATTCGTAATCCAAGACTGAGTCAAACATTTGGTGCGCAAAGCCTTTGATTTGTGGTTCTGCAGCCTGTTCAGCAGCTATTTTTTCGGCATCCTGCAAATCCAATTCTTTAGGAAGATTGATTAATTTCTTTATAAATTCCTCGTTATAAATTCCTAACAATCTCTTAAAATTAGCTGGGTTCAACCATTTTGGATAAGAGTTGGGATCTTCATCCTTTGGGAATGCCAGTTTTACAATTTGGTTATCGTAACTTTTTTTTTGCATAGGAATAACCATGCTAAAAGCTGTTTGGAAAATTTCTTTTACCCATTCACGCTTTTCGTTAGTTAATTCAGGACGTTTTTCATCAGAAATTATTTCATTTATATCAAACTGGTTATTTTGGGTTTTGATCACTTTTAACATGAACTCCGGAACTTTCTCCATATCAATAAATTTAAGCGCTTCTTTTTCTTGCGAGTTTAAATACGAGGAAGATAAGACTGTATTAAACATTAGGCGCGCAAGGCCTTCGATTTGTGCTTCTGCATCTGGGCGCAAATTTTGAGCATCTTGTTGACCACAAGAATTAATGAGTTTTAGTAGGGCAAGCAATAATATTATTTCTACGATTGCTTCTACATACGCTCCACTCCCCAATTCACTAGCTTTACTTTTTTTAGCTTCTTCATCATTATATAAATCAAAACTTTGTTTAGCTTCTTCATCATTTCCCAAAGCTGTATTTGCCAGGCCTAGCCATTTTAAAGCCTGGTTATTAGTACCCCACTCTCGCTCTTTTAAAAAATCTTCCCGCGCCTCCTCATAATTTTCTTGGTACATATTAGCAATTCCCCTGAAATAATGGCGGTTTGCTACCATATAGAGATTTCTCGGATCAGATTTCATATTATTATATCGCTCTTCTCCATGGTCTATCGCCTTAGTTAATGTTGAAACAGCTTTCTCATAGTTTCCCATGGACATCTCCGTTAACCCTTCATGAAAATTATCTCGCCATTTGATCAGCCTAAAAGATTCCAGGGCTTTTTCATAATCACCCGCCCTTAAATAAATTAATCCTTTGTTATGAATATTACCCAACTTATGAGTATTGGGATTATTTTTTATGTCATCATCAATTAAATCTATGATAGAGGCGAGATTATATCGCCTAGCTTCCTCATTTAAGTTCCAGTAAGAGGATATTTGAGCATTAATTTCCGCACTCCTACCCATTCCCATGTAATGCTTGGATGCAACATGTTCCTGAAAATAATTTCTCGGGCGCTTATTAAGCAGGTCTTCATATTCCTCACTCATTCCTTGGGTAGAAATCACTTTTTCAAGTGATTTGAATTGTGTAATTTTCAAATGAAGATTTTCAATATTTTCGAGGCAGATTTTAGCAATGTTTTTCGGCAAATTTTCAATACTTAAAACATCCTGAAAAAACTGCACTCCTTCTTCTTTTTTATTGTTCTTAATATAATCCGCCTGAATAGCTGAATATTCCTCAGCCAAAAGTTCTGTTCCGGCAATTTCATACAATTTTATAAAATCGGCACTGCAATCTTGATGAGCCTGAAATTTTTTATGAGTTTTTTTAAGGTATTTTTGCACCACGTTTCTGTGATGTTGTTGAGCATTTTGATACAGATTTTGCACTCCGGGATTTTCAAGAACATCTTTAAAATCACGCCCTGCCTTATATAAATTACCCTTTTTTTCATATAACTTCCCACGCTCTAATTTTGTGTATCTGGTAGAGACAGGATTATCATTTTCTATTTCCGCATTAAAATCCTTTAGAGCGTCTTCCTCATTACCCAAAATTACCTTACATACTCCACGATCATGATGAACCCATTTCGCGTTAGGGTATAATCTTAGAACTTTATCAAATTCTCTAATATTTTCTTTAATTACCTCAGGGCTTGCTGCTAACGGAGCATTGTCTCTTATTTTGTCATATCTTTCCCATATCAATTCTGGTTTTATTGCGGAGATTTCTCTATAATCATAAAAAGCAGACTCACGCATTTCCTCGGCTTTTTCGGGTTGCTTTGCTTCATCATACAATTTTGCGAGCTTTTCTTTGACTGATTCCGTTTTCTGATATTTCTCAAGTTGGTCTGTGTTTATCCTGGCAAAATTTTCCCTTACTAAATTTTCTTCATTAACCGCAATTTCTTCTGCTAACCTTGGATCTATTTTAGGATTCAACTGTTCGCTATAATCGTAATCATCCTTATCAACCTCCTTAGAAACTCCTTTCGTATCAACGTATACATTAGGTTTATGCGGAACAAAAAGATTATGGACTCCAGTAATTTGTCCAATGTAAGATATAAGTTTTGACATAATTGTCCTGAAATTTAAATCATTAAAATTAAACGATTATGAGATAAAACCTAATCTTTATCCCCAGCAATCCCACCACTAATTCTTCGAGCAATCTTATCAAACTCCAAAACCTCTTCCACCGAATTTAATTTTTTGTGGGAAATTTTTGCTAAAGTTTTTTCGACGATTTTAGTAATTTCATCAAAAGCAATTTCGCCTTTCAAAAATCTTTCAACCGCAATTTCATTGGCCGCATTTAGCACAGCTGGCGCGCTACCATCTGTTTCTAAGGCTTCGCAGCAAATTTTTATGGCGGGAAATTTTTTGTCGTCGGGGGCGAAGAAACTTAAATTTTGTAATTTCGCCAAATCTAATTTGTCATGTTTTATTGCCATTCTTTTAGGATAAGCCAGCGCATAAGAAAGCGGCACTTGCATGTCTGGACGACTTAACATCGCTAAAGTTGAACCATCGGAATAATCAACCATGCCGTGAATTATTGATTGAGGATGGACTAAAATTTTAATCTGGTTTTTGGAAACCGGAAAAATGTGAAAAGCTTCGATCATCTCCAAACCCTTATTCATCATGGTTGCCGAGTCGATTGAGATTTTCGCACCCATTGACCAATTTGGATGTTTTAAAGCTTCGGCAACGGTAATTTTAGAAAAATCTTTATCGCTGTTAAAAAATGGACCGCCGGAAGCTGTGAGAGTTATAGAATCAATTTCAGCTAAATTTTCATTTTCAAAAATCTGAAAAATCGCGTTATGTTCGGAATCAACCGGAATAATTTTGGAACCGCTTTTTTGGGCTGCCGCGTTTAAAAAACTACCGGCGCAAACTAATGATTCTTTGTTGGCTAAAGCGATATCTGATCCCGATTCAATTGCAGCAAGAGTTGGAAGCATTCCGGCAGCGCCGACGATGGCGGAAATAAATAAATCACATTTGATTTTTGCAACTTCAAGAATGGCATTTTGGCCGCAAGAAATTTGGCAGTTTTTTAGATTTTGTAACGCTGATTTTAATTGCGGGAAAAGTTTTTCATTTTCAATAACAACGTAGGAAGGCTTTAGGAATAAGGCCTGAGCGATTAAAGTTTCGACATCATTTCTTGCAACTAACGCCAAAATCTCAAAATTTTCCGGGGCATTTTTTATAACTTCGATAGTGTTTTTTCCGATTGATCCGGTTGATCCGAAGATCGAGATTTTTTTCATTATTAAGTATGAGTTTTGTTTTAGACTCGTATGGAGTTAAGCAGGACGGGATTTGTAATCCCGTCCTCACGTTCACGTAAAGTTAAATTGAACTGAAAATGTGGAC
>JAZKII010000047.1:0-7669 GCA_040384945.1 Pseudomonadota bacterium
TGCATGTGTTAAGCATACCGCCAGCGTTCGTTCTGAGCCAGGATCAAACTCTCAAGTTGAGAATCTGTTCTGACTGAATCTTTTTTTGGCTGACATAAAACTAGTGACAATTGCTTGCCACCAAAATTAACGAAAACTTCTAAAAAGATAGTCCACACGGACTATCGCCTTAGTTTTTCTTAAAAATTACTTTTTGCTAAAAGTATAAACGCGACTATTCACGATGTAAAACAACTAGATTTTTGGCAAAAGAAATTTGTCTTCAGCAGTTAAGCTGATTCATTTCTTTTTCAAAAATCAGGGAAAAGTTCAGAAAGTCATTTCCGAACGAGCGGCGCAATTTAGGGGCCACTTCTTTTTTGTCAAGCAGACAAATCAATATTTCTTAAATATTTTTATTTTTTCTCAAACAATTTTGTACGAAACCAGTAAATACAAGCTTCCCAGGCATGATACCTTTTTTAATATTTATCTCTAATTCCGCCAATTCCTGTAAATTTTTTGTTAAAAATTGCAATGGAAGGGTCATCAAATGTTTCCGAAATTCGATTTCTGTTTTAAAAAAAAGACGTTGCGATTTCACAACTTCTTCAAAATTCGCCTTCTCTAATTCGGTTTGCACTCTACAGTGGTAAAGCTTCTGAAGGTAATTTGAAAGAAAACGAATCAATGTGATAGGTTCAAAACCATCTTTAAAAAGCTTTTCTGTTTGTTGTAATGCAACATCAAATTTTCGTGCAGCAAAATTCATCACAAATTCATTTGCTGTAATTTCGCTTTCAGATGCTGTCAGCTTATCTGCAAGCTCTGTTGTCAAAACCTTGTTTTCACCTAGAAAAACAGTGATTTTTTCGAGTTCAGAAATAATGATTTGGCGATTTTTTCCGAATTTCTCTATTAATAAGTCAATGGTCTGAGAGCTTGATTTTACTTGTCTCGCTGCCAATTCATTTTCAATAAATTTTTTAATTACACGTTCATCATCTTCATAACAAGCGATCGCTGCAAAATTTGGATTATCTTCCGCAGCCTTACGCAGAGCGGATGATTTATCTAAATCACCGGCTTGAATCAAAATAAAATTATCACTTTTTTTAGCAAAATCATGATCTTCGAAAAGAATCTTAAGTGCCGCACCACCAGCAATATCAACGTCTTTCACCAAAATTAATTTTCTTCCGCCTAACATTGAATAAGAAAAAAACTCGTCAGCTAAAATTCCTTTATCTTCCGAAAGCCGCTCTTTGCTTAGGTTGGTGACCATAAATGGATCAGACAAATCTGGTGAAATCTTCTTGGCAATCATGTCGAATCTATAATTCACAACTGATGTTTCAGGCCCAAATACCAAGCATCCGGCAACTTTTTCTTGGGCGATTTTTTGGATATAAAAATCAATCTGTGCGTTAGCAATTTTCATTAGTTATATTGTAAGAGTTGTGTAATGGCGCGGTTTTGCCTGAAGAATGCAATCTGCTTTGAGTAAAAAAATTATACAAAGCATTTTTAATATCACTTTTTGAGATTATCTAAAATCCGATCTCTTCTTCAAATATTAAACTTCAGAGAAATTCTCCAAACCGAATCTGCATTTTTAGAATTTTAAACCATCAAATTTCATTGCATATATAGTACAGCAAAAAAATACGCTTTTTTTAAATTTTATTAAATTATGATATTGACTATCATTTTCGTCAAAACTATTCTGCCGCTCTAATTTTTTTAAATTTATGAAAATCAATTTCTTAAACTCACAACATTCACATTTAATTGCACTAACTGCTGCTGCTTTGGTACATGGTTCAATTGCGGCCTGGTCAATGATGCCGTCGAATCCAGTGGTTATTAGCCAACAAGCAATTCATGTAAGTTTTGTTGCGCCTTCAGCTTCTGAGAAAAAAAGTGAAAGTGCTTCTCACAAAAAAATTGCACTTAATGTTGAAAGTGAAAATGCGTTAAAACAAAAGAAAAATGACAAAGTTGAAAAAGCGGAAAGCAAAACTGAAAAAAATAAACTAGCCGGAAAAGAAACTTCCGGTCGTGTTGATCCAAATGCAACTGCAACAAAATCTGCCGAAACTGATCCGGTTTTTGACGCTGCTTATTTAAACAACCCTGCCCCGTCTTACCCGCAAGCTGCAAAACGCAAAGGCATTCAAGGTAAAGTTATGGTGAATGTCACTGTTAAACCAGACGGCACGCCAGCTGCAGTTCAAGTTTGTCATTCAAGTGGCTCCAACATTTTAGATGATGCAGCTCTTGAAGCAGTTAGACAATGGAAATTTATTCCGGCGCGTCGCGGCGGAGAATTTGTTCAGGCCAACGTTGTTGTTCCTGTTGATTTCAAAATGATTTAAGGTTTTAAAAAATGAATTTCGCTCACGTTTTTGCTCAAGGAAACTCGGTTTTAGTTGCAGTTTTCTTATTACTTTTAGCAATGTCTTTCGCCAGCTGGTATTTAATTTTCTGGAAAGGTTTGAAACTACGCCAAGAATATAAAGCCTTCCAAAAATTTCACGATACTTACGTAAATATTAAAGATTGGCCGGCCCGCAAAAATTTCCAAAATGTTGAAGGCAGCGTAAATGATTTATTGGTCGAAGTAAAAAAACTCGAACCAATCCTTCCACAATACAACACTCACGAAGCTAAAAAAGAAATTTTAACCATGCATTTATTGCAGGTTTTGGATGAAACCAGAATTAATCTTGATAAGGGTTTAACCGTTCTAGCATCTATCGGCAGCTCATCACCATTCATCGGATTATTCGGAACAGTTTGGGGAATTTACAACGCACTGCAAAGCATCGCCGCTCAAGGAAATGCCGGGCTTTCAGTTGTTGCCGGCCCAATGGGCGAAGCTTTGGTGGCAACTGCGATTGGTCTTTTCGCCGCAATTCCGGCAGTTTTAGCTTACAACACTTTCGTTCGCCTCAATCGCCTTTTGGTACAAAACCTGCGCCATGTTGCGGAACAGATGACTGTTTATCTATCTAACGAAACTCAAAAACACTAATCATGCAAAGTCCTTTTGATCGCGAAGATTTACAAGCGCCTCTTGCCGAGATAAACACAACGCCACTAGTTGACGTTATGTTGGTGTTGCTGGTGATTTTCTTGGTTACAGCACCAATGCTAAACAGTGCCATTAAACTTAATTTGCCGTCAGAAACTGCGGCACAAATTACCGAACAAAAAACTCTTACAATTTCCGTAAATAAATCAGGCCAATATTTTTTGGATGATGTCGCAATTTCCTCTGATGAGTTGGAAAGAAAGTTAGAACTCACTGCCAAAGATAATCCGAAACAACCAATTCACATCCGCGCCGATGTTGACGTTTCTTACGGTAAAGTAAGTCACGTTTTAGCAATAGCGCAAAGGTTTGGATTGGCCAATGTCGGGTTTATAACCGAACCTAAGTAGAGAAAACAGCCTAAACAGCTGTTTTCGGCGCTAACACACTCTAAGGAAATTATTACAGAAGGATCACAATTTTAATTTTTTAAGAAATGTCAGAAATCTCTAAAACAGCCTTTATTCCATTGGCAACAAAAGCAAAAAATAATCGCTTTTCTAATTTACTAACCAGCACAGTAATTGTTGGCGTTGCTTTAACTCCGGGAATCGCCATCGCGAAAGAAAACGAAACTACAACCCTTCCTACGGTTACCGTAATTGATAGCCGCGAAAATGAAAACTATAACGCAACCGAATCTTCTTTTTATAAATTAAACGGACCATTAGTCGATCAACCTAGATCAGTTACAACCGTTACTCGTCAATTGATGAATGACCAAGGCACTACTAAAGTTTCAGATGCTCTACGCAACGTTCCCGGTATTTCTCTTGCAGCCGGTGAAGGCGGAAATCAGGGCGATAATATCACGATCCGCGGCTTTTCTGCTCGTAGCGATTTCTTCGTTGACGGCATGAGAGATTTCGGCAGTTACTATCGCGATGCTTTCAACCTTGATTCAATTGATGTCGTACAAGGATCTTCATCAATTTTATTCGGCCGCGGCTCTGCTGGTGGTGTAGTTCAACAAAATTCTAAACAGGCATATTTAGGCTCATTATCTGCGGGCAGCTTAATGCTTGGAACCAATGATTTAGCTCGTGCAACTGTTGACGTTAACCAAAAAATCACTGGTTTAGAAGGAGCGGCAATTCGTGTAAATGCTATGGCTCACACCAATAAAGTTGCAGAACGTGATAATGCTGCATTCCGCCGCAACGCTATTGCTCCAACTTTAGCTTTCGGACTTGGAACTGATAATCGTTTAAATATCAGCCACTTGCATCAAAACGAAAATAATACTCCTGATTACGGTATTCCTTTTTATGCCGGAGAGCCTGCAAATACTGACCGCAAAAATTTCTATGGCTTCAAAAATGATTATCTAAAAACCACGGTTGATATTTCTACCATCAAATTTGAGCATGATTTTTCCAAAGATTTATCTTTAAGAAACCAAACCAGATATGCCCGCTATTCTCGCGATACACAAATCACCAATCCCAGCACTACCGACGGTTCAACGGTTACTCGCAGCATGATTATCAGAAAATCACTCGATACTTATCTGGGCAACCAAACTGATTTAACCAACAAATTCTCAACCATGGGAGTTGAACATAATTTGATCACCGGTCTTGCAATTGAAAGCGAAAGCGCCGCACCTAATAATTTCACTGCTACTGCCGCTTCCACAACTTTACAAGATCCGATTTCATCTTTATTTAGCGCTGCTTCAACCTTTAACGGCGTGACTAAAACCAAAGTTGATACTATTGGGGTTTATCTTCTTGATACTGTAAAACTAAGCCCATCATGGGAATTATCATTGGGAGCGCGTTACGACAATATGCGTACCAACTATGACAATCTCAGCGCCGCTAATGTCAGAACAATTCTATCCCAAACCAGCAATGTTCTAAGCTACAACGCTGGTATCGTTTACAAACCAGCTAAAAATGGCAGCATTTATTTCAATCACGGAACCAGTTTCAATCCTTCGTCAGAATCACTTTCACTTTCAGCGACTACCACGAATCTTGATCCGGAAAAAAATGTTAGTTACGAAGTCGGAACTAAATGGGATTTATTCAAAAAACGCTTAACCACCAACGCTGCTGTTTTCCGCACTATAAAAGACAATGCCAGAGAAACGGTTAACGGCGTGGGAGTTCTTTCCGGAACTCAACAAGTGACCGGATTTTTATTGCAAGCCAGCGGTAAAATTACAGAGAAATGGAATATCATGACCGGCTATACTTTCATGGACGGCAAGGTAACAAAATCGCTGGTTAGCGATGCTTATGAAAACCGCGCTTTAACCAACACTCCGGAACATATGTTCAACCTATTTACCACTTATAAATTTGATTCTCAGTTAGAAGTTGGTGCCGGTGCGAATTTTGTTTCTGAGCGCTTTGTTTCTCCAACTACTGCGGTTGATACTACAACCGGCACTGTACGCAATGTTCCAAGCTATATTGTTTTCAATGCGATGGCGAAATATCCGCTTAGCAAAAATGTCGATTTACAAGTTAACGTGAACAATATCACTAACGAGTTTTTCTATGACCAGCTTCGTGGCAGTAACTCAGCCGTTCCAGGCGAAGGTCGCGTGCTTCTATTATCAACTAATGTTAAATTCTAATTAGCAATGTTACTTCAAGTTCCCGACATTTTAACTCCAGAACAAGTAAAAGAATTTCGCGAAATTTTAGACAAAGCAAATTGGGTTGATGGCAAGGTTACGGCCGGCCATCAATCAGCTTTGGTTAAAAATAATACGCAACTTCCGGAAAATTCTGCGGAGTCTAAAGAGTTGGGTGAGAAGATTTTAATAGCATTAGAGCGTAATTCCACATTCATCTCGGCGGCCCTTCCCTTGAAGGTTTTTCCGCCACTTTTCAACAGCTATTCTGGCGGGCAAAACTTTGGCACGCACATTGACAACGCAATTCGTCAAGTGCCGGGAACTCCTTTCAGAATTCGCACCGATCTTTCCGCCACTTTATTTCTTTCTGATCCTTTGGAATATGAAGGCGGAGAGCTAGTGGTAGAGGACACATATGGTTTGCATAAAGTAAAACTTCCTGCAGGCCATATGATTCTCTACCCGGCAAGTAGTTTGCATTATGTAACTCCGGTTACAAAAGGTGCAAGAGTTGCATCATTTTTCTGGATTCAAAGCATGGTGCGCGATGATGCGCAAAGAACTTTGCTTTTTGATTTAGACAATTCAATCAGAACTGTTTTACGTGATTTACCTAATCATGAATCTTCAGTTCACTTAACCGGAATTTACCACAATTTGCTGCGCCGCTGGGCTGATGCTTAGAAAAATTTAGGAAATTAAATTTTTAGGAATTAGAAATTTATTTATACTTTTTGTTACTCACAAATCCCCAATTCCATGAGAAAAATTCTAAAAAAACTTCATCTTTATCTCGCAATCGCTCTTTGCATTCCATTAGTATTACAAGGCATCACCGGCCTTATAATGGTTTTTCAGCATGAAATTTCCAATTATCAACTTCACACAAAACATGTTTTCGCAAATGGCGAAATTCAAGCACCAAGCAAAATAATTATTTCATCTTTAACTCAAGTTCCAGAAGGCTCTAAAGTAAATTTTATCAAATTACCAATCGCAGAAAAATCACCGGCAATTGTGCGTTTATCCAAAAAAATCGAAGAAAAAAAATCAATATTTGAAGTTGCGGTTGATCCGGTTTCACTTGAAGTTATAGAAGTAAAAAATCCTGAAACTGACTTTTTTAAAAACCTCAAAAAATTCCACGCCAGCCTTTTCATTCCAGGCCAAACCGGCAAAAATATTGTCGGCACTTTTGGCTTGGTAATGTTGTTTATGGTAATCAGCGGATTAGTTATTTGGTGGCCGAAAAAAATCACTTTTAAACGCGCCATGACATTTAAATTCAGCTCAACCGGCAAACAATTTCACCGCGATTTACACAGCGCTGTAGGCTTTTGGGCATCACTCATAATTTTTACTACTAGCTTCGCCGGAGTTTATTTGGCTTTCACTCCGCAAACCACCGCCACAATTTTAGCAATTTTTCCGGGGAAAGATTTAAAGAAAAGCGCCAATGAGATGGTGATTGATTCCGGTTCAAGTTTTTTAACAGTTGATGAGCTCGCAGCCCTTGCCGCCCAAAAGGTTTCAAGTGACAATAAATTACTTTCTATAAATTTTCCGATGAAACCGGAACAACCTTTTCGCATCAATTTTGCACCAAAAAATTATGATGATGGCGAACCAATGATTACAGTTTTTATCGATCAATATTGGCAAAGAATTTTAGAAGTTCGTGATCCGAAAAATTATTCTTCCGGAGAAAAAATAATCGCCTGGCAACATGCGATTCATGCGGGTGAAGGCTTGGGATATTTATGGAAAATTACGGTGTTTTTGACTGGCTTTTTGCCATTACTTTTTTCAATTACAGGGATTTCTTTGTGGTTGATTAAGAGGAAAAGTAAGAAGATGAAAGCGGCATAATTAGTGGCGCTGGAAGATCGAGCTAGCATCTCGACGACGCGCCAAATGCGCTTTGCTCGATGACCTAATATTTTATATTCGCGACAAAAAAAGCTTTAGGTCATCGAGCAAAGCGCCTTTGGCGTGTCGTC
>JAZKII010000048.1:0-7151 GCA_040384945.1 Pseudomonadota bacterium
CGTGCTTTGCTCGATGACCTGAGATTTTTTAAAGCCCGAATTTGTTAAAGCTAATCCGTTCCTCAACTTTGCCAAGAAGGCTTTCAATTGATGGAGACTTTTCCGAAAAGAAACTTTTTATCAATCCTTTTTTTACAGTAATCGGGCAGATTTTTACTTTATCGCCAAATTTTTCTTTCATCTTTTTTCTCATATCGCAAATTTCGTCAACTAAACCTAACTCGGCAGATTTTTTGCCGGACCAAAATGCGCCGGTAAAAAGATTATCTTCGTTATTTTTTAATTTCGCGCCGCGTCTTGATTTTACTAGCTCTTTAAAGCCTTCAAAAATATCGCGCTGCGCGTCTTTTAAAATTTCAATATTCTCATTTTCTTCCGGTAAAAACGGGTCAAGAATCGCTTTGTTTTTTCCTTCGGTATAAACGCGGCGATCAACGCCTAATTTTTTGATTAATTCAACAAAACCAAAACTCGAAAAAATCACGCCAATTGAACCGATGATTGAAGAATTATGAGCGTAAATTTCGTCGCCGCTTAAAAGCAGCCAATAGCCGCCGGAAGCTGCAACATCTTGGGCGAAAGTGTAAACTGGGATTTTTTTCTCTTCGGATAATTCGCGAATATAATTATAAATTAATTCGGATTGAACTGGTGAACCGCCTGGCGAATTTACGTTTAACGCTACGGCTTTTACTTTTTTCATTTCAAAAGCGCGTTTCAAAAGTGGCGCGATATTTTCAAAATTTAATCCTGATGAAAGTTTTGAATCTTTGCCAATTACGCCTTGTAAACTAACGCTGGCAACGATTGGTGAATTATCGCGGCAAATAATTTTTTTTAAAATTTTAGTAAAAATACATTTAGATTTCGGGCAGTTGTTCATTTTTATGTTTGTTAAAGATTGAGAAATCGCTGGGTTTAAATTCTTTTTTGATGATTTTTTTGGTATAATTCACACAACAAAAAAATAAAAATATCGATAAAATTGTCATGACTGAAAGCCACAAGCCTTGAGGTCCAAGGTTTTTCATAATAGCACCGGTGGTAAAAAGGCCGATAATATTTCCAAATAAACTGATTCGGGAAAAAGCGCTGTTAACAGCAAGTCGTTGCGTGGGTTTGTATTTTTCATTTATTAAAACAATCGCCGGAAGCTTTACGCCGGCAAGTGCGCCGAACATTAAAAAAAGTAGCGGATAAATTTTATGCGGAAATTGGTTGATATGAAGCATGTAAGCGAAAGTGAAAGCGAGAATGGCGGAAAAAATCATTAAAAATCTGCGGCTCATAATGTCGGCCAAATAGCCGATCGGAATGTAAAAAATTGTGCCGAAAAGTAAAACTGACAAAAGCAAAGAAGCTTCATCTTTGGGCATGCCGATTTTAATTCCGTAAATAATCAAAAAGGCGCTGGAAGAAGACATGGCATAGCTCACACAAAAAGCGGCGAGCATGATTTTTGGAGAATTTTTAATGTAACGCCAAATCGAAATATTTTTTTCTTCGCGAACTGCGGTATCAATTTTTTTAAGGCGCGCCAGTGGAATCATTGAAGCGAGGTAAAATCCGCTGGCAATTACGTAAGTCGAAAAATTATCAAAAGATTGTAAAATATTTAAGAGAACCGGCCCCAAACTATTGCCAACTGCAACCAACATTGTTCCCAGCGAAATAATCATTGCCCGCATGTGCAGTGGTGCCAGGTCAATCATGATTGTATTACGGGTTACACCGCAGATAAAAAGAGAAGTTCCGATGCAAAAAATAATTAAAAGCCAGAGCAAATAACCGGGATAAATAAAAAGTGTCAGCGCGCAAATTGCCGAAATAATTGAGCCAAAATAAATGCTGTTAATCATGCCGGTTTTACGGCCCATTGAAGGAAGGAAGCGGGAGAAAATTACACCGGCACCAATTTGGGTGGCGGTTGAAAGTGACATTAAAATTTCGTTTTTAACATTGGCTTCAAGTTTAAGTGCGATCATTACCATCAAAATTCCGTAGCCAATTGCTGACAAAAAAATTGAAGAAAAAATTGCCGCTAAATCTTTTACTAAGCCAATTGTCCAGCGAAATTCTTGATTGTCGGAAATACTTTCAGGTGGTTTTACAGGTGGTGGTGTGAAGCCAGAACCGGTGACGTCATAGCTTCTAGTTATAATTTCATGATTTGTGCGAGAATGAATTAACATCTAAATCATTTTTCTAACATCGGTTAAATGTCCGGTTAGAGCTGCTGCTGCGGCCATTGCCGGGCTTAGAAGGTGAGTTCTGCCGCCGCGGCCTTGTCTGCCTTCAAAATTTCTATTGGAAGTTGAAGCACATCTTTCGCCAAATTCTAATTTATCGGCATTCATTGCTAAACACATTGAACAACCTGGTTCGCGCCATTCAAAACCTGCTGCGGTGAAAATTTTATCAAGACCTTCTTTTTCAGCTTGTTCTTTAACTAAACCAGAGCCAGGAACTACCATTGCAAGTTTGATATTTGCGGCGATTTTTTTGCCATCAACGATTTTTGCAACTTCGCGGAAATCTTCAATTCTGCCATTGGTGCATGAACCGATGAAAACTTTATCGATTACAACTTCTTCAAGTGGAGTTCCTGCTGTAAGACCCATATATTCAAGTGATCTTTTAACAGCTTCTTGTTTGCCGAGATCAGAAAAACTTTCCGGAGTCGGAATTTTAGCGGTGATTGGTAAAGCATCTTCCGGGCTGGTTCCCCAGGTTACTTGCGGAGCAATTTCGTCAGCATGTAAAATTAATTCCTTATCATATTTAGCGCCTTGATCGGAAGCTAAAGAATCCCAATATTTAACCGCTTTGTCAAAATCTTCACCTTTTGGTGCAAGAGGGCGGCCTTTCAAGTAAGCGTAAGTAATTTCGTCAGGCGCGATTAATCCGGCGCGGGCTCCGGCTTCAATTGCCATATTGCAAACTGTCATGCGCGCTTCCATTGAAAGCGATTTGATAGCTTCGCCGGCATATTCAATAACACATCCGGTGGCGCCGGCAGTTCCGATTTTTCCGATTACAGCAAGAGTAATATCTTTTGCAGTTACGCCTTTTCCAAGTTTGCCATCAACGCGAACTAAAAAGTTTTTCGCCGGCGATTGAATTAAAGTTTGAGTTGCTAAAACATGTTCAACTTCTGAAGTTCCGATACCGAAAGCTAAAGCACCAAATGCACCGTGAGTTGAAGTGTGGCTATCGCCGCAAACGATGACCATTCCTGGTTGCGTTAAGCCTTGTTCCGGGCCAACGATGTGAACGATGCCTTGTTTTTTATCGTCTAAATCAAAATATTTAATGCCGAATTCTTTGCAATTTGCTTCCAAAGTTTCAACTTGAATACGCGAAGTTGCATCTTTAATTCCGGAAGTTCCGTGGCCACGATCTGCCGTTGTGGTTGGAACATTGTGATCGGCAACTGCCAAATGTGCTTCTGGTCTTCTTGGTTGACGATGTTTCATGCGCAAGCCTTCAAAAGCTTGAGGTGAAGTTACTTCATGAATTAATTGGCGATCAACGTAAATGGCGCTTGAAGAGCCATCGTCGTAAACTAAATGTGAATCCCAGATTTTATCGTAAAGAGTTTTAGGCGCGAAAGAGTTAGTCATTATTTTAAGTAAGGAAAAGATATTAGAAATGATGCAAGTGCATGATCGCGAAGGGATTTATTTTTTGCAATTTAAAATTTGTTTTGAAATTGGAAGTTAGGGTGATTATGTGAGGAAGTGAAAGTTTTTAATTATATTGATGGAGGGGAAAATGAGCTCACATGGCAAAAATAAAATGGAAACTATCTTAACCCATTTAGGAGAAGCAGTTGTTAAGATGGGAGCTGTTGCGAAAACTAAATCGCTGGGACTTACCGAAAAAGAAGAGCACGGAGTTTTTCATGAAATTATCCATGAATTGGTGGGAGTATTTGGTGCAGATTTAGATGGCGAAAAAGAAGAGGCAAAAATGGATCGCCATAAAACCAAGCAAATGTTGCAACGCCTTTTAGATCGATTGGCTCACAAAAGCGCAGAAATTGAAGCGGCAGAAATTGAGGCTTACTCACTTTCGATAAATGAGCTGACATTGAGCGAAAGAAAAATTATCGATATGGTAACAAATTCTTTTGACGAAGCCAATAAATTGGATTTTTTAAAACATTTTTTAGAAGAAGAAAAAAAAGATGATAATCTTAAAAAATTGGTGGAAGCCTTTCAACATAAGATCGCCAAAATTGAAGAAGGAAAAGCTAAGTTTAAAGAAGAAGGTTTGGAAGATTTGGGTCAGGATGATGAAATAGTACCGCCTTTACAGAAGTAAGGATAATTCTTGCTTTATCATAAGTTCAAGTAAAAGTTGAGATGGTTTTTTCTTAAAAAATTAATTAAAATAATATGCCAGTTTCTACATCATCATCTACAACATCAGTTTCTCAAAGCGGCGGTGAAGCACATGTATCTAAAAGCATGTCATCGCTCATAAACACTATTGTGTCTACTGAACAAAATAAAAATCCTCAACAAGGAGTAGAAGAGTCAAATAAAGGTGCACAGCAAAATGAGCAACAGTCTGAAGCTAAAAAATCAGATAAAGTAGAAGAGCCAAATAAAGGCGTACAGCAAAATGAGCAACAGTCTGAAGCTGAAAAATCAGATAAAGATAAAGGTAAAAAAACCGATAGCTTGTTGGTGACGATGCTTAAGTCTTTGTTAAAGATGCTAGGGGTTGAGATAAAGGAAGAAGATAACGAAGAAGATAAAGATAAAGATGTGCAAAAAATGTTTGATGACTTAATGAAGTTTTTGGGTCTTGATAAAGAAAAGATGCAGGGCTTGCAAAGTGGATCTATGCCGTCGGCTGATTTACAAACATCAACTCCAGATCAAAATTTAAATCCACAGCAAAGTGAAAGAAGTAAAGCTTCTGGTGGTGTGGAAGAGTCTAAAGGTGCTGAGCAGCAACAGAAATCTAAAGCTTCTCCTACTCAAGGCGGCGATGATGTAGATAGTCCTAAACCAACTGCAGCATCAGGTCAAAATGAAGAGGAAGTAGAGAATAAGAATGACAAATTTCTTACTACAATAATTGTCGGAGCTTATGAAAAAGCGGGTAAGCTTGATTCTCTTAAAGAAATTTTAGCTCAAGAAAAAGATAAGCCTGAAAATAAAGAGAATTCGGAAATGCAAAAGTTGATTGATGGATTCAATACTCAAATTGCTGAAGTGGAAAAGGGTCGCGAGCAAAGTGCTGATAAAGGTGTCCAAGAAACTGGAGTTATTGGAGGTCAGGGGGCAGTAGCAATAGAAGGCTTGGATGATGTAGTTTCAACGCTTCGCGGAGGTGGTATTGAAGGAGATGAACAAAGTAATGAAGACGAGCAAGAAGATCAGTTAGAAACTGGTTTAGATGGTATAACTCTTGAAGAGGCTGATTTAACTGAAACTAAATCCACAGATACACGAGCTCCACAAACAGCAAGTCAAAGTAACGGAAGAGGCAAATAAAAATGAACCTCCTATTTTGCGGTGATATAGTCGGTCGTACTGGCCGCAAAATAGTCACCGAAAATCTCGCCAGAATTAAAGCTGAAAATAAAATCGATTTTACAATCGTAAATTGCGATAATGCTTCCGGCGGTTTTGGCGTGAATCGCAGCGCTTCGCAGGAAATATTAAATGCCGGAGCTGATGTTTTAACCGGCGGCGATCACATTTGGGATCAAAAAGAAATATCCAGTTTCATTAATGATTTTAAGCGTTTACTGCGCCCGGCAAATTTCCCAAAATCTTGTCCCGGAGTTGGTGCCGGAATTTTTAACACCGCTGATAATCGCAAAGTTTTAGTCATTCATCTTTTAGGTCAGGTTTTTACTAAATATCATGTTTCATGCCCATTTGAAGCGGCACAGCAATTGATTGAAACTCATGGTTTAAAAAAAGATGTTGATGCAATTTTTGTTGATTTCCATGCCGAAGCAACTTCGGAAAAAATGGGAATGGGAAAATTTTTAGATGGCAAAGTTAGCGCTGTTATTGGTTCGCATACTCACATTCCAACTGCTGATTGTCACATCATGAAAAACGGAACTGCTTATCAAACTGATGCCGGAATGTGCGGCGATTATGATTCAGTAATCGGTATGGAAAAAACCGTGCCGCTACGCATGTTTTTAGAAAAACGCAAATTCGCTAGAATGGAACCAGCTCAAGGTGAAGCAACTTTATGCGCCACAATTGTTGAAATTGATGATGCCACAGGTCTTGCCAAAAAAATATCGCCGATTAAATTTGGTGGAATCTTAAAGTAATCAACAACTTCTAAAATATTCATGGCCGGTCATTCCCAGTTTGCAAATATCAAGCACCGTAAAGGCGCGCAAGATGCTAAAAAAGCTAAACGTTTTACTAAAATTCTTCGTGAAATCACTGTTGCGGCCAAAACCGGACAGCCTGATCCCAATTTCAATCCGCGTTTAAGAAATGCCATGATTGAAGCCCGCGTTAATAACATGCCGAAAGACCGCGTTGACGCTGCAATCAAAAAAGTAATAGCAGGAAGCGAAGGCGATAATTTCGAAGAAATCCGTTATGAAGGTTACGCGCCAGGTGGAATAGCAATTATTGTAGAAGCTTTAACCGACAATCGCAATCGCACTGCCAGCGAAGTGCGCAGCATTTTTACCAAAGCGGGAGGCGCTTTAGGAGAAACCGGATCAGTTGGTTTTATGTTTGATCATATTGGTTTAATTCAGTTTGACGGCAAAGTTGCATCGGAAGAAGAAATGTTTGAAGCCGCTCTGGAAGCGGGTTCGGAGGAAGTTGAATCTTCGCCGGAACTTCACATTGTAATTACCCAACCAGAAAATTTAGGCGCGGTGCGCGATACTTTAACTGAAAAATTTAAAGATCCACTTTCAGCAAAATTTGACTGGAAAGCCAAAAACAGCATGGAAATTTCTGATCTGGAACAAGCGCAAAAACTTATGAAAATGGTTGATGCTTTGGAAGATTGTGATGATGTGCAAATGGTAACGGGAAATTATAGTTTCCCGGATTCAATTGCGGAAAAATTGTATGGAAAAGAAAAATTTTCAGGTCATCGAGCAAAGCACGAAGTGCGTCGTCGAGATGCTAGCTGGATGTTGC
>JAZKII010000049.1:0-24151 GCA_040384945.1 Pseudomonadota bacterium
GAAAAATTGGGGGCGTCAGGGGGGAAATTAGCACCCCATTTTTTTCATTATGCCTAGATTTAAGAAAAACTAAACTCTAAATTCTCACCATTTGCTTTAATCGAAATTGATTGTCCATCCTGAATCTCGCCTTTCAGAATCTTCTCCGCCAAAGCATTTTCAATATCTTTTTGAATCACGCGTTTCAAAGGTCGAGCGCCGTAAGTTGAACTGTAACCTTTAGCCGCCAAATAATTTTCAGCTGTTTTATCAAGTTCAATTTTGATATTTCTACCAACCAATCTTTTGGCAAGCCTTGCAAATTGCACTTCTACAATCGCCTGCATATTTTTGCGGCTTAGTTTGTTGAATAAAATTATTTCATCCAAACGATTTAAAAATTCCGGACGAAAATGCCCGCGAACCGCTTCCATCACTTTCTCTTCCACGGTTTTAACATCTTGATCTTCATCAAGTTCAGTCAAAAATTGCGAACCTAAATTCGAGGTTAAAATAATTATAGTGTTAGAAAAATTAACGATGTGCCCCTGCCCGTCTGTAAGCCTGCCATCATCTAAAACTTGCAATAAAATATTAAAAACATCGTGATGCGCTTTTTCAACTTCATCAAATAAAATCACCTGATAAGGACGGCGGCGTACGCTTTCAGTTAAAACACCACCTTGTTCAAAACCAACATAACCCGGAGGCGCACCGATTAATCTTGCAACTGCGTGCTTTTCCATAAATTCACTCATGTCAACGCGAAGCATTGCAGAATCATCATCAAAAATAAATTCAGCGAGTGCTTTAGAAAGTTCGGTTTTTCCAACTCCGGTTGGCCCTAAAAATAAAAATGATCCAATCGGACGATTTGTTTCTTGCAAACCGGCGCGCGAGCGACGCACCGCGCTTGCAATTGCATGAAGTGCATCATCTTGGCCAATTACTCTTTGGCGCAATAAATCTTCCATTTTCAGCAGTTTTTCTTTTTCGCCGGAAAGTAATTTATCTAAAGGAATTCCGGTTACTTTAGCAATAATTGCCGCAATATCATCTTCCGAAACTGATTCGCGAATCATGCTTTGCGACACAGATGTTTCTAAAGTCGATTGCTCTTTTTGTAACTCCGGAATTGTGCCATAAGTAAGTTCGCCGGCTTTAGTTAAATTGCCTTCGCGCTGCGCTTTTTCGAGCTCAAATTTACTATGTTCAATCTTGGTTTTGAGTTCGTTAATTTTAGTACGCTTCATTTTTTCAGCCTGCCATGAAGTGGTGATTTCGGAGGATTTTTTTTCTAAAGTTTTTAATTCCGCTGTAATTTTTTCCAGACGATCTTTGGAAGCCTTATCATCTTCTTTTTTCAAGGCTTCAGCTTCAATTTTTAGCTGGATAATTTTGCGATCCATTTCGTCAAGTTCAGTTGGTTTTGAATCGAGTTCAATCTTCAAACTGCTCGCCGCTTCATCAATTAAATCAATTGCTTTGTCGGGTAAAAAACGATCGGTAATGTAGCGATCAGACATTGTGGCTGCTGCTACAAGCGCTGAATCTTTAATTTTAATTCCGTGATGAACTTCGTATTTTTCTTTAATGCCGCGCAGAATTGAAATTGTATCTTCGACACTTGGTTCTTCAGTATAAACCGGCTGAAAACGGCGCGCTAAAGCGGCATCTTTTTCAATATATTGCCGATATTCATCAAGAGTTGTCGCACCAATACAATGAAGCGTTCCGCGTGCTAAAGCCGGTTTCAATAAATTTGAGGCATCCATCGCGCCATCGGTTTTTCCGGCGCCAACTAACAAATGTAATTCATCGATAAAAAGTACAACTTCATCATTGCTTTCCACTTCGTTTAAAACTGCTTTTAAACGCTCTTCAAATTCACCGCGAAACTTGGCGCCGGCAATTAATGCGCCCATATCGAGTGCCATTAATTTTTTATCTTTTAAACTTTCCGGAACATCGCCATTGACAATTCTTTGCGCTAAACCTTCAACTATCGCGGTTTTACCAACTCCGGGCTGACCAATTAATACCGGATTATTTTTAGTGCGGCGCGACAAAACCTGCATCGCGCGGCGGATTTCTTCATCGCGGCCAATTACAGGATCGATTTTTCCTTCACGGGCTTTTTTGGTTAAATCTTGGGCATATTTTTCAAGTGCCTGATAAGTTGTTTCAGCAGAAGCAGAATTAGCTTTTTTGCCACCACGAATTTTCTGAATTGCGGAGCGAAGCGCTGTAACACTAACTCCCGCAACTTTCAAAGCTTTTGCCGCTTCATTTTTTTCATCTTCTAAAATCGCCTGTAAAATGCGTTCAACGGTGACGAATTGATCAGAATTTTGATCGGCTAATTTTTCCGCCAAAAGCAATACCCGCGCCAATTCTTGCGACATCGAAATATTTCCGGCGCCACTTCCTTCAACTTTAGAAATTGCGTTTAAAATTCTCTGACTTTCCGCTTTTAAAATTTCGATATTACCGTCACAGAAAGTGACTAATTTTTGCACCAACCCATCTTGATCTGACAACATTGCCGAAAGCAAATGTTCGGGTAAAAGTTTTTGGTTGGAATTTCCTAGAGCCAATGTTTGCGCTGTTTGCAAAAGGCTTTGCGTCTTTTCAGTATAGCGTTCAAGATTCATAAAATTACCGATTAAATTAATTATTTAACGAATTTTAGATAGTAACTTACTTGAGCTTTTTCAATAAGGGACCTTCAATTTCTCCCGCAGTTTTAGTAAAAAAATCGCGCTCAAATAAGCCGGGATGCGGAATTATTAATTTTTCTGCGATGTTAATTTTTAAATCTCCGATTGCCAAAATATCAATGTCAATCTCACGCGGCGACCATTTTGCCGTTTCTTTTCGACCTAATTTTTTTTCGATTTTTTTTATTGTTTCAAGAATTTTTTCCGGGTTGAATTTTTCCAAATCAATATCGGCAGAAAATGCGACATTATAAAATTCGATATCCCATTCTTTTGGAGAATCCGGCAAAAGCATTGCCGGATTTTTAAAAATATTCGATCTTTTTGGGGAAGTTAGAAATAGTTCTGAAGTCAATTCGCGAACAGCTTCATCGAGATAGAAATTGCGGTCACCCAGATTTGAGCCAATACCGAAAATTATGCGTTTCATTTTTTAAATTGTATTAAGTCTCAGGTCATCGAGCAAAGGCCTTTAGGTCGTCGTCGAGATGTTAGCGTGGTGTTACAACATCGAGCTAGCATCTCGACGACGCACTTCGTGCTTTGCTCGATGACCTAAAAATTACCTAAAGTTTAATTCCTACTTTTTCTAAATCAGATTCCACCATCATTTTTACTAATCCCTTGAAATCAACTTTCGGCTTCCATCCCAGCTTTTGACGCGCTTTCGTAGAATCACCAATCAATAAATCAACTTCCGCCGGACGGAAATATTTTTCACTAATTTCCACATATTTTTTCCAATCTAATCCGGCCAATCCGAATGATTCATCTAAAAATTCTTTTACTGAATAAGTTTCACCAGTTGCAATAACATAATCATCAGCTTCATCTTGCTGAAGCATCATCCACATTGCTTCTACATAATCACCAGCAAAACCCCAATCGCGCTTGGCATCAATATTTCCTAAATAAAGTTTGTCGATTTTTTTTGCCATAATATCAGCAAGGCCGCGAGTGATTTTTCTGGTGACAAAAGTTTCGCCTCTTCTTGGAGATTCGTGGTTAAATAAAATTCCACTGCAAGCATAAATTCCATAACTTTCGCGGTAATTTACAGTTAACCAGTGCGAATAAAGCTTGGCGCAAGCGTAAGGGCTGCGCGGGTAAAAAGGAGTAGATTCGCTTTGAGGAATTGCCTGAACTTTTCCAAACATTTCACTTGATGAAGCTTGGTAAAATTTAGTTTTAATGCGGGTATCTTTAATGGCATCTAAAATGCGGCAAGTACCTGTTGCATCTACATCGGTAGTATATTCAGGAATATCAAAACTTACTTTCACATGGCTTTGAGCAGCCAAATTATAAACTTCATCCGGCGCAATTTTTTCAAGTAAACGTGACATATTTGAAGCATCGGCTAAATCGCCATAATGTAAAAAAAGCTTAACAGCGGAAATTTTTGGATCAGTATAAAGATGATCGATACGACCAGTATTGAAGCTGCTGGAACGTCTAATCACACCATGAACTTCATAACCTTTAGCAAGTAAAAGTTCGGTTAAATATGATCCGTCTTGACCGGTGATTCCGGTGATTAGCGCTTTTTTAGTCATGTTAATTATTTTTGATTTTGACAAGAAATTTTGTTTTTAAATAGCCAACTTCCTTGATGCAAGAATTTTGATGATGCACTGCTGATAAGAAATCTCACGCAAATTTTTGTTGTAAAGATTTCGTGAGCTTTTTAATTTCATGTTCATCTCGTTTTGACGTAAATAAATTCCCCTAACAAATGACAGAAAAGAAATCCGGGTCGCAAAGACCAACCTCTCCCCATTTGCAAATTTACAAATGGAATGTTTCTTCTTTGGGTTCAATCATGCACCGCGCAACTGGCGTGATGCTTTATTTCTCAATCATCGCCATTTCCTGGTATATCGTTTATTACACTTACCAAATTAATATCGCTGAATCTTCCGAAACCTGCGATTGCCCGCTAAATGAAATCATTAACGATATTTTTGCCCTCGCCGGAATTGTAGTAACTTTCGCCCTTTATTATCACTTCTGCAACGGCATTCGCCATTTATTCTGGGACATGGGTAAAGGTTTCGAAAAATCAACCGCCAAAAAAACCGGACTTTTAACTATAGCTCTTTCATTGATTTTCACTGTATTAACAGTTGGCGTAACTCTTTACCTAAAATATTTCTAAATTTATGAATAAAATCAAAATTGCTCCTTCAACCAAAAGTGGCGCGCATCACTGGCTAATGCAAAGAATTTCGGCAATCGCCTTAATTCCACTAATTTTCTGGTTAGTACTTTCTTTCACCCAAATCATTGAAGATCCGCAAGGTTATTTACCGGTTTTCTTCGCTTATCCTTTGAATGCAGTATTGGGAATTTTATTGCTTACAACCTCACTTTACCACGGCGCTTTGGGCCTTCGCGTTGTTATCGAAGATTATATTCCCAACAAAACCAAAATGCATTTTTACATCATGCTGATAAATTTTCTTTCGATCGTAACCGCTGTAGCTGTGGTTATATCAATTATCAGACTTCACTTAATTGGGTAATATTTAAATGTCAGAAAAAAAAATCGGAAATTATACAATCATTGATCATGAATTTGACGTTGTAGTTGTAGGCGCCGGCGGTGCCGGACTTCGCGCAACTTTCGGCATGGCGCAAAAAGGCTTGTCAACTGCTTGTATTTCAAAAGTATTCCCAACCCGCTCCCACACAGTTGCCGCACAAGGCGGAATTTCTGCTGCTTTAGGAAATATGGGCGATGATGATTGGCGCTGGCACATGTTTGACACCGTAAAAGGTTCAGACTGGTTAGGCGATCAAGATGCCATCGAATATATGTGTCGCGAAGCACCAGCTGCGATTATTGAACTTGAACATTACGGCGTGCCTTTTTCGCGCACTAAAGAAGGAAAAATTTATCAACGTCCTTTCGGCGGCATGACCAAAGAATTCGGCGAAGGCGGACCAGCACAAAGAACTTGCGCCGCAGCGGATAGAACAGGACATGCAATTTTACATACACTTTATCAACAATCTCTAAAACATAACGCCCAGTTTTTCATCGAATATTTTGCGTTAGATTTAATCATGGAAAACGGCATCTGCCGCGGCATCACTGCCCTTTCAATGGTTGATGGAACTATGCATCGTTTCAAAGCACAAATTGTTGTGCTTGCAACTGGTGGTTACGGTCGTGCTTATTTTTCTGCTACTTCTGCTCACACTTGCACAGGTGATGGCAACGCGATGGCACTTCGCGCTGGTCTTCCTCTTCAAGATATGGAATTCGTGCAATTTCACCCAACCGGCGTTTATGGCTCAGGCTGTTTAATCACTGAAGGCGCGCGTGGTGAAGGTGGATATTTAGTGAACTCCGAAGGCGAAAGATTTATGGAACGTTACGCTCCAAGCGCCAAAGATTTAGCCAGCCGCGACGTGGTTTCACGCGCCATGACTATGGAAATTTTAGCTGGACGTGGCGTTGGCCCAAATAAAGATCACATTTATTTACACTTAAATCATTTAGATCCAAAAATTCTTCACGAAAGACTTCCAGGCATTTCTGAAACCGCCAAAATTTTCGCCGGTGTTGATGTAACTAAACAACCAATTCCGGTTCTTCCAACCGTTCACTATAACATGGGCGGCATTCCAACCAATTTCAAAGCTGAAGTTTTAACTATTAAAAATGGCAAAACTGAAGCTGTTCCGGGATTAATGGCAATTGGCGAAGCCGCTTGCGTTTCGGTTCACGGTGCTAACCGCTTGGGTTCAAACTCATTGCTTGATCTTGTGGTTTTCGGTCGTGCTGCTGCGATTCGCGCTGCTGAACTTATCAAACCAAATACCAAACATTCTGAACTTCCTGACAATTCTGGCGCTGAATCAATTGAGCGCTTTGACAAGATCAGAAATGCTGATGGTAAAACTTCAACTGCTAAACTTCGCGGTGAAATGCAAAAATGTATGCAACATCATGCCGCAGTATTTAGAACTGAAGATTCTTTGGACGCAGGAACCAAAAAAATGCATGAAATTTTCAAGAAATTTGATGATCTTAAAATCGAAGATCGCGGATTGATTTGGAATAGCGATTTGGTTGAAGCTCTTGAACTCGACAACTTAAGATCACAAGCTTTGGTAACAATCACTTGCGCCCTAAACCGCAAAGAAAGCCGTGGCGCACAAGCTCGCGACGATTACAAAGACAGAGATGACGAAAACTGGATGAAGCACTCAATCATGTGGTGCGACAATAATGGAAATACTAAAGCCGATTATCGCGAAGTGATTTTAAAACCACTAAGCAATGATGTTCAGGCTTTCCCTCCTAAAAAAAGGGTTTACTAAAATCAAAATTTTATCGAAATAAAAACAAAAACTTATGGCAGAATTTACACTCCCAAAAAATTCACAAATCGATAAAAAAGCCGGAAAGCTTTTTAAAGCTAAAGAAGCCGCGAAAAATGTGCGGGTTTTTGAGGTTTATCGTTACGATCCAGAAGATGCACAAAAAAGAAATCCGCATATCGATAAATTTGAAATCGATATGGATGAATGCGGGCCAATGGTTTTGGATGCATTAATCAAAATCAAATCCGAGCATGATTCTTCAGTAACTTTCCGCAGATCTTGTCGCGAAGGAATTTGCGGCTCTTGCGCCATGAATATTGATGGAACCAACACTTTAGCCTGCACAAAAGCCATTTCTGACTGCAAAAGCTCAGATGTTAAAATTTACCCGCTACCGCACATGCCGGTTGTAAAAGATTTAGTTCCTGATCTTACCAATTTTTACGAACAATATAAATCAATCAAACCTTGGCTCCAGGCAGAAATTCCTGACAATCAAAATGAAGAAAGACTTCAATCTCCGGAAGATCGCGAAAAATTGGATGGTCTTTACGAATGCATCTTATGCGCTTGCTGTTCAACTTCTTGTCCAAGCTATTGGTGGAACGGTGATAAATATTTAGGGCCTGCAACTTTGCTGCAAGCTCAAAGATGGATTGTTGATTCGCGTGACGAAGCAACAGCTGAAAGACTTGATGAACTTGAAGATCCATTCAAACTTTATCGTTGCCACACCATCATGAATTGTACAAATACTTGCCCGAAAGGCTTAAATCCGGCCAAAGCCATTGCTTCGATCAAGCAGGCAATTGCTGATAGAAAAGCTTAAAAATATGAAAAATATTTTCTTCCTTGGTTGCGGAAAAATGGGGTCAATTATACTTCAAAATCTGCTTGAAGAAAATAGCGTTGAAGCAAGTCAAATAACAATTCTAAAAAGGTCGGAAGATAATAAAATTTCCGGCCTTAATTATATAAAAAACACCTCAGAACTTCCGAAAGGCTATAAAGCTGATTTGGTTTTTATAACAATTAAGCCGCAAGATGGGGCGGCCATTCTGAGCGACTTTTCTAAAGCAAAAATTTTAAACAAAAAAACCATCTTTGTTTCAATTTTAGCCGGCAAGAAAATTCAGTTTTTTGAAAAAATCTTTGGTAAAGATGCAAAGATTGTACGCTCAATGCCAAATCTCCCTATTCAATATTCTCAAGGCATTTTCCCGTATCTCTGCAATAAAAATCTTAAGAAACCAGAAATCAAAAAATTAAAAATCATTTTTGATAAATTCGGTTCTGCTTTTGAAGTTTCAAATGAGAAATTATTTGATGCCGCAACTGCAATTTTCGGATCAGGACCAGCTTATATTTTTTTACTTCAGGAAATTTTTGCCGAAATTGCCATAAAATGCGGAATTAAAAAAAGTGAATCTGAAAATTTGGTTAAAAAGCTATTTTTAGGAAGTTCATTAATGTCGGAATTTTCTGAAAAAGAATTTTCTAAACTACGCGAATCAGTAACTTCAAAAAATGGCACCACCGCCGCCGCGACAAAAATTCTACAAAAAAATTCAGCCTTAAAAAATATTTTTACCAAAGCAATAGATGCAGCAATTCTCAGGTCTCAAGAAATTTCCCGCGATTAAAACCGGCGACCTGGTTTTGGTATTTTTTATTTTAACCAGAATCATTGCTTTCGTTTTTTCTTATTTCGCTACTGATGTTCCGCTTTACCTAATTTATTTTCAAAAACTAGATCTTGGCCTTACGCCCTACAGTCAATTCACTTTAGAATATCCACCTCTAACTTTAATTTTTATCTATTTTCCCGGATTATTCTTAAAAGAGATTAATTTTGTATCTTACTATGTGTCTTTCGTTTTTTTAATGTTTTTAACTGATTTCTTCTGTTTAAAAATATGCCAACTTTATTGTAAGAAACGTCTTTTGATGAATGAAAAAGAAACTTCTTATATGAGTCTTCTTTACACCTTATTTACTCTGGCAATGTTTCGTCTGCTTTATCATCGGTTGGATCTGGTAATTGCTGTAATTTTTACAATTTCTTTGTTTTTCTTCGAAGCTAAAAATCCAAAATTAAAACTACGTTTTTTTATCAATACTTTATTGGGGTTTTTTTTCAAAATTGTTCCGGCATTTACTTTACCAATCGCGATAATTTTTAAATCAGCTAATAATAAGAAAATGCTTAAAATAATATGCCAACAGTCCTTATTTTTCATAGCTTCGCTGATTATAATAATTTCTGCGTTAGAAATTTATACCGATCATACTTTTATTAAAAACATGATGGTTCACTCAGAAAGAGGTATTCAGATCGAATCAACTTATGCCTCAATCTTGATGTTTAACAACTTGCTACATGATATGCATTCACCAATTTATCATGATTTTGGATCCTGGAATATTAAAGGCAGTTTTTATCTAGAATTTATTGCCAAGTTTTTAGGGAATTTTGTCTTACTCTTTTTTTATGCCGCGATATTCTGGATTTTCTTTAATAAAAATAAGAGAGATCAGAAAATTACTATTTCAGAAAGTCACTTTCTTGATGCTACATTGATAACAATTTTATTACTTCTTTCCTTTCAGAAAGTTTTCTCCTTACAGTTCCTTATTTGGCTAGCGCCGATTGCAGCAATTTGGCTAACTAAAAATCGCTCGTGGAAATTTCTGGCAATTTTTGCTTTTATATTTTTAGCCTCTTCCTTCATTTTTTCCTCTCGTTATTTTGATCTGGTTGATGAAAAACCAATTTTTGTAACCGCACTTTTTTTACGAAATATTTTACTGGTTATCGTTACCTGTTTTTTAACCCACAGATTTTTAAAGAATTTATCAAATGTCTAAAATTAAAATTTATACTGATGGCGCTTGTTCAGGAAACCCTGGGCCCGGTGGCTGGGGAGCGGTTTTGCTTTATAAGGAACATGAAAAAAGAATTTCCGGCGGTGAAAAAGAAAGTACAAATAATCGCATGGAGTTGCGCGCCGTTTCAGAAGCATTGAAGACCTTAAAAAAACCAAGTGAAATCACAGTTTACACCGACAGCAAATATGTAATGGACGGAATTACTAAATGGATTTTTGGCTGGAAGAAAAATGGCTGGAAAACGGCGGATAAAAAATCGATAAAAAATATAGAATTTTGGCAAGATTTAGATGCCGAAGTAGCGCGCCATAAAATTGAGTGGATTTGGGTCAAAGGACATAGCGGCAATCGCTTTAATGAAGTGGCAGATCAGTTAGCGCGGGATGCGGTGGAGAAGTTTAAGTAAATAAATAAGCCGGCTTATTTAAAAAAGGGGCCAGGCTACTTTTTCCCATACTTTTTCCCATAATGAAAAAAGGGGCCAGGCTACTTTCCCCCAAAGTAGCCTGGCCCCTTTTTAAAGTAAAAGTAGCCTGGCCCCTTTTTAAAGTAA
This sequence comes from Pseudomonadota bacterium, assembly GCA_040384945.1. Lineage (GTDB taxonomy): Bacteria > Pseudomonadota > Alphaproteobacteria > Rickettsiales > UBA1997 > UBA2645. The sequence goes on from JAZKII010000049.1 coordinate 10,477, forward strand.
TGAAGTGGCAGATCAGTTGGAGACGCACTTCGTGCTTTGCTCGATGACCTAGAATACTACTTTTTATTTAACGGGCTATTGCGATAGCTGTAAGCGAAGTAAAAGATTAAACCTAAAATCGACCACATCAAAAACCAGAAACCATTTTCAAGTAACAAGTTGTAAACTAGATAGCCGCAGCAAATCACCGACATTGGAACCATGACATAAACTGCGGGACATCTAAAATTGCGTACCAGATTTGGTTGTTTAATGCGCAAAACTAAAACTCCGATTGAAACTACGATGAATGAAAACAAGGTTCCAAGGCTGGTCATGTGACTCAAAGTTTTTAGAGGCAATAATCCGGAAATCACAGCAACAGCAACGGAAACAATAATTACGCTGACGTAAGGCGTATTATATTTTTTATGCAATTTGCTGAAAGGAGAAGGAATTAAACCATCGCGCGACATTACGAAAAAAATTCGGGATTGGCCGTAAATTAAAATCAATAGAACTGAAGTGATACCAGCGATGGCGCCAGTTCCGACAAGAGCTGAGCCAATATTGCTACCATTTACTCTTAAAGCACGGGCTAAAGGTTCGGCGTTATTTAAATCAGCGTAAGGAGAAATTCCGGTCAGAACCAAGGCGACCGCGACATAAAGAATGGTGCAGATTATAAGAGAAGCGATGATACCGATTGGTAAATCTCTTTTTGGATTTTTGCACTCTTCAGCAGCGGTTGCAACGGCGTCAAAACCAATGTAAGCGTAGAAAACTGTAGCGGCTCCCATAAAAACTCCGCCAATTCCGAAAGGCATGAAATCAGACCAATTTTCGGTTTTGATCATTGGAGTTGCGATGATTAAAAATAGAAAAATCACGCCCAGTTTTGTAGCAACCAAAATGCGGTTTAAAGTCACGCTTTCTTTGGTGCCGCGAACTAGTAAAAAGCCGATAAATAATGAAATGAAAATTGCCGGTAAATTAATGATTCCACCTTGCGCCGGAACTAGAGCCAAAGAATCAGGAATAATAATTCCGCCGGTTTTTAAAATACCGACCACATAGCCTGACCAGCCTGCAGCAACGGTTGCAGCGCCAATTGCATATTCCAAAACCAAACCCCAACCAACGAGCCAGGCGATAAATTCACCTAAAATTGCGTAAGAATAAGTGTAAGCACTTCCGGACACAGGAACCATTGAAGCCAATTCGGCGTAAGCCAAAGCGGCAAAAACGCAGGCGAAAGCGGCCAATAAATATGAAATTGAAATTGCTGGACCAGCGTAAGTTGCGGCGGCAATTCCGGTAACTACAAAAATTCCGGTGCCGATTGTACAGCCAATGCCGATCATGATTAGATCAAAAGCATTAAGCGTTTTTTTCAAAGTATTTTTTTCAGCATTCACCAAAATCGAGTGAATGCTTTTTTTACGCATTAAATTCATGAGCTGTAATTATTGCTTATCTGAAGATACTTTGTTGAGAGGACTTTTTTTGTAACTGTAGCAGAAATAAACCAAAATACTGATTAAGAACCAGATCAGGAAAGGTTTCCCGGTTTTTAAACATAAGTTATACATCAAGTAACCACAGCTCAAAATTGCAAGCGGCGCCACGATGAAAACTGCTGGGCATCTGAAAGGTCTTTCGATATTTGGTTTTCTTACGCGCATCACCAAAACCCCGATTGAAACTACAGTGAAGGCGAACAAGGTTCCAAGGCTACTCATTTGTCCCATGGTTTGGATTGGAGTAAATCCTGAAATTAGGGCCACAGCTAAAGTTAGGAAAATACAGCCTAAATATGGAGTTCCGAATTTTTTATGAAGTTTACCGAAAGCAGATGGGATTAAACCATCGCGCGCCATTACGAAGAAAATACGAGATTGGCCATACATCAAAACCAAAAGCACCGCCACCATTCCGGTAACTGCACCGGTTCCAACCAGAGCTGATCCAATATTACTACCATTAACGCGAAGTGCGTAAGCCATTGGTTCGGCGTTGTTTAATTCGCTGAAATTTACAATTCCGGTTAAAACCAGGGAAACTGCGACATAAAGTAAGGCACAAATTAAAAGGCCACCGATTATACCGATTGGTAAATCGCGATTGGGATTTTTACATTCTTCCGCAGTTGTTGCGACCGCATCAAAACCAAGATAAGCGAAGAAGATTGTAGCAGCGCCGATACTAACGCCATGCCAGCCGAATGGGAAAAAGTTGGCATAATTTTCCATTTTAATATGAGGAGCAGCAATTGCTAAAAACAAGAAAATCACGCCCAGCTTAATGCCAACTAAAATGCGATTTACCATGATACTTTCTTTTGTTCCGCGAATCAGCAAACAACCAATGAATAAGGAAATACAAATCGCGGGAAGATTTATCATTCCGCCTTCCGATGGAACTTTGATCAGATATTCCGGCAAGTGAATTCCACCAGCATTTAGAATGCCGACAAAATATCCTGACCAACCAGCGGCAACTGTGGAAGCGGCAACTGTATATTCCAGAATCAAGCCCCAAGCAACTAGCCAGGCGATAAATTCACCAAGAATTATATAAGAGTAAGTGTAAGCACTTCCGGCGACCGGAACCATTGCAGCAAGTTCGGTGTAAGCTAAACCTGCGAACATGCAGGCTAAACCAGCAAGGGCGTAAGAGATGGAAATGGCCGGGCCAGCATATTCAGCAGCGGCGATACCAGTTAAAACAAAAATTCCAGTTCCGATTGTACAACCAATTCCAAGTAGGATTAAATCAAATGCTCCTAAAGTTTTCTTTAATGAATTTTTACTCGCTCCTTCAAGCACACTCTCGATAGATTTTCTTCTAAAAATTGATCTCATTACTTAAACTTCCTTTGATTGATTTTATTATTCGTTAACTAACAAAGCTTCATCCGCTGTTTCTTGCGAGATAATGCCTTTGGTCAATAAATCTGTTATGGAATCTTTCATCAAACACATGCCATTTTTTTTGCTGAGCTCAATGATTGAGTTAATTTGTGGAATTTTATCTTCACGAATCAGGTTGCGAATTGAAGAATTGGCAAGCATCACTTCGTAAGCTGCTACTCGGCCGCCGCCATTTTTCTTTAAAAGGCGTTGTGAAACTACAGCTTTGATTGAAGTTGAAAGCATGGTACGAACCACGGCTTTATCTTCCGACGGAAAAACGTCGATCATACGGTTTATTGTTTGCGCCGATGAGCTGGTATGAAGAGTTCCCAAAACCAAATGTCCAGTTTCGGCAGCAGTCAAAGCTAATTGAATTGTTTCTACGTCACGTAATTCTCCAACTAAAATCACGTCTGGATCTTCGCGTAAAGCGCTTTTTAAAGCATTGGCAAATGACAAAGTGCTGTTTCCGACTTCGCGTTGATTGATTAAGGATTTTTTATTTTTGTGAATGAATTCTACCGGATCTTCGATCGTAATAATGTGGCTGGAATGAATAGTATTTATTTGATCAATCAGCGCCGCAAGAGTAGTTGATTTTCCACTACCTGTCGGACCAACAACCAAAATTAATCCTTTAGCAGCATTAGCCAAACCACGCACAATTTCAGGCGCATGTAATGCAGAAAGACTTCTTATTTCACTTGGAATTTCACGAAAAACTGCAGCAGCACCGTAAATTGTTTTAAAAGCATTAACACGGAAACGTAAATCTGTTCCAGCTTGAATTGAAAAATCCAATTCCCATTTTTCTTCATACATTTTTTTCTGAACTTCATTCATCACAGAATAAAGCATTTCAAGAACCTGTGCATTTGTAAGCTGTGGCGCATTTGGAATTGCCACCATTTCACCATCAATACGCAACATTGGCGAAGATCCTGTCGTGATGTGAACATCTGAACAACCTTGCTTCTTGGCGTAAGTAAGAATTTTCTCAATCATGGTAAAAATTTAATTGAATTTTGGGTTTGGGATTTGGCTTAAATTTTACTTCTTATTGCGGCTTCTCGGTTACGAACTTGGTCAATTGGAACTGATGAATTAGCATCAGTATAGTTTTGTTCAACATTCGCATACATGTCTAAAGCTTTTTGGAATTGTGAGGTTTTATCGTAAATCACCGCTAGATTATATTGGTAATCAGCATTGGTTTCATCAATTGAGATCGCTTTTTGCAATAAAATTATCGCCTGGTCATAATTTTTAATTCGGTCATAAGCAACTGCGGCTTGCGCAAAAATATAGGCTGAACTCGGATTCTGAACTGTTAAACGCGAAAGCAAATAAACCGCATCTCTTGGCGATTCTTCAACTAAAACTGACAAAAGATTTCCGATGATTTCTTCCTGATTTGTCGGATTAGTTTTTAATAATTGGTAATATAAAGTTTTAGCCTGACGGAATTGGCCAATTCTTTGATAAACAACTGCGAGAGAAAATTTGTCGTAAGAATTATCCGGTTCGAGGCTTAAAACCTGTTTATAAAGCTCAATTGCAGCTTCATATTGCCCGGTTAACGCAGCATTATAAGCCAGTTTTTCTTTTTCTTTAACATCAAGATTAAGGGCTTTTGAATCGGTAACTGTAATATCCATGTCGCTTGGACCATCATTTTTTTCATCAGACACACCAGCTTTAATTGTATAATCACTTTTTTTAGGCTTCTTTTTTTTCGCCGCAAAAGCATTGATTTCTTCACGCGATCCTTGATCAAAAAGCAAAGTTTTTTCTATTTCTTTGACTACATCATTTGTCGAAACATAACTTTCCGCAGAAGCTGTGCTAGCGATTATTTGCAATGAAATTACTGCAAAAAAAACCACAAAATTTCTCGATAAAAAGCGAATAAAATTATTTAACATTGCCTTTGATTTTTTTTAAAATTTATTCTTGATGTAAACCATCACCGCCATTATGGAAGCAGGCGTTATTCCCTGTATTTTGAAGGCTGCGGCAATAGTTACCGGACGAAATTTTTTTAATTTCTCACGCACTTCAAGCGACAGACTTTGAATATTGTTATAGTCAAGATCAAGCGGAATTTTCATATTCTCATCCTGACGAAAAATTGCCAGATCTTGTTCTTGGCGCTTCAGGTAAGAACTATATAGCGCGTTGATGGAAATTTGATTTTTTATTTTTGCATCAATTTGAGAAATTTCTTCGGGCCAGATTTTTTCCAGCACTTCAAAATTAATTTCCGGAAAAGATAAAAGCTGCATCGCATTTCGTACAACACCATCTTGTTTCATCGGAATTCCATATTCCGTAATTTTAGTGGGAGAAATTTTTAAGCCTTCAAGCAAAGCAGTTTTTTCTTCAATTGCAGATTTTTTTTCATAAAAAAACTTTTCGCGTTCACTTTTTACAACGCCGATTTTAATTCCCATTTCGGTTAAACGCATATCAGCATTGTCTGCCCGCAAACTTAAACGATATTCGGCGCGCGAAGTTAACATGCGATAAGGTTCGTTAGTTCCAAGTGTTGTCAAATCATCAATCATCACGCCGATATAGCTGGAAGCGCGATTTAAAATAAATTCTTCTTTCGAACCTTGAGCGATTAAAGCGCCGTTAATTCCGGCAACAATTCCCTGCCCTGCGGCTTCTTCGTAACCTGTTGTTCCGTTAATTTGTCCGGCGAAAAACAGGCCGCGGATTTTTTTAGTTTCCAGAGTTGGTAAAAGTTCGCGCGGATCAACAAAATCATATTCGATTGCGTAACCAGCTTGAGTAACGCGGCAATTTTCTAAACCAGGAATTGTTTTTAAAAATTCGATTTGAACATCAAGCGGCAACGAAGTTGAAATGCCGTTTGGATAAATAAGATCGCTGTTTAAGCCTTCCGGTTCTAAGAAAATTTGATGACGCTCTTTATCGTAAAAACGGTGAATTTTATCTTCAATCGACGGGCAATAACGCGGACCAACGCCTTCAATATATCCACCATACATCGCAGATTTATGTAGGTTATTTTTGATAACTTCGTGAGTTTTTTGGTTAGTATAAGTTATATAACAATGAATCTGCGGCACCGTGATTTCATTATTCATATAAGAAAAAGGCTGCGGCGGATTATCGCCCGGCTGCTCTTCCAAACCGGCAAAATTAATCGAATTTTTATCAATGCGCGGCGGCGTTCCGGTTTTCAAACGCGCCAGCATAAAATTATGCGCTTCGAGAGTTTTTGAAATTCCATAAGATGGCGTTTCACCAACGCGACCAGCTGGAGTTTGTTGATCGCCAATGTGAATTACACCACGTAAAAAAGTTCCAGTGGTTAAAATAACTGAAGTCGCAGAAATTTTTTGACCATCATCCAAAAGCACGCCACAAACGCATCCATCTTTAATTTCAATATCTTCAACCGAAGCAAAAGCAACTTCGAGATTTTCGTAATTTTCTAAAATTTTATTTACTGCTTTTTTATAAAGCTCGCGATCAGCCTGCGCCCGCGGCGAATGAACCGCTGGACCTTTGGAAGCATTTAAAATCCGGAAATGAATGCCGGCCATATCAATTGCCTTCGCCATCACGCCATCAAGCGCATCAACTTCTTTTACAATCGTACCCTTCGCAACTCCGCCAATCGCAGGATTACAAGACATCTCCCCCAAATTTTCCGCCTTCTTCGTAATTAAAAGCGTCGAACTCCCCATCCTCGCCGCAGCACAAGCCGCCTCGATGCCGGCATGACCGGCACCGATTACGATTACATCAAATTTTGGGTTGGGGTTTTTAGTAGGAGACATTGGATTATATTACCTAACTAACATTTTATCATTAACTCTTTGTCCAATCCCAGATTCATGAATGTGTGGTAATCTATTAACATTCCCAACATTCCCAAGTTTAACAGCTTTAGGTGTTGTTTTTGGAGATGGAGAAGGTTCATTACCCGTAATTCCTCTTCCAACACCAGCAAAATCGGTTGGAGTGGAGATTTCATATTTCGTACCTATTTCTTCACCAGAACTACCCAAAGGCAATATAAGTTTTGTATTACTGCAATCATATACAGCACGATCAAATAATACTGCCGTTTGCTCTTTTATATCATCATCATCCATATTACTTTCTAATCGAAGTTGTTTTGCTATAATATCAGAAGTTAGCTTCTTGAATTCCTCTTTGCCATCACCATCTATTGTTATAACATAAGGTGCTGACTCGTGAATAATTTTTCCATCTGCATTAGTTGAAAGTTTTACATATGGAATAAGAGGTTCACCACCATCAGGTAATGTAATTGCATTCATTTTAACAAATTGCTGCTGATTATCTAACACCTTAGAATCTTCACCAATGCTAAAACCAGGCCTTAAATAAACTTCATTGTCTTTTTCATCAAAATCTATTGCTTCTTTCACTACTTTTTTCTTGGCAATAGTGTTTTTAGGAGTATCCGCATTGTAAGAAAGAGTTTTTCCTTTATGCATTATTGATACTTTAGTTTGAATATCAGCTTCTTCTCCAGCCATAGCATTATCAACTTGTGATGTAACTTTAATCTGCATTTTTTCATATTGAGACATAATGGTTTCAACACTACCAGGATAAGGATTACCGCTTTTTTTCATTAACTCCAAATGAGCCTTTAATGCAGAGGGAGAAGCCTCAACATGAGTATATATTTGGGTTTTTGGATCAAGAAAAGAAATGGTGTTTTGGTCAATTACTGTATCACCTCTTTTGTATTCTTTTTCGGCAACTGCCTTACCATTTTCCCAAACTGTCATTTTCATTCCATCTTTTTTACAAACCCGACATCCAATGTAGCAATGAAAACTTCCGTCAATATAAGGATAAGCTTCTGTATTTCCTACTAACTCTCCCTTATCTCCAACACCGCTGTAATTAAAAGCTACCGATACAATGCTGGTTCCTCTAGGCCTGTGAAATCCAACCCCATTTATAGGAGTATGTGGTAAAGGAGATTTTAAAAGTTTGCGAACATCTTTCGTATCTTGCGCATATTTCTCTTTATTTTTTTCACCCTCATACATCCATACTTTTCCAGCATGCGCCTTTGCCATATCTTCTGCCATGCTTTTTACTTCGAAAGTATCAAGACCATGAATCATCTGAATTTCAATCGACCTATCAATCGACTCAGCCATTGCGTGGGAATAGTTGCATGATGCTATATGTCTAGCCACTTCTTTTTCTTTATCCGAGGCTTTACCTAACTTCTCTTTTCGATTACCTGTCTTGCTACCGAATTCTTTGTTAGCTAGCTTCTGAGCAAAATCAATTTGTCCGACAGATGCTCCAGTTAATTTATCTGCAATATCTTGTGGTTTATCTTTTGATATATCGATAGCTTTATCAGCAGATTCTCTAATTTCTGCTATTTCGCCTTCATCTAAAAACTTGTCGTCATATAATGTTACTACATCTAGCAAAGCATCAGTTAATGACCAGGTTTTTTTCTCTTTGAATGATTCCGCATCATCGGGCCTTTCACTATCAAACTTATCAATAACTTTTGTTAATGCCTCAATTGCTAACCCTGCTGCTGCAATATTTTCTTTTATTTTTGATATATCATTATCATTAATTCCAACAATAAGCTTTTTCTGATCTTTCTTTAAAGCTTCTATTTCATCCTCATAACTAGTTTTTACTTCCTTCAGCTTCCAACTAACCTCATAAGCTGCATCAATTTTTAAAGCAAATTCTAAAGCTATATCATAAGAATCACCAACAACAACTGTTCTAGATTTTGCAGCATCAAATCTTGCTTGTTCTTCTTTAGTAAAATCAATTCCTTCCGGAAGTTTTATATCTAAGTTATTGTATGAATCTAAGAAACTAAGCCTGTCATCAGCTGTGTATTCTTCATGAAACTTTGTCATTAAAAGGTTCATTAAAGCCTTACGCTCTCCTATAGCTGCAATTTCATTATCTATACTTTCAACTTCAGCTTCTGTACCAGAAATATCTTCATAACGCTTTCTTGCGTCCTTCAAAATTTCTAAAGTTTCATTTAATGCAGTAGTTTTTATAGCAGTTTCAAGACCCCAATCATAGAAGTGAGACTCCTGCCTTAAAACTTCTTCAAACTCTGCTTGGGAAATAAAAGTTTTTGAAACACCTCTTACTGAAGAAGTTACAATACAATGTCTTTTACTTTTCCCATCATCAATACAAACAAGTGAAGACAATAAACGCTGGTCACTCGGATCCCATTTTCCTTGACCAGCTCTATCCGCATCTTGAGAAAACTCATTCAAATCTTTATAGTTAAAAACTGGAATACCTGCATCATACTGGGTTACAGCTCCAGGCTCACGACCGGTAATTTCAGGAATCAAAAAATGATTTTCGCCATTACTCACGTAATTATTATCCTTTAGATATTTGTAAGTTACACTTCTTGTACCATCTGCTTGCCCTCCACTTTGAGCAGCATCGCCAGACTTTCCACCTAACATCTTTTGCATTTCTTCCCGCATTTTACGCATCTCATCCGCTAAAGCTGATTCCGCTGCCGCAGGCTCAGGAGTAACCTCAGGCTTATCTCCTCCTGGAGTAGTAGTGGAGCCAGGTAGCGCAGGATTAGGGGTTCTTGCTGCAATTCTTTCTGCTACAATTTGTTTTAGCAATTTCATATTTTGACCTGCCATCGCCCTATTTTTATCATCCTCAGTGCGATCGCCTTGTGCTATTTCTTTACCTATTTTACCTCTAAATGCTGCTTGAATTTTTATAGCAGCTTTATTTTGCTTAAAATTCTCATCATTAACAGCTGCAACAATATCATCAATACCGATCTCAGCAATCTTTGCCTTACCTTCATCTGTCTTTTTTTCTACCGCATCCTGTATTACTTTTTGTACCACCCCAACAAAAGACTTATATTGGAATTCATTTGGAATTTTTTTGTCTTTTTTTAACTCTTCATATTTAGCAAATAACCAAAAATCATTTTCATTTCTAGAAGGTTCTGTTTCTGTTTCTTTAAATTTGGCATCTTCAACAAAAATATCTTTATCACTATATTTCGATAGCAATTCCGGCACCACAGCATTTACAATAGTTTGTGTGGTAACTGGTACAGTAGACGTAATTGTTTTTTTAACCAATCCTACAAAAGCTTTATATACATAATCTTCCGGGATTTTTTCTTCTTCTTGTAGTTCGTTAAATTTGGCGAATAGCCATAGGTCTTGCACCGTATCTTTTGAAACATCAGTTGAGGCAGTTCCAAACAAATCCGTTGTTTGTTCACTAGTTCCATGAAGCTCTTCTTGAAACTCTTGCCCTGCAACCAAAACATCTTCGTCTTTAAATGAATCCAATAATAAACGTTGGTAAAAAAACTTTTGCGCTTCTGGTTTATTAAGCTTGACACCTGCCTTAGGTTTTTTAATCCAAGTATTTTCTTTATTTTTTTCAAATCCAACTTTTGTCTTTATTTCTTCAATCGCATCTCTTTTTGTCCAATCAAAAAATCCTGTAGAACTGGTCAATCCATTGTAAAAACTCTCCACCTCTTCTTCTGCAAAAAGCTCTTCTTTTACACCAGCACTTTCATCAATATTAACATCCGTTACCGATCCTTTATTATACTTGTCTCCAGCTTTAACGCTGGTAACAAGAGCAACTAATTTTTCCGATGTTGTTTCAAATGGCATAGTAATTTTTATTAAAAATTAAAAATCTTCTCACGTAACTCAAGTTTAAAACCCTTTCCTAAAGCAAGTGCAAGTAAAATCTTACTTAAAATTCACCTTACTTTCCTGCCAATATTGGTCAGACTTTATTTCATTTAAGCGCGAAACCGTTCTGGTAAAGGCTTCAGAGCCAATTCCACTTTCGTAAATTTTTTCTGATTTTGTTTTCGCCAAAACAATTAACGCCGTTTTATTTTCGTAAACTTCATCAATAAAAAGCACAAAGCGCCGCGCTTCATTTACGTCTTCGGGAGTAAGCTTTGGAACTTTCAATAAAAAAATCAAATCAAAATTTTTACAAATTGCTTGATAGTCAGAAGCTGCGAGTTCAACGCGACATAATTGATCAAAATTAAAAATAGCGATTTTTTGGGTTTTTAGAATTGCTCCCGAAACCGCCACATCAAAAGTTTTTTTCACTTTAATTTCACGTCCCCAAACCTTGATTTTAGACGTTTTCGGCTTTTTTTCATCAGTCAAAGTCGCAATAATTTTTTGCACTTCTTCGCGATTTATTTTATTCGAAATAAAATAACGCTTCGTCAAATTATGGCGATATTGACTGCGATAATCAGTTGGCGAATTTAAATATAAAACCTCACAATTTTTGAGCAGAATTTTATCGACAAATTCCAAGAAAACTTCACGCTGCAAACCATTTTTATAGAGATTATGCGGTTCGGAATTTGAAGTAAAAACTGTGACTACATTTTGCGCAAAAAGATAAGAAAAAATCCGCGAAAGCAACATCGCATCAGCAATATCAACTACTTGAAACTCATCAAAACAAACAACTTCATTTTTTTTCACCACTCTTTTCACCGCTTCAATCAATTCATCTTTAAACTTTTTTTCTTCTTTACGAATATCACGCAAAGCCTCATGAATCAACCTCATGAAACCATTAAAGTGAAAATAAATTTTGGAAGTTTTGGTAAGCGAATTATAAAAATTCTTCATCAACATCGATTTCCCGCGCCCAACATCGCCATAAATGTAAAAACTTTTAACCTGAGTTTTTGCCGAAATAATTTTTTTAAAAAAACCTTCCCTGCTTTGGCTTTCAAGCTCTATGGCTAGTTGGTTTAGTTTTTTTTCAACAAGAAGTTGTTGTGAGTCGAGTTGCATTTATCTGTTTTAAGTATATCTCATTAATTTTTTAGTTGTGACGAAATCCTATGGACCCCGTAGTTGCCGATCAGGTAGTTTTTAGGTCATCGAGCAAAGCGCTTTAGCGCGTCATCGAGATGCTAGCGTGATCATCCAGCTAGCGTCTCGACGACGGCCTAAACGGCCTTTGCTCGACGACCCAAAATCTTTCTTCGTGGCAACTTCAAGTATATAAATCCTTCTTCACGACGGGATCCATAAGATTTCGTCACAAAGTAAATATGTCAAAAATATTAATATTATTTCCACTTCATTATTCAATTGCCAATTGATTCTAATTTTTTTGCTCGATAAAAATCGGCTCAAATCTTTTCTTTAAAAAAATCTCCAAAATTCCATGCACTTTCCCATGAATTATCCGATACTTTCGACTTTGATTTTTTTGCCAATTGTCGCGGCGATTCTTTTATTGTTTGTTAAAACCAAACACACGCGCGCTTATTGGGTTTACGGGCTTTTTATCAGTTTTGTAAATTTAGGTTTAAGCTGTTTTTTACTTTATAAATTCAATAAACAACTTCCGGGATTTCAATTTACTGAAGTCTTTCGCATCTTCACCGGCCGCGATATAAAATATTTCGTCGGCATTGACGGAATCTCGCTTTTGATGATTCTACTAACCGCATTCTTAACGCCGATTTGTTTAGCGATCAGCATTTTCTCAATCGAAAAACGTGTTAAAGAATATGTCATCGCTTTCTTACTGATTGAAGGTTTCGTAATTGGTTCTTTCTGCGCTTTAGATTTACTTTTCTTCTACATTTTTTTCGAAGCAATGTTGATTCCGATGTTTTTAGTAATCGGCATTTGGGGCGGCGAAAACAGGATTTACGCAGCTTACAAATTTTTCCTCTACACTCTTTTCGGTTCAGTTTTATTCCTGATTTCAATCATCTGTATTTATCTTTACACCGGCACAACTGACGTGGTTGTACTAACCAACGGTCTGCCGAAATTCTTCCCGTTAGAATATCAAAAATGGTTCTGGTTGGCATTTTTCGTTTCTTTCTCGGTAAAAGTTCCGATGTTCCCGGTTCACACTTGGTTGCCTGATGCTCACGTACAAGCTCCAACCGCCGGTTCTGTAATTCTTGCCGGTATTTTAATTAAGCTCGGAGCTTACGGTTTCATTCGTTTCTCGCTGCCATTTTTCCCTCTGGCTTCGCAATATTTTGCCAATGCCGTTTTTGTTTTGAGCGTGATCGCTATTATTTACGCCTCTCTCGTGGCCTTGATGCAAAAAGACATGAAAAAAATGATCGCTTATTCTTCCGTTGCCCATATGGGTTTCGTAACTATGGGTATTTTCAGTTTCACCCGCCAAGGCATTGACGGCGCAATCATGCAAATGATCAGCCACGGTATTGTTTCTGCGGCATTATTCATGTGCGTTGGCGTAATTTACGACCGCCTTCACACCAAACAAATCGCTGATTTAGGCGGTATTGCCAATAAAATGCCAAACTTCGCAATGCTTGCGATGATCTTCACAATGGCTTCAGTCGGACTTCCCGGAACCAGCGGTTTCGTTGGCGAATTTTTAAGCATCATCGGAACTTTCAAAGCCAGCAAAGCAACTGCAATTTTCGCCGCCTTTGGTGTGATTTTAGGCGCTTGTTACATGCTTTGGTTATATAAACGCGTTTGGTTTAGCGAAGTTACCAACCATCATATTGATGAAGTTTCTGATTTAGGAAAAATTGAATTTATATCGCTGGGATTAATGGCGGTTTTTGTAGTATTACTTGGTATTTTACCAAACCTGGTTCTGAGCTATTTCCAATTGCCGGTAAGCAGTTTGGTTAAGCTTTTTGTGGCACAGTAAAAAAATTTCAGGTCATCGAGCAAAGCACGAAGTGCGTCGTCGAG
>JAZKII010000049.1:24161-27102 GCA_040384945.1 Pseudomonadota bacterium
TGTTGCAACGCCGAGCTAGCATCTCGACGACGCGCTAAAGCGCTTTGCTCGATGACCTAAAGCTTTCCTTTACGGAAACTTAACGAAATCAACAAACAATAATAATTTTAATATGATCAACCTCTCCCTAATCTCTCCAGAAATCACCCTCTTCTGCGGCGCTTTATTTATCTTGATGGCCGATGTTTTCCTCGGCAAAAAAATCCCCAATTTTTTCTACGCTTCACGCCTTTTATCTTTAATAATCTGCGCCGTCACAATCACCATCATCGTTTCCAACTTCACTAAAGCTGAATTACTTTTCAGCAATATGTATCTTTCCAACACTTTCACCTCCTTCGTGAAAGCAATATTGGTCGGCCTTTTAACCATCGTGATCGCATTTTCTGCACGCTTCGTTTTCTCCAATAAAAGAATCAGCGCCGAATTTATTGCACTTCTAATGATCGCAACCACCGGCGGCATGATTTTAATTTCTTCCAACGATTTCTTAACTTTCTATTTAGGCCTAGAGTTGCAAGCACTTTCACTATATTTACTCGCCGCTTTAAACCGCAATTCTGCCAAATCTTCCGAAGCCGGTATGAAATATTTCATCCTTGGTTGCTTGGCTTCCGGCATTTTACTTTTCGGAATTTCAATGATTTATGGTTTTTCCGGAACCACTAATTTCTTCAACTTAATGCAACTTTACCATAACGGCGTAACCGCAGAAATTCCGGTTGGCGTAATGTTTGGTTTCGTCATGGTTTTAACCGCGATGTTTTTCAAAATCTCCGCCGCCCCGTTCCACATGTGGAGCCCGGACGTTTACGAAGGTTCCGCTTCAATTGTTACCACGTTTTTTGCCACAGTTGTAAAATTCGGCGCTGTGATGATTTTACTTCGTGTTTTCTCTTCATTAATCATCGGCTGGCCGGGAATTGAAAAAATCTTCGTTTTCACTTCAATGGCATCTTTAGCCGTGGGTAGCTTTGGCGCGATTTTCCAAAAAAACTTAAAAAGACTTTTAGCTTACAGCTCAATTGGTCACGTTGGCTTCATCCTTCTTGGCATGGCTGCTTTCGGCCGCGAAGCCTGGATCGCCTGCATGGTTTACTTGGTAATTTACGCCATAATTTCCGTCGGCAGTTTTGGCTTTTTAATTTTGATGCGCGGCAATAATGATGAAACAGTTGGCTATGAAACTGATGAAGAAAACGAAAAAATCTTCAGCATTAATGCTCTTTCCGGCCTTGCTAAAACCAATCCTTATATGGCTTTTTCTTTAGCAGTTTTAATGTTCTCAACTGCCGGAATTCCGCCACTCGCCGGTTTCTTCTCTAAATTCTATATCTTAACCGCCGCCATCGGGCATGGTTATTTAATCACTTCCATCGTCGCCGTTTTATTCAGCGTTGTTTCTGCTTATTATTACTTAAGAATCGTAAAAGTTATGTATTTTGATGAGCCGCAAAACCTCATGAAACTTGACTGCGTCAATAATGTTAAAGCCATGATTTTCGTCACCGCACTTTTCAATTTAGGATTAATTTTCTTCTTAAATTCTTTCGTAAATTCGATCGCAAATTTTGCAGGGCTATAAAATGATGATGCAAAAACCACTTTTATCCCGCAAAAAAGACGTGGCCCTTCGTGGCGAAATCACAGTTGCCGGCGATAAATCAATTTCACACCGCTCCTTAATTTTTGCCGCTCTGGCGCATGGCGAAAGTAAAATCAGCGGATTACTTGAAGGCGAAGATGTTTTAAAAACCGCGCAAGCTTTACGTTTAATGGGTGTTTCAATCGAAAGAAACACCGATGGAACCTGGCTTGTTAATGGTTCCGGCGTTGCAGGATTAACCGAACCAACTGATGTTTTAGACATGGGAAATTCCGGCACCGCTGCCCGTTTAATGGCTGGTCTGGTAACTCCTTACAATTTCACTTCATTTTTTACCGGTGATGCTTCACTGCGCAAACGCCCGATGAGTCGCGTTTTTGAACCAATTAAACAATTCGGCGCCCAAATAGTTTCGCGCCAAAATGGCTTGATGCCTTTCGCAATTATCGGCGCTAAAGAATCGCTGCCGATTGAATATAAAATGAAAATGGCTTCGGCTCAGGTTAAAAGCTGTATTTTGCTTGCCAGCCTTGTAACGCGCGGCACTACAGTAATTATTGAACCGGAAAAATGTCGCGATCACACCGAAATTATGATGCGCGATTTGGGCTTAAAAATTTCCTGCGAAAATTTGAATAACGGCACAAAAATTTCTTATTCCGGTTTGCAGGATTTTGATGCTAAAAATTTTGAAGTTCCGGGCGATATTTCTTCCGCTGCCTTTTTAATTGTTGCCGCTTTATTGGTTAAAAATTCCAAAATCAAAATTAAAAATGTCGGCATCAATCCACTTCGCGATGGTGTAGTTATTACTTTACAGGAAATGGGTGGAAAAATCGTTTTTGAAAATGAACGTAAAATCGGCGGCGAAAAAGTTGCTGATATTATCGTTGAATCAAGCGAGTTAAAAGGCGTTGAAGTTCCCGCAGAACGCGCTGCCAGCATGATTGATGAATATCCAATTCTTGCAGTTGCCGCAGCAAATGCCAAAGGAATTACTAAAATGAATGGCCTTGCCGAATTAAAAGTAAAAGAAAGCAACCGTTTATTAATGATCGCACAAAACCTGGAAAATTGCGGCGTTAAATCAAAAATGGGCGATGATTATTTGGAAGTTCAAGGCGGAATTGCTCAAGCCAAAGCGCCAATAAAAATTTCAACCGCAATGGATCACAGAATTGCGATGTCATTTTTAGTTATGGGCTTAATGATGGAAAATGGCGTTCAAATTGATGATGCCTCGATGATTGCAACCAGCTTCCCAACTTTTGAAAACATCTTTACTGATTTTGGATCGGCGTTTGAAGCTTTGTAAAGATCGAGCTAGCATCTCGA
>JAZKII010000050.1:0-3038 GCA_040384945.1 Pseudomonadota bacterium
TGATCATCCAGCTAGCGTCTCGACGACGGCCTAAAGGCCTTTGCTCGACGACCTGATTTTTTTTACTTTGTATTAAAAATTTTAATAAAGAATTTTAATATCCGCACCACAAGCAATCAGCTTTTCAGCTAATCTTTCATAACCTCTTTCAAGGTGGTAAAGACGATTTATAACAGTTTCGCCATCAGCAACCAACCCAGCCAAAACCAGTGAAACTGAAGCGCGCAGATCGGTGGCCATAACTTCGGCACCGGTTAATTTTTTTACACCTTTTACAACGGCTAAATTACCGTGAGATTCAATATTAGCGCCCATTCTCACTAATTCCATGACATGCATGAAACGGTTTTCAAAAATGGTTTCTTCAATTGTTGAAGCGCCATCAGCCACCGCCATTAGTGACATGAACTGAGCTTGCATATCAGTTGCGAAACCGGGGAATGGATGAGTTGAAATGCTGACCGGATGAATCACATCAGAAATGCGTGTAACCTCAACTTCATAAGGGCTGATTTGAACTAAACGTAATCCTGCTTTTTCAAGTTCTTCTCTAAATCCGCCAAGAATCCACATTTCAACACCTTGTAAAATTAAGCGTCCACCTGTGATTCCAGCCGCAACTGCGTAAGTTCCGGCTTCAATACGATCGGCAATAATTCTGTGACGCGCAGCATGAAGTTTTTCAACACCTTGAATTCTGATTTGTGGCGTTCCTGCCCCTTCAATTTTAGCGCCCATTGCAGTTAAACATTTTGCCAGATCAATAATTTCAGGCTCGCAAGCCGAGTTATTCATAATGGTTTCGCCTTCAGCAAGAGTTGCCGCCATTAAAGTATTTTCCGTGGCGCCGACCGAAACTTTTTCAAAATTAATTTCGGCACCTTTCAAGCGGCCATCAACCCAAGCATCAACATAACCGCCGGTTAATTCAATTTTAGCACCAAGTTTTTCCATAGCTTTCAAATGCAAATCTACCGGGCGAGTTCCGATTGCACAGCCACCGGGAAGAGAAACTTTAGCTTTACCAAGACGCGCCAAAAGCGGGCCCAAGATAAAAATTGAAGCGCGCATTTTACGCACAAGTTCGTAAGGAGCTACGGGATTAGAAATATTCTTAGCATCAAAAATTACCGCGCGGCCTTGATTGCCGAAATCTTTATCCATGCCGTCAAGCTGCACTTCGATTCCCAAATTAACCAAAAGATTGGCCATTGTTGAAATGTCAGAAACGTGAGGAACATTGGTTAAAGTAAGTTTTTCATCAGTGAGGATTGAAGCAACCATCAATGGTAATGCGGCGTTTTTAGCGCCGGCGATTTGTACGGAGCCATCAAGTCTTTTTCCACCGCGAACTAGAAGTTTTTTCATTATATTTTTTATTATGTACGGTCTTCCAACCAAACTTTATTAATTATTTTTTCTCATGCATTTTAACTAACTGATCCAGCAAACGCACGCCGTAACCAGTTGCACCTTTAACCGCTAAAGCATCACCTTTTCCTTTCCAGGCAACTCCTGCAATATCCAAATGTGCCCATTTAGTTTCGCCAACAAAACGCTTTAAAAACTGTGCCGCTGTAGTGCTGCCGGCTCCTCTTCCGCTGCCGACATTTTTCATGTCTGCAATATCAGAGTTAATCATTTCGTCATATTCTTCGCCTAAAGGAAGTCTCCAGGCACGCTCGCCTGTAGCTAATCCACAATTTTCAATTTGTTTGGCAAGTTCATCATCATTAGAAAATAATCCGGCATAAACATCAGCCAAAGCAACAATAATCGCGCCAGTTAAAGTTGCTAAATTCACCATAAATTTTGGTTTGAATTTTGAATTGGTGTAATGAAGCGCATCCGCCAAAACCAATCTTCCTTCCGCATCAGTATTGATTACTTCAATTGTTTGACCCGACATTGATTTAACAACATCACCCGGTTTTACCGCCGTTCCTGAAGGCATATTTTCAACTAATCCAATCACACCAACAACATTAATTTTAGCTTTTCTTTGCGCTAAATTTCGCAGCAATCCAACTACAACTGCCGAACCAGCCATGTCGGTTTTCATATCTTCCATATTCGCCGCTGGCTTGATTGAAATACCGCCAGTATCAAAAGTTACACCTTTACCCACAAAGGCCAAAGGCTTGTCTTTCGCATTACCACCATTCCATTTTATAACCACCAATTGTGATTCGCGCGCGCTGCCTTGGCCAACGCAAAGAATCGAACCCATGCCCAATTTTTTCATCGCTGCTTCGCCAAGAACTTCAACTTCCAAACCATCTTTTTTTAAGGTTTTGCAAATTGCGGCGTAGCTTTCCGGGTTTAAAATATTTGATGGTTCTGAAACTAAATCACGAACGAAATAAATATTATTTGCTAAAATTTCCAATTCGGAAAATTCTTTTTTAGCCTTAGCAACATCAGCAACGGCGAAGGTTAAAGATTCAATTTTTAACTCTTTTTCTTTCTTTTTATTTTCGAAATATTTGTTGAAACGATAATTTTGCAAAGTGGCGCCAAATGCCATTTTAGTTAAATCTTCAGCTGATTTTTTGGTGTCAAAAAATACTGTTCCATCTTTAATTTTTGAGCCATTTAAAAATGCCGCAATTCGTGATCCGATTTTTTGAAAGTTTTTTTCATCAAGTTTATCTTCAGCTCCAGCGCCTACAATCACAACGATTTTACCATCTAAAGTAACGGTTGAAATCTGGCTATTTTTGCCAGTAAATTCAAAATTATCTTTAGCAAATTTAACCGGTTTTAAATTTGATTTTTTAGCCTGTTCTTCAGTTAAAACCAAAACAGCAACGGAATTTTTAACAGCAGAAAAATCTGCCAATTTGGCAAAATTAATTTTCATAAAAATGATTTTTTAAGTAAAAGGAACTTCTAGCGAAGGCAGCAATTTAAAAACGAAGCACAATTTTGCAATTACCAATTGACCGTTTGGGAATTTATATATTTAAGTTGAGTTTTTAGCTCATCGAGCAAAGCACGAAGTGCGTCGTCGAGATGCTGGCTCGGCGTTGCAACAT
>JAZKII010000051.1:0-11535 GCA_040384945.1 Pseudomonadota bacterium
CAACATCCAGCCAGCATCTCGACGACGCACTTCGTGCTTTGCTCGATGACCTAGAGCCTGTATTCAAACTAAAGTGAACCCATATTTCGTCCTATTTTTGCTTATTTTCTAGTAAAATTATTCCGAATATATCCGGATATGCGTCATAATTTTACTAAAAAAGCGCTAAAAATATGCCAAAATCTGAATTCACTTTAGTTTGAATACAGGCTCTAAAGTAAGGCAAAAAAATCCAACTAAAAATCATGAATCTCCCAATCAAAATCTTCGACACATTAACTAACAGCGAGCAAACTCTAAAAACCATCACGTCCGATCATTTAAAAATGTATGTTTGCGGGCCGACGGTTTATGATCGTCCACACCTAGGAAATGCTCGCTCTGTCGTAATTTATGATTTATTTTTCCGCTTCTTTCGCCAAATATTTAAAGAAGTAACTTATGTGCGCAACATCACCGACGTTGATGATAAAATAAACGCCGCAGCGAAAGAGCAGGGCGTTTCGATCTATAATCTTACTGCCAAAATTACGGAGTTTTTTTATGAAGATATCGGCGCTTTAAAAGTTTTGCGTCCTACTCACGAACCGCGCGCGACAGATCATATTTCTGAAATGATTGCAATGATCGAAAAATTAATCGCTAATGGAAATGCTTATGTAAGCTACAGCCACGTGCTTTTTGACGTAAATTCTTATCATGATTATGGCCAGCTTTCCAACCGTAATCTTGATGAAATGGTGGCAGGTTCACGGGTGGAAATTGCTGCTTACAAAAAAAATCCTCTCGATTTCGTTTTATG
Source organism: Pseudomonadota bacterium (assembly GCA_040384945.1). Classification (GTDB taxonomy): domain Bacteria; phylum Pseudomonadota; class Alphaproteobacteria; order Rickettsiales; family UBA1997; genus UBA2645. The sequence continues at coordinate 803 of JAZKII010000051.1, forward strand.
GAAACCGGCCAATAAAGATGATGATGTTTCCAGTGTGTTTGAAAGCCCGTGGGGTAAAGGCCGCCCGGGTTGGCATATTGAATGTTCGGCGATGAGTTCAAAATATTTGGGGACAGATTTTGATATTCACGGCGGCGGCGCTGATTTGCAATTTCCACATCATGAAAATGAAATTGCCCAAAGTCGTTGCGCTAACCAAAATTCTCATTACGCACATTACTGGATTCACAATGGTTTTTTAACTGTTGAAGGTGAAAAAATGAGCAAGTCTCTGAAAAATTTTATTACGGTGCGCGATCTTTTGGATCAAGGGATTTCAGGTATTGTGATTAGATATTTACTGATTTCAACTCATTACAGAAAGCCTTTTGATTTTACACAAAAAAGTTTGGATGATGCGACTAAAACTATTGAAAAATTTTACGCAGTTTTCGCGACAAATGCAGAAGAAATTAAAAAAGCCTTAAGTGAAAAAACTGTAATTAATAAAGTTGTTTTAGAAAATCTGGCGCAAGATTTAAACATCTCAAAAGTTGTATCACATCTTCATGAAATGGCGAAAGAAATTAAGGTGAATAATGATGCAAATTTAAAAAATGAATTTGTCGCAACCCTTGATTTTCTTGGCTTTATCGATGTTAATTTTTTTGAGAAAAAAAATGATGAAGTTGCAAGTGATGAAGATTTTATCAACTCACAAATTGAGTTGCGTAAACAAGCAAAGTTAGAAAAAAATTTCGCGAAAGCTGATGAAATTAGAAATAATTTATTAGCTCAAAATATTATTTTAGAAGATGTAGCTGGTGGTAAAACTTTGTGGAAGAAGAGGTAGAGCTGCTGTCAAGAAATAATTCTTAAATTTCTTTAAAATATTTTAAATCAATTCATTTTAAGACTTGCCTGATAAGTTTTTCTTTGCGAAAAAATAGAGAGAAACAAAAACAGGTGAAGTTGATTCATCATTATTGATAACAACCATAAGTTTTAAATGAGTATAGTTAAAAAAGCTGTGAGAGGCGTAATAAAAAGTCTTTTGCCGACTTCTGGTAAAGGTGATATAATGACCGATGGCGATATTATTGTTTCTGCTCGTGATCTAAGTAGAATTTTAGAGGGTGCAATAACTAAAAGAAATCATTCTATTCCAGATGGTGCATATCATCCACCTCACAGGCGTGAAGTTCCAGCTTCTGGCATCAAAGCAACTTTTGGTCAAAAAGTTAATGAATCTAAGCAAGAAAGAAGCGTTTAAGATTTTTCAATAATTATAAAAAACCTCCAATTTCTTATTTGAAATTGGAGGTTTTTTTATTTTGCCTCGTAGCGAATTTTAAATTCTATAATTTGTGTAGTTATATTATCCAAATTACTGCCCCATAATTTTTGTTCGTAGTTGATATTATCCTTTAATAAAAATTCCATTCGCAGATTTAACGTTTGACCGGGTTTTACCTTATATCTGTTGTTGCAAAGGCAATTATAAAACTCGATATATTCCTTAAAATCTTCTGGTTCAACATGTAAAACCGGGCGTAAATATTGAACGCGATTAGTCAGGTTTTTAACCTGATAATCTACCTTATTTACCTGATTACTCACAGTTTTAATTTCAGATTGCAAAACTGTTAATTCAATATCTTTGCGATAATCAGTCACTTGCATGTCAACTGTAATTGGTAATTTGCCTTTTTTCTTGGGAATCAGGTGCGAAAAAGAAAAAGGGTTGCAGCTTTGTGTCAATTGGCAAAACCAGTTATAAGGTTGCACGGCAAAAAAAATCACCACAAAAGCTATTGCAATACGAACTGATAATCGAAGTAATGGCGGCATCTTTTTTAAGAGTTGGAAATTAATTTTTTTTAGAAATTTTCTAGCACTTATCTATTCATAAAATTTTCAAACTAAAATCCCAATGAAAAAAGTTTCAATGTCGGAACCATTCGCAAAATTTGCCAATTGGTTTGAGCAAGCGCAAGCAAAAGCTGGAATTGTTGAACCAACTGCAATGTGTCTTTCCACAGTTGATGAAGAAAATTGCCCATCATCGCGTATGATTTTGTTAAAAAAATTTGATGAAAAAGGTTTCTGTTTTTTTACAAATTTAACCAGCCGCAAAGGTGCGGAATTAGCGAAAAACTCCAATGTTGCTTTATGTTTTTATTGGGGAATTTTAGGTTTGCAAATTCGTATTGAAGGAAAAGTTGAGAAAGTTACACCGCAGGAAGCGGATGATTATTTTGCTTCAAGAAGTCGTGGTAGTCAGCTTGGAGCTTGGGCTTCAAAGCAATCGCAGGAAATGCTGGAATGGAATGAATTTGAAGAAAGAATTAAAAAAGTGACGCAGGAATTTGACGGTCAAGAAGTAACACGCCCGCCATTCTGGTCCGGATTTAGAGTAGTGCCAAAAGCAATTGAATTTTGGCAGGAAGGCGAGTTTCGAATTCATTCACGCGAGATTTATCAACGCTGTGACAGTGGCTGGGAAATGAAAAAAATTTATCCTTAATTAACCAAACTAAGCATAATTGGAAGCAGGATTTTGAGCAGGACGGGATTTGTAATCCCGTCCTCACGTTCATGTCAAAATATAATTGAACTGAAAATGTGGACGGGGTTACAAACCCTGTCCAGCGCGAGAACTAGCAACAAACTCGATCAACAATTTTAATTAAAAAACCATGCAAGAAAAAGATTTTCTAAAATCCTGCGAACAAACTTTAATTGAGCTTGCGGAAAACCTTGAAACCAAAGATAAAAATTCCAAACTCGATGTTGAATATTCCGATGGAATTTTAACAATAATAATCGAAGCAACTTCTCAAACTTACATTATCAACCGTCACGCGGCCTCACAAAAAATCTGGTATTCTTCGCCAATTACCGGCGCGGATTATTTTGCTTTTGATGAAAAATCGCAGAACTGGCTTGATTCTAAGGGCGAGAAGCTTGAAGAAAAATTATTTTCTGAGCTGGAAAATATTCTAAACTAAATCTAATCAAAAAAATGACTAAAAAAATATTACTTATCGAAGGCGATGGCATTGGTCCGGAAGTTGTTGGACAGGCGAAAAAAATCATCGAATTTTTCAATCAAAATACCGACAAAAAATTTGAAACCGAAAATGCCCTTTTAGGCGGCATTGCTTTTGATACGGTTGGAACTCCTTTTCCTCAAGAAACAATTGATCTGGCCCGCAAATCTGATGCGATTTTACTTGGCGCAGTTGGTGGAGTTAAATGGGAATCTCTTGAATATAAATATCGTCCGGAACGCGGCCTTCTTGGCATCAGAAAAGAATTAGAACTTTTCGCCAATTTACGTCCGGCAAAAGTTTTTAATGCTTTGGCTGACAGCTCAACTTTAAAACGCGAAATCGTTTTGGGCCTTGATATTATGATCGTTCGCGAACTTACGGGAGATCTTTACTTCGGCGAACCACGCGGTGTTACAACTTTGGCTGATGGCTCCAGACAAGGTGTCAACACTATGACTTACAATTCAAAAGAAGTTGAAAGAATCGCCCGCGTTTCATTTGATTTAGCCCAAATCCGTGGCAAAAAACTTTGTTCAATTGACAAAGCCAACGTAATTGAAACCACCGAAATGTGGCGTGAAGTTGTGACTGAAATTGGTAATAAATATTATCCTGAAGTTGAATTGTCACATATGTATGTCGATAATGCTTCAATGCAATTAGTCAGAAATCCTAAGCAATTTGATGTAATGTTAACCGGAAATATGTTTGGCGATATTTTATCTGACACCGCTTCAATGTTAACCGGATCTTTGGGAATGTTGCCTTCAGCCTCACTTGGTGCGAAACAAGCTGATGGAAAACAATTTGCACTTTATGAACCAATTCACGGTTCAGCTCCAGACATCGCGGGCAAAAATCTAGCTAATCCAATTGCAACGATTTTAAGTTTAGCAATGATGTTTCGATATTCTTTCGGTTATGCCAAAGAAGCGGATTCAATTGAAAAAGCCGTTGAAAATGTTCTCAATCGTGGCATTAGAACTGCAGATATTGCAAATGTTGGCGAAGCGCGCGTTTCCTGTACCGAAATGGGAACTAAAATTGCGGATGAGCTAAAAAAATTATTAGCTTTTGCATGATAAAAATTGTGGCAAAAATTCTCGATAAATGCGGTGCGGCTTTTTTTAAAGCTTCGCCGCATTTGTTGTTTAAAATTTTTGCCATTTTATTTTTTATTATTGCGTCGGAAGCTTTTTCTCAAGCAATCCGCTCCACAACTTTTGATGATCGTCCGGCTTGCGAAGAAGTACGCGGCGTTTGGCGCCAATTTGGTAATGGTTGTATTGATGAATGTAATGCCAAATTTGATAGATTCTCAATGTGTCCGCAAGTTTTGGCCTATGGCTGCGATTGCGGCCGTAATAGATGCTGGAATGGCGATACTTGCGTGATGAGAAAAGATTATAAAAAAATATTTGATGAAGAGCAGGCGAAAGAGCAAAAGATTTTAGATGCCGCTAAAGCCAAGCGCAAAGTGGAAGCAAAAGCTAATGAAGAATCTATTTTAAATAATTTAGCTAAAAAAGCTGGAGAAATTACCGATCAAGGTTTGAACAATTTGCAAAATAATGTTCCGGCTCCGCAACCTCCAGCACAGGCTCAAACTTCAGCGCAGCCGGTACAATCTCCGACTTATAGCGTCACTGATCCGAGTAAAAATCCCCAACAACCAATTCAGCCAGCGCAACCGGTAGATACTTCATTAATTCCGCCATTTTTCCAGCAATTGGAAAAAGCGAAGCAAGATGCGGCTAATGCGGCACAGCCAAAAGATGCGACAAAACCTGAAGATACTAAGCAAGTTCCGGTGACGCCAATTTCGACTTTACCAGGTTTGCCGGTAATTCCATTGCCGCAATAGATTATTGTTAAAGCGTAAAAATAATTTTAGGTCGTCGAGCAAAGCACGAAGTGCGTCGTCGAGACGCTAGCTCGGTGTTGCAACATCCAGCCAGCGTCTCGACGACGGCCTAAAGGCCTTTGCTCGACGACCTGAAGTTTTTTATATTTATGAACAACCCAAACAAAAAAATTGCAAAAATCACCGTCAAAATTTAAAGACTCTTTCCTGCAATTTTAATTTTAACTAAATTTCCAAAAGTGCTTCAAGAAAGAATAATCCAAATTTTTATCCGCCTGATTTTGCGTCTTGCCGGGCTTTGCCTGATTGCTTTTTCATTCGCCTATACTTTAGCACTTTTAAGTTTTAATTCTGACGATTCATCTTTTAACACCGTTTCCACCGACGATCATATTAATAATTGGATGGGCGCGTTTGGCTCGCATATTTCGGACCTTTCTTTCCAGCTCATCGGTCTTTCGTCATTTATTTTATGCTTAATAATTTTCAGCATCGGCACCAAAATGAGCAGCCGTTTCGGCATTAGAAATTTATTACCAAAAATAATTCTCACACCTTTTTGCATTCTTTGTCTTTCTGTTTTTTTCGCTTCTTTACCGCAACCAAGCTGGTGGGAATTTGACAGTTTTGGCGGCGTTAATGGCCGTTTCATTCTAGCTAAAATCCCGCATTTACCGATGGCTTTAACTTCCGGCCTGGCTTTGTTTTTTTCGGTTATTTTAACTTCAATAATTATCGAAATTTCGATTGGCGATTGGATTTATTTTTTCCGCTACGCCTACGTCACCGCGCGTTATTTGTTTGAACAAGTGGCAAAATCTTTTGAAAAACAAACTGTAGAATTTCAACCTAGAAAAAAACCGGATCCAATCGTTGAAATCACGCAGGAAGCAAAAGAAGTTGAGGAAGAAGAAACTCTCGACAGTTTAAAACAAAAATTAAAAACCAGCAGTAAAACCAAAAAACCAACACGCCCGAAAAAATCAAATTACCAATTGCCGATTGCCGATTTATTAACCGATCGTTCTGCGGAAAATAAAGATAAAAAAATCAGCCGCGATTTGGTGGACAGCCAATCCAAAATGCTGTTAAAAGTTTTGGAAGATTTTGGCGTTTACGGAACTTCGCTCGGCGCTAAAGTCGGCCCGGTTGTAACTTTACATGAATTTGAACCGGCCGCGGGAACCAAAGCCTCGCGCGTGATTGGTTTGGCCGATGACATCGCTCGTTCAATGAGCGCCGTTTCTGCGCGTATTGCAGTTGTTCCCGGAAAAACTTCAATCGGAATTGAATTGCCAAATCCGAAACGCGAAATGATTTTCTTCCGCGAATTGATTGAAAGTAAAGATTACAAATTCACCCAAAATTTCCTACCGATAATTTTAGGAAAAGATATTGGCGGCGAAACCATGATTGCCGATTTAGCTAAAATGCCGCATTTATTGATTGCGGGAACTACAGGTTCAGGAAAATCTGTGGGTTTAAACGTGATGATTTTGTCGCTGCTTTACAAACTGCGTCCCGATGAATGTAAATTTATCATGATCGACCCGAAAATGTTGGAGCTTTCAATTTATGATGGCATTCCACATTTGCTCGCTCCGGTTGTAACTGAGCCGGGAAAAGCTGTGATTGCGCTAAAATGGGTGGTTGCGGAAATGGAAGAACGTTATCGTTTAATGTCAAGTTTTGCTGTCAGAAATATCGCTGGATATAATGAGAAGGCGGAAAAGGCGATTATTTCCAATGAAAAATTATCGCGCAAAGTGCAAACCGGTTATGATCCTTCAACCGGTCAGCCGATTATTGAAGAGATTGAATTTGAGCCGAAAAAACTGCCTTTCATCGTGGTGATTGTGGATGAAATGGCCGATTTAATGTTGGTCGCAGGAAAAGAAATTGAAAATTCGGTGCAACGCTTGGCGCAAATGGCGCGTGCTGCGGGGATTCATTTGATTATGGCGACGCAACGTCCTTCGGTTGACGTGATTACCGGTGTTATTAAAGCTAACTTTCCAACTAGAATTTCTTTCCAAGTTACATCCAGAATCGATAGTCGCACAATTTTAGGTGTGCAAGGAGCAGAACAACTGTTAGGCCAAGGCGACATGATTTATATGTCAGGCGGCAGCAAAATGATTCGCGTTCATGGTCCATTTTGTTCGGACACGGAAATTGAGAATATTGTAAATTACATTAAAGGTCAGGATTTGTCAGAATTTTCTGACGGTGAAAAAATTTCATTTGAAGTTCCGATTCCAATGTCATCTTCAAGCGACGATGATTATGAAAGCGGTGGCAATAATGACGGCGATTTATACACAAAAGCCGTGATGATCGTGCGCCGCGATAAAAAAGCTTCGATTAGTTACGTTCAACGCCAGTTAAGAATTGGTTATAATCGAGCAGCAACCCTGATTGAAAAAATGGAAGAATTAGGGGTGATAACACCGCCGAATATTTCGGGGAAGCGTGAGGTTATTGAGGATTAATAAATCGAGCTAGCATCTAGAGCAGGACGGGATTTGTAATCCCGTCCTCACGTTCATGTCAAAATATAATTGAACTGAACATGTGGACTGGGTTGCAAACCCAGTCCAGCGCTAGGTTATTGAGGATTAATAAATCGAGCTAGCATCTCGACGACGCGCTAAAGCGCTTTGCTCGATGACCTAAAGTTTTTTATACTTGACGAAAAGAAAAAACTTTAGGTCATCGAGCAAAGCGAAGCGTCGTCGAGATGCTAGCTCGAAACCTACAACATCTAAAAACAACAAACAAAATCATGGAAAAAGTTCCTTCTCTATCTCTTCTTTCTTTAATTTCCCAAGCTGACATTATCGTCCAAATCGTTATGCTTATCCTCGTCATCGCTTCAATGTGGTCCTGGACAATTATTTTTGACAAAATCATCAAATATCACATCCTAAAAAATCGTAGTGATAAATTCGAAGAAGTTTTCGAAGGTTCTATGATGCTCGAAGATATCTACACCGCTGCCAAAACAAGCGATAATCACCCATTATCCCGCATCTTCATCGCTTGTATGAAAGAATGGAAAAGCAGCAATATCAAACAAATCATCAACGATGCGCCAGAAAAAAAATCTTCACTAAAAGAGCGTTTAATGAGCGCGATGCAAGTTGCTTCCAACCAATCAATGCAGAAGTTAGAATCAGGTTTAAGTTTTTTAGCAATCGTCGGATCAGCTGCACCTTTTGTCGGATTGTTCGGAACTGTTTGGGGAATTATGAGCAGTTTTCAAGGCATCGCCATTTCCAAAAACACCAGCCTGGCTGTAGTCGCGCCCGGAATTGCCGAAGCTCTACTTGCCACCGCGATCGGCTTATTTGCTGCGATCCCGGCAGTTTTCTTCTATAATATTTTCAGCACAAAAATAAATCAATTCACCGAAAGAACTCACAATTTTTCGATGCAGCTTTTGAACATCTTGTCTCGCGAGTTAGATCGTTAGATAAAAATGCTTGCATCGATAATAAAGGTTTTCAAGATGACCAACGCTTACCTGTTGGTTCGCTTTCTCTAACTAACTAATCTAATTAATTATGTCTCGTCCAGCAAATACTCGTTCAGCCAAAATTACTAAAGAAAGTATTCAATCGATGAAAAAAGCTTCTGTAAATGCACTCTCATCCAGAGCGGACTACAAAAAAACATCAGAAGCATTAGATTTAGAGAAAGAAAAAACAGCAAAAAAACGTGATATTGAAATTGGTCTTAGATCTGAAGCATATAACGCTAAAAAAACTATCAAAAGGGCAAAAGCTGTCATTCTAGCAAGAGAAATGAGCATAAGCGGCTATACAGGTGTGGCGGCTCTGGCTGCAGATGAGTTAAGAGAAGCTCAAAATAAAATAATTATTGGAGATGCATTATTAGCGGATGCTGAAGAAAAAAAGAGAATTGCTGCAGAAGAAAAACAAGCTAGTCTAACTACAATTAGTACTGAACTTAGGACTCTTGGTACTACTATTTTTGGTACTACTACTGTTGGTTTTATAAGAGAGGAAAACAGAAAAGAAGTAGCTTTATATGTTTCTCAATTAAAAGAACAAATAGCTGCTCCTGAACTTAAAGTAGAACCTGCTGGTCCAAGAAAAGATGCTTTAGAAGCTTATTTAAGAATCAAAGGTTTTAATCAAGCTGCGGATAGTATTCGTGATACAGGTTATATAGCTGATGTAGGACAAAGAACTGCTGTAGTTGTTGGCTTAACTACATTAGTAAATGATGTTACTAGAGCATCACCAGGTTCTGGGTTAATGGGTATGCCGGGATATGTACCGGCTCATAATTTGACGGCAGATGAAGTTACTTTGGTAACTGCCATTATAACTAAAGAACTTACTGACCAAGAAGCTAAAAAAACTTTAGCTGAAAGATGGAGAGATGCATATTTAGGAGGTTCTCGATTAAATCTAGCAAATGCTCAAGTGATAGCTGCACAAGAAATAATAATTATTACTTCTCAGGATGCAATATTAGCTGCAGAAGAAGATCTGAAAAGTAACGCTAACGCTACAGAAAAGGCAGATAAAGATCAATGGAGTGCAGCAGGAAAAGATCTAAAGGCAGCTGAAGAAAAATGGAGTGCAGCAGAAAAAGATCTTAAAACTGCAATTGAAGCTGCAGTAACTCCCGCTCCCGCTCCCGCTGCCGGAGCTGTCGCTCCCGCAGTTTCTGTTTTGTTAACTCATTTAATGACAAGATCTAAAGCAGCTGTTGAGATAGTATCTGTAGTAGATGACAAGATAGCGCAAATACTTAAGATAATAAGCGAAGTAGAAAGTAAAAGTGTAATTGCTCTAGAAAACCAAGCAGAGGCTACTGCAATTCTTCCACTTCTATATGATAGAGGTCAAAATAAGGTTTCTGATGCTAATATTGTTGCTGCAACAAATGCATTACAAGATAAATTAAAAGAAATCAGAGAAATACGTAGTAATATGTTAGCTGGAAAAGAGATACCAGCTGGACAACGAGTTGAAGCTCAACGTATCTTTGCTGCTAATGTTCCTATTACTGCAGAAATAGGAGCTAGCGGGACTATACATGCTCTATCAAATGCTTTGAATGGCGCTGACTATGAACTTGCTGAACAAGTAGTGAGGTATGACAGTAATAGAAGCAATGCTGCTCGCATGAATGCTGCAGCGATCACGGAGATTGGAGAGAAAACAGCAGGAATAGAAATTTTGAAAGCAGCGCTAAACCGTACTGCAGCTCAAAATCTTGTCATAGAAGGAATGGAAGATGCTATTGCAAAAGCTTATAAAGCATCTACAGGACTTGAAGGAGAAATTAAGTACTTAAGAACTCTTCCTCATAAAGCAGCTCGAGTAAAACAATTAGAAAGCGCTTTAGCCAATGAGACTAGAAGAAAGGGCGAATCAGAAGTGAAAGTAGATATGGAGGAGGAGCAGTTACGTAAGGTAAGAAAAGAATTAAAAGATGGAGAGGCTGAAATTAGTAAATTGGTAAATACAGCAGAAGCTTCTGGACTTGATAGAGATGGAGCTTTAGAAGCGAGAGTAAAAGCAATATCTACACAACGTGACGTATTTGGAGAAAGAGGTGTTCAAGAATTAGCAACGAAATGGAGAAATAAAGCTAAGGTAAGAGAGGATAGATATACTGAGTTAAGTACCGAGCATCTGATTATTGTAGATACTACATTACCGGCTGCTATTGCTGCTGCTAATGGTTTGACGGGGGCAGAGGCTGCGGCGGCTTTACTAGCAGAAGGTAGATTAAACACTATTGTAGATACTACATTACCGGCTGCTATTGCTGCTGCTAATGGTTTGACGGGG
>JAZKII010000051.1:11635-16758 GCA_040384945.1 Pseudomonadota bacterium
CCAGTGGATCTAGCTTTAGCTGAGGCTGTGGATGCGGCAGAACGAAATAGAATTCGTGAACAAGGTAATTTAGCCGCTGCATTAACTCCAGCTACACCAGTAGCAGGGCCAGCAGTGCCAGTGGATCTAGCTTTAGCTGAGGCTGTGGATGCGGCAGAACGAAATAGAATTCAGTATGAAGGTGTTTTGGCTGCCATAACTGATAAAATAGCTGAAGAGCATTTTATATCTGGTGGTTACAAGGCAGTTGAAACATTTTTGACAGGCAAGGATGTTACTTTGGCTGATGCTGCTAGAATTGCAAAAGAAGCGGCAGAAGGTCGTATAATAACCCAGGATGCTCAGTTACTTGTAAAAGAAACAGAGAGAGAAAATGTAGAAAGTCAAATTTCTATATTACAAAAACAAGTGAATGAACTTGCAGAACAATTGAATGAAGCAAAATTAGCTTCACAAGATACTACTACTACTACTACTACTACTTTAACGAATAGTTTCAGAATAGCAGCTGATCAAAAATATGCTTATGATACTCGCTTACCAATGCTACAAGACGAGATTAGTGCTCTAAAATTAAATCTGACAACGGATGTTCTGAAAGCTGGTGGTCAGACATTACTTGCTGATAGAGCTAGAAATAAAATTCTAAATTCCGATCTTGAAGCTACTCTTCAAGAAGTAGTTGAAGAAATTAAACACGGAGAATTTGTAGGTAAAAGAAAGTCGGCAGAAAGTGAGCAGGATACAATAGATGAAAAGCTAGCTTTATATACTATCACCATTGATGATCTTGCAAGCAAGACAGCAAAAGTAGAGAGAGTTGATAAGGGTGTAAAATCTTCAACTGTTCTACATACAGATAAAGACCGAATTGAGTTGGTATCTAAAGTAGCAGAAAGTTTATTTGATTTAAATGATGACAATAATCCAGCAATGGATTTGGTTCCAGAGTTAAGATCTGCTGTTGGGATTGAAGCTAAAGCAAAATCTGAAAGTGCTGAACTTTATGTTGCCTTTGAGAATGCAGACCAAGCTGCTGCATTTTGCAGTAAAATGAATAGTTTTAAACATTCTGATAAAAAAGGAATATTAAATCCTAAGGCAGCTTTTGTTACTGGTTTTGATGAACATGGTAGTCCAATTCTAGAGGATCAAAAAAAGAGTGAACGGAATTTACATACAACTCCGAATAAATGGTATGCATATACAACTCCTCCATTAAGTGATGTAGGAAACAACACTAATTTTAATGGAAAATATGTAGTACTGATTGAGGCAAATAGCAGGGAAAATTCTAAATTTACTCCATTCTTTTTTGCTGATGAAATTCTTAATAGTACAAAAGCAGATAAAGTAATTTCTAGAGTAAAAGATGCTAGTTTGGCTCAAAGAATTGTAGAGAACAAAGATGAGACTATAAAAACTACTGTAGCTCTCTTAACAGGAGGGTTTGGTATTACTCCTGCTGTAGTTGGTCTAGCAGCTACAACTATGGATGCCCTTGTTACTACTCCGCTTAGATGGATGGGAATTCCAGGGTCAAGTGTTGCATCAACAGTAAATCAAGGAATGTATGATTTTGCTGCCTTTGGTATGAAGCGTGGCAATTTAGTTTCTTATTTCGCTCCAGAGACTGCAAGAAAGTATAGTGTTGGCTTTGAAGATTCTTCTAAAAAATTACAAGAAAAAGAAGAAATAAATGCTGCTCAAGGTTTATGGAGCTGGAAGGGGCCAAATAATGTGGTAAATGCATTCATTATTAGACCTGTAACTTTTGTACCTTCTGTAGTCTTAAAAGGAGTCAGCTTTATCACACATGGAGTTGGAGATCTTTTACTTAATCTATCCAAAAATTTGTCTAGCTATGCAGGTAAAAAATGGTCGGAAGGTGGAATATCTAATATTGTTCCTTGCGGAGGATTGCTTCTTACTTCAGCAGTCACAGGAATTGTAGGTGGTGTTTGTCGTACTCTGGGAATCGGTACTGGCGCAGTAGGTGAGGTATTTTCTAAACCTTCTAAAGCTGTTCATCCAGAAGGTAGCGTTAAAGAAACTAGAACTAACTTAGGTGCAAGAATGGGTAATGTAGTTCGTTCTATGGATAGACTTTTGGGAGGTGGAAGAAAGGCTCAATTTACTCCTGAAGAAACTTCTAAATTAGAGATTGATTTAAAATCACTTATTGTTGGATCTTCAGTAAAATTAACTTCTGAACAAATAAAAGCAGAAAAAGCAGCTTCTGACAAAACAGACTTTGATAATTTTATCAAAAAGGTTGCGCTTGATATAAAAAACCCAAAATTTAACCAATCTTCGGGAATTAAAGGTGAAAAAAGTGAATATATGGAAATAGCTAGAGTTACTTATAACGATAAAAATTATAAAGTATCATTGGGTATTAATGGTGGTGTTGCTATTGCTCAAGTTGGGGCAACTAACGCGCATACTACTAGTAGTTTTCCTTCATCAATAAAATCAGGACAAGTATCAGGATTCATTACTGCAGTATTGGATTCTGTAGCAGCTGCAAGAACATCTGAAGCACAACCTTCTTCCATGTTTACTTTTAGAACAGCTTCACCTCTTACCCTAAGAGATTTTGGGATGAAGTTTGGAGGAATTTCTTCTTCAACTTCTCCAGCTTCTCCAGCTTCTTCAGCAGGTGACGTTCTAAAGGGTTATTTGGGCAAGACTTACGTTGTTAGTACTGTGCGTAATGTTGGTGAATATTCCGTTAAAGTGGATGGAGAGAACAATATTCATATTGGTAAAATTGGTCAAGAATTAGAACAAATAGAAGAAGGTAAAGCTGCAAAGAATTTTCCTTTATTTGAGGTGGTTTCATCATTAGCAACCAATCAGAAAGGTAATCAGGATAAACAAGAAGACTCTAAGACACCAAGTTCTTCTTTAAAAAATAGTGCTGAGAGACGGTTGCAAGTGTCAGATAGTAGCGGAAAAAGTGTTGCAAGTGGAAGTGGAAAATCTCTGAGTTCTGCTGAGAGACGTAACCAACTTAGAAATAATTCTAATGCTGCTGGTGGTAGTAGATTATAATAAAAACTACCATAAATAAAACCGGCCGGTTTTTTGATTAGCGTCGGTAAGAATATCTTCGCCGAATTCTTTTACTAATTCGGTTTTAATTTCCTCATTGGTTAATCCGCTAGAAATTTTCTGGCGGATTAACTTTCTCATCTCGTAAGAAAATTCCGTATTTGAATTCTCAATAACTTGCCCGCCGCAGATTAGGCAACGTACTTCTAAGAAAAGCTGCATGGCGCGTTGTTCTTGGGCTTCGTCGGGTAGTCTTGCTTCTGGGGAAAGAGCGGAAGCGGAGAGGGAGAAAAGGATGAGGGTTAGGGTGAGAAATGTTTTTATCATGTGAAGAAAATATAAAAGGCAAAAAATAGATGCTTAAATAGAACATCGCAAAACCCCCCAACCCCCCTTAACAGGGGGGCTTTTTCTCCGAGTTCGGTCTAAAGCCCCCCTGTTAAGGGGGGTTGGGGGGTTTTACGATGTATAAAATTATCTCTAACTAATTAAGTGACTATCCAAAAACCCGCGCTGGACTGGGTTTGTAACCCAGTCCACATTTTCAGTTCAATTAATTTACATGAACGTGAGGACGAGATTGCAAATCCCGTCCTGCTCTAGATTCGAATTAAAAGTTATTTACCGTAAAAACCCTTCATCAATCACCCCATCAAAAATCTTTTCATAGCCACCAGTCATCACAACGGAAGTTCCATCGCCATTCCATTCAATATGCAAATCTCCGCCTTTAAAGCGAATCGTAACTTTATTATTTTTAACCAAGCCTTTCCTAATCGCTAAAATCGCAACTGCGCAAGCTCCGGAACCACAGGCTAAAGTTTCACCAGCGCCGCGTTCCCAAACTCTGACTTCAATTAAATCATCAGATAAAACCTGGGCAAATTCAACATTGGTTTTTTTAGGAAAAATAGAATTGGTTTCAACTTTCGGGCCGACATCAAAAAACTTTTCATCAGAAAGTGGATTTGAAATAAACGTCACCGCGTGAGGATTGCCAACATTGGTGCAGGCAAATTCAAAATCAAAAAGGGAAATTTTTTGGGAATCTGCTTCGTGAGAAAGAGGAATTTTTTGCCAATCAAAATTGGGAATTCCCATATTAACTGAAATTAAGCCGTTAGCTTCGCGCCAGCATTTTAAAATTCCGGCGGCAGTTTTGATTTTAATTGAATCGGAAGTGGAATCTTTCATTAAAATTGAAGCAACGCATCTAGTGGCATTTCCGCATGCTCCGGAGAGTGATCCATCCGAATTATAAATTTCCATCAAGCAATCAGCTTCCGGCGCATTTCTAATCACAATTAATTGGTCGCAGCCAATATTTTTGCGATTGGAAATTTTAACGATTTGATCGGCGCTTAAATTTATTTCAGTTTTGCGGGCATCAAAAATGACGAAGTCGTTGCCGACCCCGCTCATTTTGACAAACCTAACTATGTGGTTTTGCTCTGCTGACATATGTAAAATCTTCAGTTCTGACAATAATTTCTTCCCCAGTTGAAATGAATGGTGGAACCAATACGCGAACGCCATTTTGCAAAATCGCCGGTTTATATGAAGCAGAAGCAGTTTGGCCTTTAACAACTGCGTCAGCTTGTTCAACGACGCCGATTACTTGTTCAGGAAGAGCAATTGAAATTGCTTTATCATTACAATATTCAACGCGGATATTCATGCCTTCTTGCAAGAAGGGCAAAGGTTCGCCAACTAATTCTTTAGGAAATTGTACGGTTTCAAAATTTTCCATATCCATCGCGACTAATTCATTTTGGTCGAAATATTGGAATTGATAATTTTTTTGTTCAACAAAAGCGACATCAACATCTTCGCTGGAATTGTAGCGAGTGTTGGTTTTATTGCCGGTAACGATATTTTTCATTTCAATTTGAATATATGCGCCGCCTTTGCCTGGTTTTACGTGATCACGTTTAAGAACGGTCCAAAGTTGGTTTTGAAATTCGATGACGTTGCCCACGCGAAGTGAGTTTGCGTTTGTTTTCATAGTTTTTGTTTAGTTTTGTTGAGATATATTTCAGGTCATCGAGCAAAGGCCGTTAGGCCGT
>JAZKII010000052.1:0-4665 GCA_040384945.1 Pseudomonadota bacterium
ATGCTGGCTGGATGTTGCAAAATCGAACTAGCATCTCGACGACGCACTTCGTGCTTTGCTCGATGACCTGAAATTTTTAAACAGTTTTTTCCAAATCCTGCATCGCTTGAGCAAATAATTGCTCGTGATTTGCTGATGTTAATTCTTTGCTGATATTTTCAGATAAATTAGCAATTGCCGACGCAACGATTTTAGATTTAATTTCGCGAATTGCGGAAGCTTCTTCAATTTGAATGCGATTCACCGCAGCTGCAGTTTTTTTAGCAATTTCTGATTCAATCATTTGCTTAGATTCTGCCGCATATTTTTGCGCTTCATCTTGCGCATCTTTCATCAATTTCTGAGAATAGCTTTCCGATTCTTTTTGATATTTTTCAGCTTTAGCCAAAAGTTGAATCGCTTTTTCTTTCATTTCTTTTGCCGCTAAAATTTCTTCCGCAATTGATTTGGATTTATCGCCCAAAGCTTTAGAAATTTTTGGGTTTACATATTTGATGATAAGTAGAACGAAAGCAGTGAAGGCAATCGCTAACCAGAATTTTTCGTTTAACATTTTTTTCCTTTTTTAGTGATTTAATTTGCGCGAGATAAAAATTTCTCTTTAATTTTTTGAACCAGATTTTTCACTGCGGTTTCGCTTTGAGCATTGGTTTTTTCAATAAAAGCATGCAATTCCTGACGTGATTTTTTGGCAGTTTGGTCAATTTTTTCTTTCAGATCTTCGATTAAATTTTCTCTTTCTTTAGCCGCAGCTTTAATGGTTTCATCAAGCTTGGTTTGATATTGATGATGCGCTTCTCTTCTTAATTTTTCAGTCTTGATTTGAAGATCGTGAATTTTGCTATCTAGCTCGTGAGCTGAAGAAAGATCAGCGTCAATCACTTGTTTTCTTTCTTTGAGAATATTGGTAATTCTTGGCAAAATGATGCAGGCAACAAAGGTGTAAAGCACTGCGAAGCAAATTAAAAACCAGAAAATTTGCGGGATATAAGTTGAAATATCTAACTGAGGCATTTTTTAAAAATCTTTTTTAATAAAACCGCTTTGGAAAAATTTCTTTCTCCAAAGCGATTCAATTTGAATTATGAGAACATAACAAGGAACGCCAAAAGTACGGCGAAGATACCCATAGCTTCTGCAAGACCAGCAGCGATATAGATATATTTTTCCAATTTAGGAGCGGCAGATGGATTTCTTGCGATTGAATTGAAGAAAGATCCGAAGATATTTCCAATTGCAATAGCTGCACCAGCCATACCGATTGAGCACAAACCAACGCCGATATATTTGAACGCGGTATAATTAACTACTACTTCTTCCATGTTTTACCTATTTATTAAGACCCTGCAAAAAACCCATTGATCGGGAATTATTTGGCCCGCAGGAATAGCCAAATGTTGGTATTAATGCTCTCTCGTTGCTTCGCCCAAATAAGCGCAGACCAAGATTGCAAAAATATATGCTTGTAGAACTGCAACGAATAATTCGAAACCAGTCATGATAATGCTGAATAAGAAAGGTAGAGTTCCAAAAATCACGCCCAGTGAAATGATGAAACCGGCCACAACTTTAAGTAATACGTGACCTGCAACCATGTTGGCAAAAAGACGAACTGAAAGTGTAACTGGGCGAATTAAGAATGAGAAAAACTCAATTGCGAAAATGACAGGAGCCATCCAAAGCGGCACGCCGCTTGGTAAAAACATGTGTAAAAATCCGAAAAATCCGTTACGCGCAATTGCGAAAATTGTGATGGTTACAAATGCCAGCATCGCCAGAGAAAGTGTCACCGCGATTTGGCTGGTGGAAGTGAAACTGTAAGGTGTCATGCCCAACAAATTGCACATCAAAATGAAGAAAAATAAACTGAAAACCAGTGGGAAAAATTTAGTTCCTTCGTCACCGATTGTGCCTTTGATGATGTCAAAAACGAAATTGTAAATTGATTCAGCAATAACTTGGATTTTTGAAGGAATTAAAGATTTTTTTCTGGTAGCAAAAAGCATGAATGCGATCGCAATAAAGGTGGCAATCACCATGTAAAGCGCAGAGTTGGTGAAGCTGATGTCAAATTTTCCGATATGCAAATCGAAAATTTTGTGAACTTCAAATTGCGCCAAAGGATTGTGTTTAGCGGTTTCGTGCGTTGTAACCTCAATTACCTCAATGGCAGAATTAGGCGCAACGTTTTCGTGAATTACTTGAGTTTGACCAGACATTTGAAAATTTGTTGGATTTTTTAAAAAGGCTTGTGATTTTGTGGTGCTTTAAGCTGATTTTTAAAACTTATATGAAAGCTTGATTAGCAAGGCTCTAAAAATGAAGCGGGCAAAATATTTCTGACCCAAAAAAAAGTCAAGTTATGAAATTTACAAAATTACTTATAATATCTCTGTTTATTGCTTTTGATCTTCAGGCTCAAGAGCTCCAAGCCAAATTCCAGGATTGGAATGTTTTTAAAACCGAAAGGGGCGATAAAACCGTTTGTTACGTGGCTTCATTGCCAATAAAACGTGACGGTAATTCTGACAAAAGAGGCGAGCCGTTTTTCTTAGTTACCAATATTGAAAATGATGCTGATGAAATCAGCGTTTCTTCCGGTTTTATCTATAATAAAAAATCGGATGTCGAAATTTCTTTTGGTTCCAAAAAATTCTATCTTTTTCCTTACACAACCCTGGCTTGGGCCAATGACAAAAATGATGATATTGATGTCATTAAAGAAATGCAAAAACATGACGATCTGGTCGTAAGCGGTGTGGCGCGCGATGGTAAGATTGCAACTGATACTTATTCTTTAATTGGTTTTGTTCAGGCCTATTCAAAAATGAAAGAAACATGTAAGGATTTGAGATGATGAATATCGACTCGTTTCTAACTGTAAAAAATTCTTTGCCTATTTTGATTGTGATTTTTATCACGGTCTTCTGCTTGATTCTGCTGACACGGATAATTTTATCCTTTCTGTTAAATCAAGCTTATAAACGTTATCTCGCCCTCAAAGAATTCAGTAAAAGCAAACTGCCTTCAGCGAAAAAAAACTTCATTAAAGAAGATGAAGAATTAATGAAAGTGAAGGCCGAAATTCCGCGCGCTCATTCGCAGGTGAAAGCAGAAATGAAAGAGCGCGGGCCGCAAAGTGGAAGTTACGAAATAATTCCATCATTGGAGCAAGAGCAGGCGAGGCACGAATTAAGTGAAGTAAATATAGTTGATATCGTAAAACCGGTTGGTTTTTGGACATCAATGATTCTTGGTCAAAAATTAACTTACTTAATCCAGTCAGCGCAAATTTTAAATAAACGCGGTGATAAAGGTTTCTGGGCAAGTATGATCGAAGCCAAAGAGCGTGAGGCTGGAAGGCAACATTCTCGCGGTAGATAATTCTTAAAAATTTAATAAAATCAAAAATGCAACCCGAACAAATTAAAGAAATTCTGGATAAAAATGCCGACAGAATGTTGGCACGAGTTACAGCAACAGAAACTGTTGAAATTAAAACTGCACTTGCGGCTTTTGTAAGTGAAATTGAAGGATCAGATCTTGAAACCAAAAAAAGTTTACTCGATTTCAAATTTGGCCAAACTCACAGTTCAATTCTGCATTTGGCAGCCAAATTTGGTGATTCAATTCAGCTCGAAAAAATTCTAAAAATCGCTGCGGAAATTGATCCAAATTATCGCGATATCAGAAATGATAATGCTTACACACCACTTCATTATGCGGCGCAAAACGGCAATATTGCTGTGGTTCGTGCTTTGATTGCAAATGGTGCTGATAGAAATCCCGCAGCTTCCGCCTCATATCGCAGATGGGTTCCGGCGCATTATGCAGCGCAGTTCGGACATCTTGAAGTTCTTAAAGCTTTGATTGAAGCCGGAGTTGACAAAGAAGTTAAAACCTCTTTCAACCTCACGCCTTTAATGATTGGCGCAGAATTTGGTCATGTAGAAATTGTGGATTACATGCTTTCACTTGGCGCTGAAAAAAATGGCCAAACCACAGAAGATAATCACAAAATGACAGCGCTTCATTATGCCGCAGTTAAGAATTTTAAAGATATTGCTGTAGCGCTTTTAAGAGCCGGAATTGACAAGGATAAAGAAACGACTTTCGGCCTTACTGCTCTTGAGTTCGCAGCAAAATCTAATTATGATGAAATGGTCGAAATTTTACTTTCCTGGGGCGCAGATAAAATAGACAGTGCGCTAAAAATTGCCGAAGAAAATAAAAGTGCTAACGCGATTGTTGTGATTAAAAAATATCAGAAAATAAGAAATAATTTTTTCACCACTTCTTGGGTTGCAGAAAAAGCATCGGACTTAGTTCATAAGCTTAAAGAATATAATCGCGAAAATTTAGGTGAGATAAAACTTACTTTTCCCGATGGCGTAAAACTTAATGCTTATGGAATTATAAGTTTGAATAAAGAAGTCGGCCTTTTCAAGAAAGTGAATAAATCGCTGGTCGCATTTTTGGAAGAAAGCGGCGTGGATAATCTAAGCGGCGCGCTTCATGACTTGGAGAAGATGGTGGGAAGGAAGAAGTAGGTTATTCTTTCATGCGTCATTGCGAGCGAAGCGCGGCAATCCATGAAACGGATTACATTCATGGCATAATGAAAAAAATGGGGTGCTAATTTCCCCCCTGACGCCCCCAATTTTT
>JAZKII010000053.1:0-3402 GCA_040384945.1 Pseudomonadota bacterium
GAGATGCTAGGCGTGATCATCCAGCTAGCATCTCGACGACGCACTTCGTGCTTTGCTCGATGACCTAAAAACCTCAATCCCATTTAGCAAGTGGCGGAAGCGACATCAGAATTGCTTCCACATTGCCTCCGGTCATTAAACCAAATTTTGTACCACGATCGTAAACTAAATTGAATTCGGCGTAAAGCCCGCGTTTTCTAAGCTGCTCTTCACGTTGCTCATCATTCCATTTTTCCATCATGTGGCGTCGCACCAGTTTTGGAAAAATTTCTAAAAAAGCCAGCCCAACATTGCGGGTGAAAGAAAAATCTTTTTCAAAATCACCGCTATTTAAATTGTCATAAAAGATTCCACCCACGCCACGCGCGACTCCGCGATGTTTTATAAAAAAATATTCATCACACCATTTTTTGAATTTTTCGTGATAGCTGGGATCAGCCTCATCGCAAACTTTTTTAAAAGCGGCGTAAAAATCTGCCGTATCTTGCGCAACTTCAAAAATCGGGTTTAAATCTGACCCACCACCAAACCAGTTTTTTTCAGTACAAATAAAACGTGTATTCATGTGAACCGCCGGAACTAAAGGCGATTTCATATGTGCAACTAACGAAATTCCACTGGCCCAAAATTTTCCAGTTTCCGCCGCACCAGGAATTTGTTTTCTAAATTCTTCACTAAATTCACCGTAAACTTTGGAAAAATTTACACCAACTTTTTCAAAAACATTTCCTTTCATCAAAGACATTTCACCAAAGCCGCCATCGCCCGATTTATCTGGGCGTTCCCAGTTTTTCCTGACGAATTTTCCGGGATTTTCTGGGTTAAATTCAACTTCAATTTTTTCAAATTCCGCACAAATTTTATCGCGCAGGTTTTTGAACCATTGCGATGTTACATTCTGCTTTTCTTCAATATTCATTTCAAAAATGGATTGCTTAATTGGGGCGCGGTTTGGATAATATTTATTTAGTACCACAACCCCCCAACCCCCCTTATCAGGGGGGCTTTGAGATCGAACTCGGATTAAGCCCACCTGATAAGGGGGGTTGGGGGGTTGTGGTAAATTGTTTAATATTCCTAAACATAACTTCCCAAAATGAATTTCAAATCAGAATTTTTAAAAGAATTTTCCTCGCGCGGATTTTTTGCTCAAACCACCCACGCCGCTGAACTTGATGAATTAATGGCGAAAGAATCACTCACAGCTTACATTGGCTTCGATTGCACCGCGAAATCACTGCACGCCGGCAGCCTAATCCAAATCATGATTTTACGCCTTTTACAAAAACATGGCCACAGACCGATAGTTTTACTCGGCGGTGGAACCACTAAAATCGGCGATCCCAGTGGAAAAGATGAAGCACGCCAAGTTTTAACTGAAGAAAAAATCCAAGAAAATTTAGCCGGAATCAAAAAGACTTTAGAAAAATTTATCAGCTTCGAAGGCAAGAACGCCGCGATAATGGTCAATAATGATGATTGGCTTAAAGACATAAATTATCTGGAGTTTCTACGCAACGTTGGCCGCCATTTTTCAATCAATCGCATGCTGACTTTCGATTCAGTAAAAGCACGTTTAGAGCGTGAGCAGCCCTTAAGTTTTTTAGAATTTAATTACATGATTTTACAAGCTTATGATTTTTATGAGCTGAATAAAAAACTTAATTGCCGCTTACAAATCGGCGGTTCCGATCAATGGGGAAATATTGTTAATGGTGTTGAACTCACGCGCAGAATTGGATCTGAGACAAATCAGTTAGCTAAAATAGCAAATGTTATAGATAAAAATATTAATTCTGTTTTCGGATTAACCTCACCTCTTCTTACAACAGCAGACGGTAAAAAAATGGGTAAAACCGCTGATGGCGCGGTTTGGATTGATGAAACGATGTTGCCGGCTTTTGAATATTTTCAATATTTTAGAAATACTCACGATGCGGATGTTGGAAAATTTTTGCGTCTTTTTACTGATTTAGAAATTTCGGAAATTGAAAACTTAGAAAAATTAAAAGATCAGGAAATCAACAAGGCCAAGGAAATTCTGGCTTTTGAAGCAACTAAAATTTGTCACGGTGAAAAAACTGCCAATGAAGTTTTGCAAAAAGCGCGCGAAATTTTTGTGGCAAAAAATACTGCCGCTTTTGAAGAGAAAGAAATTTCTTTGGGTGAAGAAAAAACTAAAAAATTAGTCGATATTATTTTTGAAATTGGCGCTGCGGAATCAAAAGGTGCGGCGAAAAAATTGATTGAGGGAAAAGCGATTAAAATCAATGGTGAAGCGGTTTTAGATGTTTCGCACTCAATTTCTAATACTGATAGTTTTGACTTGTCAGTTGGAAAAAAGAAATTTTTTAAAATTGTAATCAGCTAAAATATTTATGAATAAAATCCTCGGAATCGGCAATGCAATCGTTGATGTTTTGTGTAAAATTGATGATGATTTTTTAGCCCAACATGGCTTGGTAAAAAACTCAATGTCATTAATAGATAACAACACAACTCAAAAACTCGCCGAGTTAAAATCAGAAAAAATCACTTCCGGTGGATCAGTTGGAAATACTATCGCAGCCCTTTCACAGCTTGGTTGTGTGGCATCATTCATCGGCAAAGTCGGTAATGATGAATTTGGTCAAAAATATATCAGCGAAATCACCAAAAGCGGCGCGGAATTTGTGAGTAATGAAACTCACCCTGACCTTTCAGCAAAATCATTTATTTTAGTAACGCCAGACGCACAAAGAACCATGTGCACTTTTCTGGGCTGCGCTTCCGAAATTACTGAAAATGATATTGATGAAAAAGCTTTTGAAGGTGCGTCAATTCTATATTTAGAAGGATATTTATGGGATGCGCCAAATACGATTAAAGCATTGAAAAAAGCGATAAAATTAGCCAAGAAAAATAATGTAAAAGTGGCATTTTCTTTATCTGATTCTTTTTGCGTTTCGCGTCACAAAGCAGATTTTTTGAACATTATTGAAAATGATTTAGATATTCTTTTTGCCAATGAATCCGAGGCTTTGCAGCTTTCAGGAAATTTAGCAGAACTATTTTCGCGTAATGAAAAATTAATCGCTATTATTACAAAAGCTGAAAAAGGTTGTGAAGTTTTTGTTGATGGAAAATCTTTTTTGAGCCCGGCCCAAAAAATTTCGCAATTGGTTGATACAACTGGCGCTGGTGATGCATTTGCCGCCGGCTTTTTATATGGCTTGGTTAATGATTTTGAACTTGAAGAAGCAGCACATTTTGGAAATTTAATTGCGGCGAAAATTATTCAAAAATTTGGCGCAAGATTTGAAGAAGAGGAAATTCAAGAATTTTTTAGAACGCGATAAAAGTTTTCCGGTCATCGAGCAAAGCACGAAGTGCGTCGTCGAGATGCTAGCTCGATCTTGCAAC
>JAZKII010000054.1:0-13107 GCA_040384945.1 Pseudomonadota bacterium
ACCTAATTTTTTTTCTTCGCGACTTCCTTATTTTAGGTCATCGAGCAAAGCGAAGCGTCGTCGAGATGCTAGCTCGATTTTAAAGCGGTAAATTTATTTTTTGTCTTGTTGTGGGAAACCGAATAATCCCATTCGCAATCATAACTCCAACTAGAATCAATGCGCATCCGACGTAACTATTCCAGGCTAATTTTTCTCCCAAAATAATCACTCCCAAAACTGCTCCAAAAACCGGTACAATATAATTTACCATCGATAAATAAGTGGCGCTCGTGGCTTTTAGAATTTTATAATAAACTGTAAATGCAACGGCCGAGCCAAAAAACGCCAAAGAAAATGCCGATAAAATTGCTGGCAAACTTGCATCTTTAATTCCGGATAAATCTTCAAAAATTAGCGAAGTCGGAAGCAAAAATAAAAATGAGAAAAATAGTTGCAGCGTTGGAACTGTAAGCGGTTCAAGTTTACTGAGATTGATGAATTTTTTGACATATACAAATCCTCCCGCATAGCAAAGCGCACCGATCATGACTTCAAGCATTCCGATAATTGTTGCTTCAGCTTTGAATAAAGCAGGTGCGATTAAAATAAAAAGTCCGAAAAAACCAGCGCTGGCGCCGATTAATTTAGTTTTAGTAAATTTATCATCATGAGTTGTAAAATGAGCTAGAACTAGTGTGAATAAAGGCGCAGAACCACAGATGATTGCGGCAAGTGAGCTGTCGATTGTTTTTTCACCGATTGAAAAAAGTGTGAATGGAACTGCGCTTTGTAATAAAGCGGCGATGCTGAAATGTTTCCAGATTGGTTTTAGGTTTGGAAGTTTGATGTTTTTGAATTGAAGTAAAGCGTAAAGCATTAATGAGCCAAGACCCACACGAAAAGCGGTGAGGGCGATTGGGGGAATATGAGTGATGGCGACTTTGATGAATAAAAATGACGGGCCCCAAAGTGAGGCGAGGAGAATTAGGGAGAGGAAGTTTTTTGTGTTATTGGTCATTTTTAATAGGCTTAAATCGCAAAGAAAAGATTTTAGGTCATCGAGCAAAGCACGAAGTGCGTCGACGACGGCCTATCGGCCTTTGCTCGATGACCTGAGATTTTTTTCTTTGTGATAGAAAAATTTAATATTTCAAAAACTGCTCAACCGGTTTGTCGATAGTTTCAAAGCGGCCATTTCCAACTTTCAAAACCGCTAAATTTCTTTGCACCAAACCATTCGGTAAATATCTAAACAAACCGTCAATTCCATCAAAACCATTTTTCGAAGATTTGCTATAATTCGTAAAATCACCAACCATCGGCGCTTCGCCTTTTTTGCGGCCTGATAATTCTGCTACAACTGAAACTGAATCATAAATAATCGAAGAAATTCTTGGCGGGAATTTATTGTAAGTTTGGTAATAAGCTTTTTCAAAACTACGGAATTTTTCATTTTCCGGAGCCGGAAACCACGCGCCCACAAGGTTAAAATCATTTAACGTTGAAACATCATCCCATTGGCTGGTGCCGACAATCTGGAATTCTCTCTCATCTTTATTTTGCTGTTTAATTGAAGCTGCAATTTTGGATAAAGTTTTTCCTGATTCTGGAATGATTATAACTTTAGGATAAGTGCGATCCGATTCGGTAATAACAGCATCTTTTTTATTTTTTAAACGCGGTGAAATTGAAAATGAATTAATCACGCGATTAACAGCGCGATCTAAATCCTTGCCGCTTGGATCATAAAATTCGGAAGTAATAAAATCGCCATCGCGGTTTTTCACCATTTTCTTGAATAAGCCATTCATGGTTTGGCCATATTGATTATTTGGCGCGATAATCGCGAAACTGAATTTAGCTTTTTGTAAACTGTAACTCACGATTTTATCAATCTGGGTTTCAGGCAACATTCCGGCGATAAAAATTCCGCCGTCGCTGTTAATTTTCCCCATTAATTGTTGATTGTTGGAAAGCGAAATTACGGTGATTTTATTGGCTTTAGCATCTTTTTCAATTGCCTCAACTGAAGTGCTGAAAATTGGCCCGATTACAACTTTTATTTTGCGATCAATAACTTCTTTAAAAGCTTTGGCGGCTTCTTGCGGCGTTTCTTTGGAATCAATCAAAACCAACTCAATATTATGATTTGGATCATTGTCAAATAATGACAAAGTTGCGGCGTTAAATAAGCTCCAGCCTAGTTCTTTATTCTTTCCCGAAAATGGTAAAAATAATGCCACTTGCACTTTTTTTAATTGCGCTTGTTCAACAGCTAAATCGCGAGATTCAAATTGTTGATGTGTTTCAACAGGAGCTGGCTGTTCAGCTGGTTTCAGGATTTCCGGCAATTCAATCTTTTTGCTAATTGATTGACAGCTAAAAAGAAAAAGCACTAAAAGCAGGGAAAGTTTTTTCATAATTTGAAAAGAAATAATTAACTCGTGAATTTCAATATTTAGGCAATATGCAGGATTTTTCTCTAAAAACTCAAGAAATAAAACTTGAAAACGCACTTTATGTTGTGGCCACGCCAATTGGTAATTTAGCCGATATTACGCTGCGCGCTTTGCAGATTTTGGATAATGTTGATTTTGTAATTTGCGAAGACACCCGTGTTTCGGTGAAATTATTTGCCGCTTATAAATTAAAAGAAGCGAAATTTCTTACTTATAATGATCATTGCGATGAAAAAACCCGCAAAAAAATTCTCGATTTAATGCTTTCAGGAAAATCATTGGCTTTGCTTTCCGATGCCGGAACGCCGCTAATTTCTGATCCTGGTTATAAATTAATAAATTATTTACGCCAATTTAAGCAAAAAATAATTCCGCTTCCAGGCGCATCAAGTGTGACTGCAGCGCTTTGTGCTTCCGGGCTTGCTTGCGATAATTTTTTATTCATCGGATTTTTACCGACTTCAAAAGTTCAAAAAGAAAAACTTTTAAAATCATTGCCGAGAAATTTTACATTTGTCTTTTTTGAATCAGCAAATCGCGTTTCCGAAACTCTCGATTTAGTTTTAAAAACTTTAGGAAATCGTAATGTTTGCGCGGCGCGCGAGCTTACAAAAATGCATGAAGAAATTGTTTCCAATGAACTGGAAAAAGTGATCGAATTTTTTGCCGAAAATTCCGGAAAATTGCGCGGCGAGTTTGTGGTTGTAGTGGAAAAAGCTGATAAAAATGAAAAAGTTTTTAGCGAAGAAGAATTGAAAAAAGAAATTTCCAACGCGATTTTTTTGGGTCACAGCTTGAAAGATTTATCACAAAATTTGGCTGAAATTTACGGAGTGAACAAGAAAGAGATTTATAAGCTGGCACTTGAGGTAAGTAGCAAATAGATCTTGACATTTTTTAGTGTTTTAATTTTTTGTTTAAATTTCTCAAATCTCTTTTCCAAGAAATCATGCAAAGACATCCAAACAAAGCTTATTCCTTAATTGAAATCTCGATTGTGATTTTAATCATTTCGGTTCTTTTCGCCGGTGTGACTTTGTCGAGTAGAGTGGTTTATGAATCACGACTATCAACGGCGCGAACTTTAACTCAATCTGCAGCAGTTACTTCAATTCCAAATCTGGTGAGCTGGTTTGATGCGGTTTCGGAAAACAGCTTTGATACAATTGATGCGACGGATAATGTCGGAATCACCAATTGGTACGATTTAAATACCCAAAATACCTCAAAAAATAATGCTCAACAAAGCGGAGCAACAAGTTTACGTCCTGTTTATAAAGCTTCCTGCCTTAATAATCTGCCATGTTTGAGTTTTAATGGATCATCAACATATATTGAAACTTTGGCTACGACCGGCATTAAAACTAGCGAATTGACCGTATTTGTTGTTGCTAAAACCAATACTATCTCTTCCAGTTTAGAATATTCATATGTTGCAACCAGCGGTTCTTGGGTCAGTGGAACTAATTTTATATTAAAGCAAAGTGCTAGCGCAGGAACTTCTACTATGCTTGATTACCAGCTTCCAAACTCGGTTGATGTAACTACGCCATCTTCGATTACAATTTTGAAACCTTTTATTGGCTCATTGGTTGATAATGGTACAACTGCAACTGCTTATTATAATGGAAATACCGGCTCCAGCACTGCAACCGGAGTTTTTAAATCAATCGGAGTTTTAACTTTTGGCGCTTATTATGATGGATCTACAAGATCTCGTTATTTAGACGGTGCAATTGGTGAAATTATTATTTTCAACCGTGCTTTAAAAATCGAAGAAAGAAAAGCGATTGAGAAATATCTCGGCAAAAAATGGAATATTACAGTTTCTTAAAAAATTAATGACCAAAAAACAAACCCACCAATTTGGAATTCTCGCCGAAAGAATTTCGATATTATTTTTACGCTTAAAAGGTTATCAAATCTTGAAATGGCGTTACAGATCGCATTTTGGCGAGATTGACATTATCGCCAAAAAATCCCGCCTCATCATTTTAATTGAAGTAAAAGCCCGCAATTCAAAAATTATTAGTGAAGAGGTTTTGCGGCCCAAGCAGATTGAGCGCATCAAAAAATCGGCGCAATTTTTTATTTCGCAAAACCCTCACTTCCAAAATTACAATATTCGCTTTGATTTCATTGAAATTAATAGATTTTTGTTTCCCAAACATTATTCCAATTTCATAAGTTGAAATTTAGCGGAGCGCTTTTAGTTTATAAAAACTCTTTTTAATTTCTCTTTTTTTTAACAATCAAAAAATACCTCGTGATTCCAGTAAAACCGCAGCATCAAGCTAGCTCAAACAACCCCTTTAAAATTAATGAGCAAATCAAAGCCAAAGAAATCAGGCTTATTGATCAGGACGGAAACATGTTCGGCGTCACAACAGTGGCGGAAGGAATTAGAATGGCTCAGGAAGCAGATTTAGACTTAATTGAAGTCTCGCCAAATGCGGCTCCGCCAGTTTGTAAAATTGCCAATTTCGGCAAGATGAAATATGAAATTCAGAAAAAAGCGGCAGATGCTAAGAAAAGACAGAAAGTAGTTGAGGTGAAGGAAGTCAAGATGACGATCAATATCGGAAAAGCCGATTTCGACACGAAAATCAGACATACTATCGAGTTTGTTGAGAAGGGAAATAAAGTAAAAGTCAGTATCAGAATGAAAGGTCGCGAAATTACTCACCGTGATTTGGCTGAAAAAATGATGGTCGATATTTTAAAAGATACTGAAGAATTTGCCAAACCTGAGATCAATCCTCGACTGGAAGGGATGCAGATGGTCGTAACACTTATCAAAAAGTAACAAATAATTTTCAAATACGTTATGCAAAAAATGCAGGATTTAATCGCGCAAGTAATCGATTTTTCTCAAAAGAAAAAACAACTTGTCGGTTTTGACGGAAAAGATTTTACAACTTTTGTAAAAAACTTTTTTTCAGTAAGTACTTCACATGATTTCGTAAATTACTCGGTTGAAGAGCTTTATAATGCGGCTCTTTTGAGTTTCGATTTTTATGTAAATAAAAAACCGGGCGAATTTAAAGTTAGAATTTGCAATCCGACGATTGAAAAAAATGGTTTCGAATCAGTTTATACTTTTTTAGATATCGTTAATGATGATATGCCTTTTTTGGTTGATTCAACTGTTGCCTATTTAGACAAATACGGCGTTCGTGTTAAAAATATTATTCACCCGATTTATTCTTCAGTTCGCGATAAAAGTGGCAAGTTGGAAGAAATAACTACTGCTAAAACTGCTCATCAAGAATCGATAATTCAGCTTCATTTAGATAAGCTTACTGCGGAATCAGATATCAAAATGTTGCAAGAAAATATCAGCAAAATTTTGAAAAATGTTGCCTTGGTTGTAAAAGACTGGCAGCCAATGATTGAGCTTGTAAATAAAGCTGCTGACCAAATTGATAATGCCAAAAAAATCAATAAGGAAACTGATGAAATCAAGGAATTTTTAAACTGGATTGCCAGTGGAAATTTCATTCTTTTAGGCGCTAAAGAATTTGATATTCGTGAAGTTAAAAAAGGTGAATATTCTTTAGAGGCGAAAAATTCCAGCTTCGGAATTTTTAAATCTGAAAATGAAGAATTTGTACCAGAAGTTATTAATACTTCTTTTGAAGAAGTTAGTGATTCAGTTGTAAATCCTTATGTAATCGAAGTTTTAAAATCGCGTTACCGCTCTAGAATTCACCGCGTTGCAAATGCAGAAAGAATCCGGGTTCAAAAAGTTTCTGCTGATGGAAAAGTAATTGGTGAATTCCGTTTTATCGGTTTATTCGCAACTTCTTCATATCACGCCAGTACTGCTGCAATTCCACTTATTCGTGGTAAAATCAATAAAGTTATTGCAGATTCCGGTTATCTCAAAGGCAGCCATAATTATAAAGATTTAGTTTCGACTTTAGAATCTTATCCACGCGATGAATTATTCCAAATCAGCCCGGAAGATTTACTTAAAAATGCTACCGGAATTGTGGCAATTTGCGGTCGTTCGCAAGTTCGTTTTTTTGCTCGCAAAGATAAATTTAACCGTTTCGTTAGCTGCTTAATCTTCACTCCGCGTGATCGCAGCAATTCAGAATTACGTGACAAAATTAAAGATTACCTGGCGCAAGTTTATAATGGTGAAGTTGCAGATTCTTTCGTGCAAATCACTGATTCAAATTTAATTCGTTTCCACGTCATTGTCCGCACCAATAAAGGAATTCCAACCGTTGACGAAACTGATATCGAGCGCCAAATCACCAAAATGACTAAAGTTTGGAGCGATGATTTACTTGAATCAATCAGAGCTAAATTTGATGATGAAATTCGCGTTTCACTTTACGCTAAATATAAAAATGCTTTCTCAGTAAGTTACATCAACCGCTTTGACTCTAAGCGCGCCGCGATTGATATTTGTCGCATCGAAGAATGTCTGCAAAAAAATTCGGTTTTATTTAATCTTTATAAATCTTCCGATTTACTTCCTGAAGATGTAACTGAACTTAAAATTTTCAGCCCGGAAAAAGAATTAATTCTTTCTTCAATCATGCCGATTTTAGAAAGTTTCGGTTTTAATGTAATTCAAGAACATACTTACGTTATAACCGCTGAAGAAGATGAAAAAATCAGAAGCAAACGTAAAGTTTGGATTCATTATTTCCATTTAAACCTAAGCAAACAAGGCCACTTATTTTCGGAAAAAACCAAATTAAATTTTGAAAAAACCGTTTCATTAATCTGGCAAGATGTGATGCAAGTTGGCTTTTTAAACCGCCTTGTAGTTACTGCGGATTTGCACTGGAAACAGGTTTATATGCTGAATGCATATAGCAAATATCTTTACCAAACCGGATTCCGTTTTAGCCAAACTTATGTTGCTGATGTTTTGGTTAGATATTCTGCAATCACCAAATTATTGGTAGAATTATTTGAAGCTAAATTTGATCCATTCTTAAAAATCACGCTGGCGGAAAGAAATAAAAAATCTGAAAAAATCGCCGCTCAAATTCGCGAAGGTTTAAATAAAGTAAAAGATGTAACTGACGATGCAGTGATCAGAAGATTGCTCGGAGTTATTGAAGCAACGTTGCGTACCAACTATTATCAATCATCGAAACATGGCGGATTTAAAGGCTACGTTTCATTCAAATTTGATTGCAAAAAAGTTCCTGAACTTCCACTTCCACTTCCTCACGCTGAAATTTTTGTTTATTCAACTAGATTCGAAGCAATTCACTTAAGAGGCGGTAAAGTCGCGCGTGGCGGGCTTCGTTGGTCTGATCGTCAAGAAGATTTTAGAACTGAAGTTTTAGGCTTGATGAAAGCGCAAATGACTAAAAACGCTGTAATCGTTCCGGTTGGATCAAAAGGCGGTTTCGTCTTGAAACGTGATACCAGTGCTTTCACCCGCGATGAACTTCAAAAAGAAGGGGTAGAATGTTATCAAAACTTCCTGCGCGGTTTGTTGGATGTAACTGACAATGTTGTAAATAATAAAATCGAACATCCGCAAAATGTTGTAATGCATGATGCGCAAGATCCATATCTCGTAGTTGCGGCTGATAAAGGAACCGCAACTTTCTCCGACATCGCCAATGGCATTTCTGCAGAATATAATTTCTGGTTGGGAGATGCTTTCGCATCCGGCGGTTCAGTTGGTTACGATCATAAAAAAATGGGAATCACCGCAAAAGGCGGCTGGATTTCAGTTATGCGTCATTTCCGCGAAATGGGAATTGATTGCCAAACTCAGGATTTCACCTGCGTTGGTATTGGCGATTTAGCCGGCGACGTATTTGGAAATGGCATGTTGCTTTCTGAACATATCAAACTGGTTGCGGCATTTAACCATTTACATATTTTCTTTGACCCAAATCCCGATGTTGCGGTTTCATTCAAAGAACGCACTCGCATGTTCAATCTTCCACGCTCAAGCTGGACTGATTATGATAAATCTTTAATTTCCAGAGGTGGTGGCATTTTTGAAAGAAGTGCAAAAACCATTCAAATCACGCCTGAAATCAAGGCTATTTTGGCAATTGAAGAAGATGAATTATCGCCAAATGATTTAATTCAGGCAATTTTAAAAGCGCCGGTTGATCTTCTGTGGAACGGTGGAATCGGAACTTATGTAAAAGCCAGCGACGAAGTTAATCAAGAAGTTGGCGATCGCGCTAATGATGCACTTCGTATCAATGGCAATGAACTTCGTTGCAAAATTATAGGCGAGGGCGGAAATCTTGGTTTTACTCAAAAAGGCCGTATCGAATATGCGCTAGTCGGAGGCAGAATTAACACCGACGCGATGGATAACTCAGCGGGCGTTGATTGTTCTGACCATGAAGTAAATATTAAAATCGCTTTAACTGCAGCGATGCGTAGCAAAAAAGTTACTCTTGAAGAAAGAAATAAAATTCTGGAATCAATGACTGACGAAGTTTCACATTTAGTGTTAAGTGACAATCGTTTGCAAACTCAAGCTATTTCAATCGCTTATTCGCAAGGAGTTGCGGCAATTGGCGATCAGGCACAGTTTTTAGACAAGCTTGAAAAAACCGGATTCTTAAATCGTAAAATCGAATTTTTACCTTCGAAAAAAGAAATCGATAAAAGACAAAATGACAAAATTGGCCTTACTCGCCCAGAGCTTTGCGTGATGTTGGCCTATTCTAAAATGGATATTTATAACCACATTTTAGCGTCAGATTTAGTTAAAGATAAATATTTCGAGAGCGAATTATTTTCTTATTTCCCGAAATTAATGCAGGAAAAATTTGCTGATGAAATTGCTCATCACCAATTAAGAAATGAAATTATCGCCACTCAAATCACCAATTTTATTGTCAATAGAATTGGCATCACTTTCATCAATCAAATGTGCCAGGATAGCGGCTTTGGAATTGTGGAAGTGGTAAAAAGTTTCATCATCGCCTGTGATTCTTTCAGGCTTCGTGAAGTTTGGGAAGAAATTGAAAATCTTGACGGAAAAATAGCTTCGCACATTCAAATGCAAATGTTCTTAAGCCCGAGCAAATTGCTGGAAAGATCTGTGATGTGGTTGCTGCGCAATCAATCTAAAGGCAGCCTTTCTGCAATCGTTACACGCTTTAGAAAAATTGCTGATGAATTATCGGCAGTTTTATCACAAGTTTTGGCGCAAGCATCTCGCGAATCATTTGAAAGAAAAATCGAGAAATATCATTTAAATAATGTGAACCGCAAATTAGCCGGCAAAGTTGCGGCTATGGATCCTGTGGCTTCAGCCTTTGATATCGCCGAAATTTCTGCAGCTTCAAATTTTGATTTGAAAACAATTGCTAAAATTTATTTCGCAGTCGGAACCAGATTTTCATTAAAATGGTTGCGGAGCAGATTAACTAAGCAAACTCCGGAAAATTATTGGCAAAAACTTTCGAGCAAAACCATTTTGGAAGATTTATATTCTTACCAAATGCGCATTGCGAAACATATTGTTGATTTCAACTGTGACGATAACAACATCTGCGAAACCAATTCTTTGGATAATTGGATTAAATCTGCTGATTTCTTAGTTGAGCGTTTCGACAGCTTCATCTCAGATTTAAAAGCCCAACCAAATCCGGAATTAGCAATGTTTATTGTTGCGTTAAACAGGTTAAAACCACTGGTTAGTTAATTTTCTAATCAGTGTTATATGCGGTCGTGGCGGAATTGGTATACGCGCAACGTTGAGGTCGTTGTGGGGTAAAACCCGTGGAAGTTCAAATCTTCTCGACCGCACCAAAAAAATTCGGTCAAAAAGAAATCCCTTTTTCTTCAACTTTCATAATTCCTATGAAACTCCTAGCCCTAAAAGAATCCCACCTTTCCGAAAACCGTGTCGCCTTAACTCCCGACCTCATCACAAAATATAAATCCCTAAACATCGAAACCTACATCGAATCTAACGCCGGCCTTAAATCCTCAATCCCTGATTCTGCTTACGAAAAAGCCGGAGCTAAAATCATCGCCGACATCAATCAAATCCTCCCTGAAATCGATGTAATAATTTCTGTCCAACGCACCGACATCGATTTCACAAAAACCAAACCAAACGTAAATTTCATCGCTCTCTTAAACCCATTTTTCAACAAAGATAAAATCAGCGATTTTGCCCAAAAAGGAATTTCTGCTTTCGCACTCGAACTACTCCCACGCATCACCCGCGCCCAAACTATGGATACACTTTCATCACAAAGTAATTTAGCTGGCTATATTTCCGTAATCGACGCCGCTTATGAAATGCCAAAAGCTGTGCCAATGATGATGACTGCTGCCGGTACAATTTCTGCGGCTAAATTCATGATTTTAGGAGCAGGGGTAGCTGGCCTTCAAGCTATCGCAACTGCTAAAAGATTGGGCGGAATTGTCTGTGCATTCGATGTACGTACATCAGCAAAAGAACAAGTACAAAGTCTTGGTGCAAAATTTATCGAAGTAAAATCGGAAGAAAAAACTGATGGCGTTTACGCTAAAGAAATGAGCGAAGAATATAAAAAACTCCAAGAGCAACTTTTAAAAGATACGATCAAAACTCAAGATGTTGTAATCGCAACTGCATTAATTCCCGGTAAAAAAGCACCAATTCTAATTACAGAAGACATGGTTCGATCCATGAAACCAGGCTCAATCATTGTTGATTTAGCAGCGGTAAATGGTGGAAATTGTGCTTTAACTCAAGTTGGAAAAGTTGTGGAAATTGATGGTGTAAAAATTATCGGCCATGAAAATTTCCCAAGTAGAATTGCGGCGGATGCGAGTAAACTTTTTGCTAAAAATATTTATAATTTTATTGAGCTTTTGGTGGATAAAGAAAGTTCTGCGATTGCGATAAATCTTGAAGATGAAATTGTGAAAACAACTTTGGTTACTTATCAGAATAATTTGAGATTAAACTTTAATTAAAATCATCTACAGGCCGTCATCCTTGAGCCGGAAGGCTCGAGGATCTCATGAGTTTTGGAAAAGACAAACTCATGAGATCCTCGGATCTGCGATCCAAGGATGACGATTATAAACATTCCGAAACACATTTTAAATATTTCCAAATCATAACTTGAAGTCTTGAAATTCTTTACTAAAAAACCTCCAAATTTTCTCGCAGATTTTTCCTAATTTTCCCAATGACTAAAACAAGAAAAACCAAATCTATGTCTTTAAAGCTTGATATTCCTCAACCTGACCTTTTGAAACCTAGAATCACCATTTTTGGTGCCGGTGGTGCTGGTGGAAATGCAATCAACAATATGATCCGCTCTAACCTTGAAGGTGTTGAGTTCGTAGCTGCAAATACTGATGCACAAGCTTTGCAAAATTCACTGGCGCAAAACCGTATTCAACTTGGTGTAAAAACCACTAAAGGTTTGGGAGCTGGCTCATTTCCTGATCGCGGACGTGCGGCTGCTGAAGAAAATATTGAAGAAATCGAAAAATATTTAGATGGTAATAACATGGTTTTCATCGCTGCCGGAATGGGTGGTGGAACCGGAACTGGCGCGGCTCCAGTAATTGCAAAATTAGCTCGTGAACGCGATATTTTAACTGTCGGCGTTGTAACCAAGCCTTTCCATTTTGAAGGAAAATATCGCATGGAAACAGCAGAAGCGGGCATCGATGAGCTTAAAAAATATGTTGATACTTTAATCATTATTCCAAATCAAAATCTTTTTAGAATCGCCAACGAACATACAACTTTCGAATCAGCTTTCAAAATGGCTGATGATGTTTTGCATGCCGGCGTGCGCGGAATTACTGACCTTATCACCATGCCAGGCTTGGTGAATTTGGACTTTGCCGACATCAGAACCATCATGACCAAAATGGGTAAAGCGATGATGGGAACCGGTGAAGCAACCGGTGAAAACCGTGCTATTGCTGCTTGCGAAGCGGCAATTTCCAATCCACTTTTGGATGATATTTCGATTAAAGGCGCAAAAGGTGTGTTAGTTAATATGACTGGCGGCCCAGATATGACGCTATTTGAAGCTGATATGGCGGTTAATGCGATTAAGAAAGAAGTTGATTCAAATGCTAATATTATTTTCGGTTCGGCTTTCAATGAAAACATGAAAGGCAAAATCAGAATTTCTGTTGTTGCAACCGGAATTGATATTGATGATTTCAGACGTGATCACTTTAAAGCCAAAGAGCCTATTGAGCCTAGCCGCTTCCAAGTTAATTTTAACAAAACATCAAGCGAAGAACCTACAGCTGTATCCACAAAAGATTTCTTCGATCCTGGTCTTTCAGCAAAGCCAGAAAATCAAGAAATTGAAGAAATTAGCGACGTAAATTTTAAGCCGAAAAAAAGTTACAATAAAGAAGCTAACGACAGCTATGGCAAGACTGAAACTTCAGCAAAAAAACATCATCTTGCTGATGAAAAAGGTTTTACTCAGGTAAGTTTTTTTGGTAGTCAGTTAGAAGAAAAAATTGGTATCGAGAAAAAAGTAGAAGAAATTGAAGAGGAAATCGAAGAAGAAGTTAAAATTAAAAAAACTGCTGCGAAGCCAATAAAACCAAGCAAGAAAGCTGAGCCGGAAACCAAAAAAGAAGGTGGCTTCAGTTTGTTTAGCTTCATGAATTCAACAAAAGCTAAAGACGAAGCAGAGTTAATGGCCGGAGTGAGAATCGAAAATGTTTG
>JAZKII010000055.1:0-17186 GCA_040384945.1 Pseudomonadota bacterium
AGATGCTAGCTCGGTGTTGCAAGATCGAGCCAGCATCTCGACGACGCTTCGCTTTGCTCGATGACCTGAAATCTTTCCTTGTAATTATTACTTAATCTCAACAAACGCTTTCTTGCGGATATCCATTAAATAGCCTTTGGCCAAGGTTTGTAATTTCCGGCTAAAAATAGCATTGCGCGCGGCATTTAAATCCTGATCGGCAATTTTGGTTTCGGTTTTGGTTTCGAGCAATTTAAAAATATGAAAACCATCGGAAAGCGAAACCGGATCGGAATAGCCGCCTTTGGTTAATTTGGAAATCGCATTATAGATTTTCGGATCAATATCAGATTGCGAAACCCAACCGATTTCACCATTATTTTCGGCAGTAATTCCATTGGAAAACTGTTTCACCAAATTTCTGAAATCCGCTCCCTGCCTAAGTTCAATTGCCAATTTTGTCGCAAATTGTTCCGCCGTTTGCGCCGATTTTCCGGTGGGAGAAATCAGGATTTCGGCAACATGAAATTTTTTGACGTCAGTATTAAATTTATGCTGCTCAAAAAATTCTTTCACCTCAACTTCAGTAACTTTTACTTTCGAACGCAAAGTTTCAGAAATAATTTTGGACCATAAAATTTCGGCCTCAACCTGCTTCAAATAATGATCGAATGAAAAACCATTATTGATAAAAAAAACTTTAAACTGGGTCGGATTTTTCTTTTGCTGCAAAGCCACCATTTCAACAGCATCGCCAACTTCCTCGGGCGTGGCTTCGATTTTTAAAGCTGCGGCTTCTTGCCTGATTAATTCTTCATCAACCATTTTATCGAGAATCTGGTTGAGCAATAATTTCTGGTCGTCAATTGATTGAATCGAGATTTTGGAAGAAGTTACAACATAACGATAGCGATCAATCAATTCGGAATTAGTGATCGCTTTATTATTTATTTTAGCGGTAATGAAATCACCGCTATTGGTAGGAAGGTTTAGTTTGGAT
Organism: Pseudomonadota bacterium; assembly: GCA_040384945.1. Taxonomy (GTDB): domain Bacteria; phylum Pseudomonadota; class Alphaproteobacteria; order Rickettsiales; family UBA1997; genus UBA2645. The sequence goes on from JAZKII010000055.1 coordinate 980, forward strand.
GGAGCTGCGAATGAAGAAAGATTTGTCCAAAAAAGAAGAATCAGGAAAATCAGTTTTTTCATTTTTTTGATACCGCTTTATAAACATCAACGCCGCGAACCAAGTCAATTGCGCGTGCTAATTGGTAATCCTGGCTATAAAGATCAATATTATCATCACCAACTTTCTCTTTTTGAGCATCAATTACAGCTTCCTGAATTTGAACTTCGATGTGACCTTTCAAATCAGCTTCCGCATCACGATCAACTTTTAACTGTTTTTCAATTTTAGCGTTAGTCACTTCAATATCCGGCTGAATGCCAGAAGCCTGAATTGATCTGCCGCTTGGAGTGTAATAAAGCGAAGTTGTTAAACGCAAAGCACCATGGTTTTTTTCTAATGGAATTACAGTTTGAACCGAACCTTTACCAAAAGATTTAATACCCATCACAACCGCGCGATGGTGATCTTGTAAAGCGCCTGCCACAATCTCAGAAGCCGAAGCTGAACCATCATTAATCAAAACAACAATCGGTAAATGGGCGATTAAAGATTCATCAGCTTCATCCTTATATTCTTTTGATTCCGAATTGCGGCCTTTAATTGAAACGATCACCTGATCTTTATTTAAAAATGCATCACTAACTTTAATGGCTTGATCCAGCAATCCGCCCGGATTGTTACGTAAATCAAGTACCAAACCTTTAAGATTATTTTCACCAATCTGGCTTTTTAATTTTTTTAATTCTGAAGCTAAACCAGAATAAGCCTGCTCCGAGAAAGTATTAATTTTAATATAAGCAACATCTTTGAACTTCGCTGATTTCACAGCTTTAACCTTGATAACCTGACGGGTAAGAATTTTTTCAAGCGGAGCTTTTTCACCTTTGCGCAAAATCGTAACTTTAACTTTAGTTCCCGGTTTGCCACGTAATTTTTTAACAACTTCTTCAATAGTTAAGCCAATTATCGATTTATCATCAACTTTTGTGATGTAATCGCCAGACTGAATTCCAGCCTTAAATGCCGGTGTGTCATCAATTGCTGATACAACTTTTACGACTGAAAATTCCAAAGTGATTTCAATACCAACACCACCAAATTCACCTTTGGTTTGTACCTGCATTTCTTTTAATGCGTCTTCATTTAAATAAGATGAATGGGGATCAAGAGAGGATAAAAGCCCGGATGCCGCGGCTTCAGCTAATTGACGATCGGTTTTTTCATCAACATAATCTTTTTTTACTCGCGAAATCACATCTTCCAAAAACTCTTTTTGATCTTCTTGAGCCGGAGAAATTTTATCTCCTAATTCAATCTTTTTGATCTGGATTTGCGATAATGAAACCGCTGAGAAAAATCCAATAAAAGTAGAGATAACAACAATCGCGGAGATTTTAAGATTTTTCATGAAAAGAAAATGTGATGGAAATTTAGACAACTTAGAACGCGGCTATTTTAGATAAATAACCGCGACTAGAGCCTGTATTCAAACTCAAACAGTCCCATATTTAGCCATATTTTTGCTTATTTTTTGATAAAATTACTCCAAATATATCCTGATATTCATCGTAATTTTATCAAAAAAACGCTAAAACTATGCCAAAATCTGTAACTGTTTGAGTTTGAATACAGGCTTCTAACTAAATTTACTGGATACCGTATTCTTCTTTTAGCTCGTCAGTGATAGTAGCAGGTGGCTCATCACCATAGGCTGAAAAGAGAATTTTTCCATAATTTTCCAAGTGAATGATATCATCATTCAAAGCTTTTAGGAAAAGTTGAACTTTAAGACGTTCAACCAAAACGTAATACCAAGCATTACGGCCGGCATCAACACCTTTAACAAGGTAAATTTGTTCTGCTTGCATTTTTTTCTGAGGATCAATTGGTTTTTTAGGAGCTTTCGGAGTTAATCCGCTAGCGGTAGAAGACTGATTTTGTGTTTGTAAATTTTCAGAAGTGAAGGTTTTTTTGCCAACAGAATCAGCAAAACCACCACCTTGAGAACCCTTACTGGCAAATCTTGAAGCGAAGCTATTTTCAGCCATAATTTATGAATTTTGTTTTTGAGGATTTTTAGAATTTTTAATCCACCATTCATTGATGGATTTTTTCGGTCCGCACGGCCCATCGTCATTAGAAACACATGGACTTTTGACATCAATTACTTTGCTTGAACAAGAAGCTGCAAAGAAACAAACTGTCAGAATAAAAATTACCTTTTTCATGTTCGATGGTTTTTTAAAAAAGAATTAGTTAAAGAAAAAACTAAGTGCTTGCTTGAATTTTTCAATAAGTAAAAATTCAAATTATTATTTTAACTTATTTCCCTTATAAATTTTGTCACAAAATCTTTTTAACAAAACCTTAATTATCGGCCTTGGATTAATTGGCGGATCATTCGCTAAAGCCATTCGCAAGCAACAGATCAGCAAAGAAATTTTTGCTTTTGACATTGATATTGAATCAATCGATCTCGCTAAAAACGATGGCGTAATTGATGGCGGCGTTGATGATCTGCAATTTATTGAAGATTTATCAAGTTTCGATTTAATCGTAATTGCCACTCCACTTTCGGCTTACGAAGAAATTTTCGATGAAATTGCCTATCGCGTTTCTCCAAAAACCATTGTTATTGACCTTGGTTCATTAAAAAGTTTTATCAACAAGATTTTACCAAAAAATTTAGAAAATAATTTTATCGGCTGCCATCCAATTGCCGGATCGGAAAAAATCAATTTTGAAAATTCGGAAGTTGATCTTTTTTTAGGTAAGAAATTTGTTATTTGTAAAAATCCTGAAAACTCGAATGAGATCGTCAAAAAAGTTGAAAACCTTGCCAAATCAATCGGCTGCAATGTTGATTTTATTGATGCCCAGAAGCATGATGAAATTTATGCCTTAGTTTCGCATTTACCGCAATTTTTATCTTTTTTAACCAAAGAATTTTCACCAAAAAATATTGAAGGCGAATTCTTAAACAAAGCCTTTCGTCTCGATAATTCCGACCCTGATATTTGGGCTGATATTTTTGAATTAAATGAAGAAAATCTCGAAGAATTTTATTTAGAGTTTTTTGATAATTTGGAAGAAGAAATTTCAATAATGAAACATGGCCAATTTGTTTTACCAAATCAAGCAAGCCCATCTTTTACAGAACATGAAATACAATATTTTGAAGAAAATTTTGCGCCAATATTTTTCCGCGCTTTAATTGTTTTAAGCTATTTAAAAATTCCGGCGATCAAAAACTTCAAAATCCACGCTGGTTTTGGCTTTAAAGACTTTACATCAATCATCGAAATCTTGAATTTTGCACCGGAAAAATTGCAAAATCTCATTTCACAAAATCAGAAAAAAATTCTAAAACTTTTTAGTTCGATCTCATGAGCAATCAGGAACAATTAAACGAAATCCGCCCTTACCGCGCCATTCATCGCCGCAAATCACGCCAGATTTTTGTCGGCAATGTTGCAATTGGCGGCGACGCGCCGATTTCAGTACAATCAATGACTAACACGCCAACAATTGATGTGCAGGCAACCATTCGCCAAGTCAATGAATGCGCGGAACTTGGTGCTGAATTAATGCGAATTTCGATTCCCGATAAAGAATCTGCTGAAGCCCTAAAACAAATTATTCCGCACTGCCCGGTTCCAATTATTGCTGACATTCATTTTCACTATCGCCGCGCGATTGAAGCGGCTGAAGCCGGTGCGAAATGTTTAAGAATTAATCCGGGCAATATCGGATCTGATGAAAAAGTGCGCGAAGTTGTTAAAGCGGCGAAAGATTATGGCTGCGCAATTCGCATCGGCGTAAATGCCGGATCTTTGGAAGCAGATTTATTAAATAAATATAGAACCCCAACTCCGGAAGCGCTTGTTGAATCAGCGCAACGCCACATGCACATTTTAGAAGATAATGATTTTTTCAATTTCAAAATCAGCGTTAAAGCTTCTGATGTTTTCCTCGCAGTTGCTGGCTACCGCGCGCTGGCGCAAGTTTGTGATTATCCGCTACATATCGGAATTACCGAAGCCGGAAGTTTAGCCGCAGGAACCGTAAAATCCGCGATCGGCCTTGGAACCTTACTGTGGGAAGGAATCGGCGACACTATGCGCGTTTCACTTTCGGCTGACCCGAAAGAAGAAGTAAAAGTTGCTTACCAGATTTTAAAAACTTTGGGATTACGTCATCACGGCGTAAATTTAATTTCTTGCCCATCTTGCGCCAGACAGGCGTTTGACGTGGTAAAAACCGTGGAAGAAGTTGAAAGAAGAGTCGCCCATATCAAAAAACCATTAACTATTTCAATTTTAGGCTGTGTTGTAAATGGCCTTGGCGAAGCAGCGCATACGCAAATCGGAATCACTGGTGGTGGCGGCGGAAGGCATAATGTTTACATGAATGGTAAACCGGATCACAAAGTTACTTCCGAAGAATTGGTTGATCACATCGTCGCTTTAATTGAAGAAGAAGCCAAAAAAAATGGCGCTTAAGTTTGATAAAAAAATAATCGAAAAAAACTTTTCGCGCGGCGCTAAGAATTATGATGAAGCGGCGTTGATTCAGCGTGAAGCGGCTAAAAAACTGTGCGATTTGGCTGCGCCTTTTATTAAAAATGAAGCGCGAATTTTGGATTTAGGCGCAGGAACCGGATTTGTTGCGAAGAATATTTTTGATTTGGTTGGAGAGAAAAAGATCCAACTTTTTGAAAGCGATATTTCTTTCGAAATGCTCCAACAAAACACTGGAAACTCTTTCAAAATCCAATCTGATTTCGAAAATCTGTCTTTCAAAAAGAACAATTTTGATCTTTTAATTTCTTCATTTTCTTTCCAATGGCTGGAAAATTTTGAACAAAGTTTTTCTCAATTTTTTTCCCTACTTAAACCATCAGGAACCCTCGCCTTTTGTCTTCCCACGCAAGAAAGTCTAAATGAATTAAAATCAGCCAATATTTTTAACTTTACTAAATTACCAAAAGCGGAAGATTTGCTTTTAGCTTTGCAAAAAAGTGGTTTTACCGAAAAAAAATTCCAAACTGAAATTTTAGAACAGGAATTTGAAAGCGGCTTGCAAGCCTTACAATCATTGAAAAAAATCGGGGCAAATTATTCAAATAAAGAAAATAAACCCTTGAACAAAACCCAATTGGCACAATTCAATAATTTTTGTTTGAAAAATTTCAGCACTACAAATAAAAAAGTCCGGCTTTCTTGGTTCGTCTCTTATTTTATCTTCGTTAAACAATCTTAAAAATGATCGGCAACATTCTAAAAAAACTGCTCGGAAAATCCGATAGTAAACCAAAAGAAGAGCCTAAAGGCGAAAAGCTTACTGAAAATCTGCGCAAAAAATCAGAAGAATTGACTCAATTTTTAGGCGAAAAAATGGAATCAGTTCGTGAAGAATATTTTTCCATTCGCGAAAAAACCAAAAATCTGCGCCAAACCAATTATGATTTGGGTATGAAGCATTTAGAAAATGGTCATGTCGATGAAGCAATTATCCGTTTTAAAATTATCCGTAAATTCTGGCCTGACGTTGTTGATGCTCAATATCAATTAGCTTATTGCCTGGTTTTGAAAGAAAAATTTAAAGAAGCCAAAAAAGTTTTAGATGAGTTGCTTAACAAAAACCCTGATTACGACCAAAAAGCTCACGATCTATTGGATCGCATTAATAGCCTGGAAGAATCGAAAAATGTCTAAAAAAATCTTAACCTTCATAATTTTTATTATCGCATTACAGCCTTACTCTTCCTGGTCTAAGGCTCCAACTAAAAAACAAAAAGATACTATCGCCACCCGCTATCAAACAATTGATGAAGAGGCAGAATATGCCGCATTTGAATTGCAAACCAGTGAAGAAATTTATGATCCGCTAGAAAAAATGAACCGCAAAGTTTTCATTTTTAATGATTATTTTGACCGTTACTTTTTTGAATATGTCGCCAAATTTTACCGCAAAGGCGTACCGCAAGGTGCTCGTATGTCGATTCGTAATTTTTTGCTAAATTTATCATTGCCAGTTTCAGCAGTTAATTCTTTGCTCCAAGGCAATGTTGATAATACACTTTCTACCTTTTCTAATTTCCTGATTAACAGCACAGTTGGCCTTGGCGGCTTATTTGACGTGGCTGGAGAGAAAGGTATAAAATATCGCGTTGAAGATTTTGGACAAACTTTGGGACATTATCGCACTGGTTCCGGTGCCTATTTGGTACTACCATTTCTCGGTCCAAGCTCAACCAGAGATTTAGGTGGACTGCTTGTAGATAAATCGGTAAATCCTTTTGAATTCAATCTTTTGGAAGTTGGCGGCAGGGAAGATTTAATAAGCAGCAACACTCGCCTTGCTTTGGCCGGAGCCGCCGGAGTTGATAAAAGAGAAAGCCTGATTGATGTTATTGATAGCATCAAAGCTGATTCTTTTGATCCTTATGCAACATTTAGAAGCGCTTACTTACAAAAACGTCAAACCGACATTAAATTTTAAAAAAACTTATGAAAAAATTTCTTATAGCTTGTTTAGTTTTATTTATTTCCACGCCAGCTCTATCTGAAGACACTATCCAAACCATCGAAGTTAAATCTTATGTTGAAGATATTGGAAATAAAATAATCAAAATTGCCGCTGAAAAAGGCAGTGAAAGCAAAAAAAGAGATAAAATTATCAGCGTGATTAATGGTGCAATTGATGCCGATTGGTTGGCTCGTTTTGTTTTAAGCAGAAATTATAAAACCAGTACCGATGCTCAAAAAGAGCGCTTCACCAAGCTTTACCGTGATTTCATGATCAATACTTACGGGCCGAAATTCAAAAATTATAACGGCAAAAAATTCACCGTAAATGATGTGACTGAACAAAATGGTTTTTATATTGCCAAAGCTGAATTTTTACCGCGCGATTCTAATACGCCGATTTCGGTTAATTTCAGGGTCAAAGAACGTAACGGTAAATTAATGATTTTGGATTTTATTGCTGAAGGCGTGAGCTTGATTGAAACTCAAAGATCGGAATTTAATTCTGCAATTTCGCAAAAAGGCATGGATCAATTTTTGGATGATTTGGAAGAAAGAGTGAAGCAGTTGAAGGAAGCTAATAGTTAAAAAATATAGCCCGTATGGACCCCGTTCATTCGACTTAAGTTGCCAACTTCTAAACTTTCACTTCTAAACTTTCACTTCCCCACCTTCTTTCACCACTTTCCTTCTCATCAAATTTTTCCGCAACGCATCAGAAAGATTTTTTTTCTTCTGCTTTTTCTCACGCAGCTTTTGCTCTTTTGGTACTAATTTATTACTCATAAAGCTTCACTAATTTCGAACTGTTTCAAATAGAGGTTTGAATAAGCTCCGCCTTTATCAAGCAGTTCTTTGTGAGTTCCTTCTTCGACAACTTTACCATTTGAAATCACAACAATTTTATCGGCGTGAATTACCGTAGAAAGCCTGTGGGCAATAACCAACGAAGTTCTGCCTTTCATTAATTTCGCCAAAGCATCTTTGATTAATTTTTCTGAAATCGGATCTAACGCAGAAGTTGCTTCATCTAAAAGCAAAATCGGCGCGTTGTATAAAATAGCGCGCGCAATCGCAATTCTTTGACGTTGACCACCTGAAAGACGAATGCCATTTTGTCCAACTTTGGCGTGATATTTTTCCGGCAATTCCTGAATAAATTCATCAGCTTCCGCCATTTTTGCAGCATTGATAATTTCTTCTTCAGTGGCATCAATTTTGCCATAACGGATATTTTCAATAATCGTGTCATCAAACAGCATCACTTCCTGATTCACCACCGACATTGAATTACGCAATGATTTTAAAGTAACGTCGCGAATATCATGCGAATCAAGTTTAATCAGGCCTGAACTCGGATCATAAAAACGCAAAATCATGCTCATAATTGTAGATTTTCCGCCGCCAGAATGTCCAACTAAAGCTACAGTTTTTCCCGCCGGAATTTTGAAGCTGACATTATTCAAAGCCAATTTGTCATCAACATAACTAAAGCAGACATTCTCAAATTCGATATCGCCTTTAACAACATCTAAAGAAACTGCATTTGCTTTATCAATAATTGTCGGTTTTTCATCAAGTAATTCATATAAACGACTCGCCGCAGCAAGCCCCATCTGAACTCCCGAATTCATATTCGAAACCGATTTCAGCGGTTTATAAGCCATCATCATCGCGGCAAAAAAGGAGAAAAATGCGCCGGGCGTGGTTTCACCAGTAATAACCTGATGTCCACCATACCAGATAACAGCTGCAACACCAATGCCGGCAAGGCTTTCAACAAATGGCGAGGCAATTAAAGAAATGCGCGAAATCTTTTTTCCCATTTTGAAAATGGCCTCAATAATCAAAGACATTCTGCCAATTTCAAAATCTTCGCAGTGATAGGCTTTTACAAGTTTAGAATATTGCAAAGTGTCGCTCATTTGTGACGAAAATTTGGAAGCGATTTCCTGGTTTTTAAAAGATAAATTACGCAATCTTCGGCCTAATTTATAAATCGGGTAACCAGCCAAAGGAAAGCCGATGAAAGCAACGAGAGAAAGCTCCAAGCTTTGATAAAACATTACGATAACCAAGGCAATCAAGGTAAATAACTGCTTCACAAAACCATTAATCGTAGTGTTTATCACGCCTACAACCGCACCGATTTCATTATGGATACTTGCCATCATGTCACCGGAAGATTTGCTGTGAAGTTTGGAAATATCAGATTTTATAAAATGCGAATAAAGGCGGATTCGCATGTCAGACGTGATGCGCAGCGACAAAATATTCATCGTTAAAAGCTGGAAGTAAGTAGAAAAACCTTTCACCACCGTAACTATTAAAACCACCAAAGGAATCACCACCAAAGCCATGGTATTTTTGTCAACGAAAACGGAATCCAGCGCCGGCTTGATTAGCCAGGCATTAAGTGAAGTAGTTCCGGCAATTACCAACATCAAAGCCACGGAAATTAAAAAAGTTTTCCAGTTTGGTATGATATATTCTTTGGTGATGCGCTTGGCTAAATAAATCGTGCTCGCGTAATTAATTGGCTTAAATGGCTTCGACATGAAAATTTTAAAAATTAGGAATTAAGATTTAAGAATTTGGAATTTAGAATGATGTTTGTTTAATTAAAATTGGTAATTTGATTTAAAGTAAGGATCTTATCCTTATTACCAACTAACTCCTAACTCCACTTATTCCTCGTGATTAACATATTCAACTCCTTCAAAGAAATTTTCGCCGCTGCCATTCAAAAAATCGCCGCTGAAAATAATATTCAAATCGAAGAAAAAGATTTAAAGAATTTCACCGTTGAACCAGCAAAGGAAAAATCCCATGGCGATTTAGCTTGTAACATCGCGATGATTTTGACTAAAAAATTCGCTGCTGTTGAAACTTTAAACAATCCAAGAAAATTAGCGCAGAAAATCATCGAATCAGTTCAAGATGAAAATATTGTAAAACTAGAAATCGCCGGCCCAGGCTTCATCAATATTTTTCTAAAACCGCAAATTTTTTATCAAGTATTACGCCAAATTGTTGAAGAAAAATATACCTTCCCTAATCTTGGAAATGGCGAAAAAGTTAACCTCGAATATGCCTCGCCGAACCCTACAGGACCAATCCACGTCGGCCACACGCGCGGTGCAATTTATGGCGATGTTTTGGCAAGTTTACTTTCCAAAGTTGGTTATGATGTTTTGAAAGAATATTATATTAATGATGCCGGAAGCCAAATTAACACTTTGTTAAAATCTGCCAACTTACGCTATTTACAAGCTTGCGGACAAGAAAAAGAAATTCCGGAAGGACTTTACCCCGGCGCTTATTTGATTGATGTCGGTGTAAAATTAAAAGAAAAATTCGGCACCAGTTTAGTTGGGAAAAATGAAGAAGAAATTTTGCCGCAAATCCGCGATTTCGTGGTTAATTCCATGATTGAAATGATTAAATCTGACCTACTGGCTCTAGGAATAAAACATGATAGCTATTTCTCAGAAAAAACCAATTTACACGACACTAATAAAATCGCCAAAACCGTACAAATTCTGCGCGATAAAGGTTTGATTTTCGAAGGAAAACTCGAAGCTCCAAAAACCGAAAAAGGCGTTGGCGCTTTGCCAGAAGATTATGATGACAAAAATCAAACTCTGTTTCGCTCAACTTTATTTGGTGATGATCAAGATCGCGTTGTCCAAAAAGCCGATGGCAGTTTCACTTATTTAGCCGGCGATATGGCTTACGCCGCCAGCAAATTTGAACGCGGTGCCAAATATTTTATCATGCCTTTGGGCTACGACCACGCTGGTTACGTAAAAAGATTGACAGCAGTTGTTGACGCTTTAACCGATAAAAAATCACAGTTAAAAGTGATTTTATGCCAAATGGTAAAATTCGTCAAAAACGGCGAGCCTTTGAAAATGTCAAAGCGCGCCGGAAATTTTATCACCGCCCGCGAAGTAATTGATGAAGTCGGTGCCGATGCTTTGCGCTTCATCATGTTAACCCGCAAAAACGATGCGCCTTTTGATTTTGATTTAGCAAAAGTGATTGAACAATCGAAAGACAACCCGATTTTTTATGTGCAATATGCGCATGCCAGATGTTGTTCGGTGTTGAGAAATTTGAAGTCAGAAAATATTTCCGTGCCAGAAAAAATCGATGCAAATATTTTAGAAAATCTGCGCGATGAATCTGAAATCGATCTCATCAAAAAAATGGCCAATTTCCCTCGCGTTGTAGAAATGGCGGCGGTTAGCTTTGAACCACATCGCATCGCTTTTTATCTCCAAGAACTTGCCGCCGAATTTCACGCTTTATGGAATAAGGGTTCCGATAATCCCGATTTGAAATTCATCATCAAAGATAATTTGCAAGTTACTTCCTCGCGCATTTATCTAGTTATGGCGCTTAGAAATATAATCGCTGAAGGTCTCAAAATTTTTAACGTCAAGCCTCTTGAGGAAATGAGATAATGGAAGATTTTGGCTATCAAAAAGACGATTCACAAAATAAATTTTCGGGCCTGGCTAAAAAAAGTTTTTTAGTCGGAGCCACTTTATTTTCGATCGCCGGATTTATCTATGTCACGATCAGCGCTTATTATTTTGTTTACCAAGATAAAAATAGCGACATTGAAGTAATCAAAGCTGAAGAAGGCCCAATCAAAGTTTTGGAAGAAGAAAAAAGTTCTGAAAATGCGATGCAAATTGATAGCTCAATTTACGAAGATATTTTCGGCAATAAAGGCATGAAAAAAGAAAATATCCGCCAGGCAATTCCAAAAATCAGAACTGCTCCCGAACCAGTATTACCGCCACCAAACTTCGCACAAAAATCTTTAACTAAAGAATCAATTATCAATAAAGATCCAACACCAGTTAAAGCTCAAGATCAAAAAATCATCATCTTTTCTGATGCCGCTAAAAAAGAAGCTCCGGCAAAAGATTTACTAACCAACAGCGATAGCGAACGCAACCCACCTAAAGCTCCACCTACTTCTGAAAAAGAGAAAAAAAGATCAGTCCGCGTGCAAGTCGCCGCAATGACTTCCAAAAATTCCGCCAAAGAACATTGGGATAAATTAAATCATCTTTACCCAAATTTATTTTCCGGACTTCGCTCTTACACCGAAGAAGTAAATTTAGGAAAACGCGGAATTTTTTACCGCTTACAAATCGGTAATTTTTACAATCAAATTGAAGCAGAAGAATTTTGTGGAAAATATGTTGCGCAGGCGCAGAAGAGTAAGGCGGATTGTATAGTCGTTGAATAATCGAGCCAGCATCTCGACGACGCTTCGCTTTGCTCGATGACCTAATCTTTTTTCTTCGCGAATTCTTACTTTAGGTCATCGAGCAAAGCGCGTAGCGCGTCGTCGAGATGCTAGCTCGATTCACCATTTAAATTTTATGAAACTTGCGAATCTCTCCAATAATTTCTTCATATTTCTCCGGCTCTTTATATTTCCCCAAAATCCAGTCGTAAATTTCCAAATCATCTTCTTCTAAAAAATTTCCGAATAATTCTAAGTCGGAAATTTCTCCCAGTTTTTCCTTCGCAAATTCGCCAATTAGAAAGTCTGTTTCCTTACAACCGCGGTGCGTTGAGCGGTAAAAAAGTTGTTTCACCAAATTTTCATTATTCATTTTTTAAACTTCTAAAAGAGATTGAATTTTTTTAACTAAATCTTGCGCCGCATTTTCTTCGTAAGGTTTTGATGGAGCGAATTCCCAGATTGGTTTGGGGAAAGCGATGTCGTTTTTGAAACGGCCAATTACGTGGATGTGGAGTTGTTTTACCATATTTCCTAAAGTGGCGATGTTTAATTTATCGATGGCGAAACCTTTTTGTAAGGCTTTGGAAACTTGATTTATTTCGCGTAGAATTTCGGTTTGATCTGCGAAATCAAGATCGGTTAGTTCAACAGCATCAGGCTTTCTTGGCACTAAAATGAACCATAAATAATTGGCATCATTTTTTAGAAGCAAACGCGAAACTTTTAACTCGGCAACAACAAAACTACCGGAATTTAATCTTGGGTCGATTGTAAACATAAATTAGAATTTAAGATTTAAGAAATTAGTTTTAGATTAGTCTGCGTTATAAATTTAATTCTTAAACCTCGAAATTGCTCAAACAACTTTCAATCCAAAATATCGTTTTAATCGATAAAGCTGAAATCAACTTTGCTCCGGGCCTGTGTATTTTAACGGGCGAAACTGGGTCGGGAAAGTCGATTTTGCTTGATGCACTGGGTTTGGCGATTGGTTTTCGTTCAAATTTACGGCTGATTGGAAATGATGAAAAAAAGGCCCAGGTTGCGGCGGAATTTGATATTTCAAAAAACCAGAATTGCCAAAATATTTTAGAAGAAAATGAATTGTTGGATGCTGATAATTCAGGCGTGCTGCGCATTCGCAGGTCAATTCAAGAAAGTTCATCGAGTAAGGCTTTTGTAAATGATGTGGCAATTGGCGTAAATCTTTTGGCCAAAATTGGTGAATCTTTACTCGAAATTCATGGACAACATGATCAGCGCGGGCTTTTAAATCCAAGTGCGCATGGTGATATTTTAGATGAATTTGCGCAGAATCAGAATCTCTTAAAAAACCTCAAAAAAACTTATGAAGAATTAAGAGAAGTTGAAGAAAAAATTTCTGATTTTAAATCTAAAAAAGAACAAGCGGAAAGAGAAAAAGATTATCTTGAGCATGTGGTGAAAGAGCTTGATAATGCAGCAATTGAAGGTGGTGAAGAGGAAAAATTAGTAGCAGAAAAAAATCAACTTTTAGGCAAAGAAAAAGTTTTAAATTTCTTGTCAGATTTTAAATCGCATTTAACCGAAGCTAATTCGCAATTGATTTTGTCACAGCGAATTTTCATTCGTAATCACAATGTGATTGATAATTTTTTGGCCGATAAAAAAGAAGAATTTGAGAATTTAAGCGAAAGATTTGATCGCCAAAATAATGAGTTAGACGCAGCAATTTCAAGTGTTGAAACCACAATCAGAGAAATTGCAAATTCGGAAAATAATCTCGAAGAAATTGAGGAAAGATTATTTTTTATCAGAAGTTTGGCGCGCAAATACAATGTAACAACTCATGAACTTGAACAAGTAATTTCCGATTCAAAAGAGAAATTAAAACTGTTGGTTCATGAAGAAGAAATATCCGCTGATCTTGAAGTGAAGCAGGTTGAACTTACTTCCAAATATAAAAAATCCGCCGATGAATTAAGCGAAAAAAGAAAAAAATCAGCGCTGATTTTATCCAAAAAAGTTGAAGAAGAATTACAATTTTTGAAAATGGGCGATGTGAAATTTGTGGTCGAAATTATCGATTCAACCCCTTCTTTCAAAGGTCACGACAAAATCCGCTTCATCGCTTCCATTAATAAAAATGGTTTTGATGATATTTCAAAAATCGCTTCCGGTGGCGAACTTTCGCGTTTCATGTTGGCGTTAAAAGTTGCCTTGATGAATGTGAAATCGGTGCCGACGATGATCTTTGATGAAATTGACACCGGAATTGGCGGAAGCACGGCGGACGCAGTTGGAAAGCGCTTAAAAATTTTGTCAGAAAGATTGCAGATTTTGGTGGTGACGCATCAGCCGCAAATTGCCGCGAAGGCAGATTTACATTTTAAGATTAGTAAAATTTCGAATGTCGAAAAAATTAAAACGGTGATTGAAAGTTTGAATGAGAAAAATCGTCAGGCGGAAATTGCACGGATGTTGTCGGGAGAAATTGTGAGTGATGAGGCGGTTGCGGCAGCTTATAAGTTGATTAATAATTAATTATCCTGCTCAAGTCCGTATGGACTTTAAATTTTATTAATAACATCAAGTTAAGTTTTACCAAACATAACCATTAACGAATGTTTGCTTTCTTGATTTTGAAAAATATTTTCTAAAGCAAATAATTTCCTTTTTAAAAAACTAAAAAAAATCTCATTTCAAAATGGCTGAAGATAATGCCGCAGTCCGGCATTTTCGTAACTTTGTTATCATTTCTTTTGCCATCTTTTTTGTCCTAGCCCTTTGTTTTTATCTTACCGGCACGCTTGTAATCGTCACCGTCAATGGCAAATGGGAAATCATCAAAGCCTATTCCAAACTTTCGATCAATAAACAGTTCATCTATCTGTGGAATACGATGGTGGCTTATTGGAAATTTTATTTCATCAATTCCGACAAACTCACCACCGAAAGTTATAATTATTTCACCACCAAACTTTGGATCACATCACTTTTACCTTACACAATTTTACTAGGTTTAGGTTGGACTTTCCGCGCGCCAATTATGGATTGGCGGCCATTTAAAAAACCGGAATCAATTCACGGTGATGCTAAATGGGCAACGCTAAAAGATGTTAAAAAAATGGGCCTGCGCGCTAAAACCGGCGTGTTACTGGGCACTTATAATAAAAAGATGATTATCGCCGATGGCTATCAGCACATTCTTTTATTCGCACCAACGGGTTCTGGTAAAGGTGTGGGCTTCGTAATTCCGAATCTTCTTTTTTGGCAAGATTCCGTAATCGTGCACGATATTAAACTGGAGAACTATGAATTAACTTCGGGCTGGCGCAAAAAAAATCTTAAGCAAAAAGTTTTCTTGTGGAATCCGGCAGATCCTGACGGCGTTTCGCATTGCTACAACCCGATGGATTGGATCAGTAAAAAACCGGGACAAATGGTAGATGACGTACAAAAAATTTGTAACTTCCTGTTGCCGGAACAGGAATTTTGGCAAAACGAAGCGCGCGCACTTTTGACCGGAATCATGCTTTATCTGGTTGCCGCTGAAGACAAGCCAGCAACGCTTGGAGAAGTTGTACGTACACTTAGAAATGATGACGTAGTTTATAATTTGGCGGTGGTTTTGGATACGATGGGTAAAAAAATTCACCCGGTTTCTTACATGAATATCGCCTCATATTTGCAAAAACCGGATAAAGAGCGTGGCTCCGTGACCTCAACAGCCAACTCGTCTCTCGAGCTTTGGGCCAACCCGTTGATCGACACCACAACTGCAACTAGTGATTTCAATTTACACGAATTTAAAATTATTCCGCACACCGCTTATGTAGGTTTGACGCCAGATAACATCAGCCGTTTGAAGCCTTTGATGAATATGTTTTATCAGCAAGCCGCAGCTTTCTTCACCGCAAAATTGCCGCAACCACATGAAAAATTTGGCGTATTAATGCTGATGGATGAGTTTCCAACTCTTGGAAAAATGGAACAATTTTTGGCCGGTATCGCTTATTTCCGTGGTTATCGCGTCAGACTTTTCCTCATCATTCAAGATACAGAACAGCTCAAAGGAATTTATGAAGAAAGTGGCATGAACTCTTTCCTCTCGAACTCGACTTATCGTATCACCTTCGCTGCCAACAACATGGAAACTGCTAATCTGATTTCGCAACTTTTAGGAAATAAAACAGCGACGCAAATTTCTTACAACAAACCAAAATATCTCGATTTAAATCCCGGCACACGTTCCTTGCACGTTTCTGATGTGCAGCGTGCTTTGTTATTGCCGCAAGAAGTAATTCAACTTCCGCGCGATGAACAAATTATTTTGATTGAGTCGCAGCCACCAATTAGATCGAAAAAACTTTTCTATTTTAGCGATAAGTTTTTCAAACCACGTCTTCTGCCGAAAATTAAAATTCCAATCCAAGAGCCATAC
>JAZKII010000056.1:0-1910 GCA_040384945.1 Pseudomonadota bacterium
GCTTCGCTCGCAATGACGAAATGAGAAGTTGGCAACTTAAGTATATAATTCCCTCTTCACGACGGGGTCCATACTGGTTTGAACAAAGTAATATTAATCTATTCCTCCCCAATCACCTCAAAATTTACCATATCACCACAAGTAGCTTTCAAGCTTTCTGTATAGCCGCGAATCTTGCCATCCGCTTCTTTCTGACATTCATAAATATATTTCTGCCGCAATTTCGTTAATTCAAATTTAGTATAAAGCCCGGATTTAGAATTAGTTTTTTTCGCTTCTTCTTTCTTTAATTCTTTCGCAGTTTTTCCATCCTTAACTTCAGTTCCAAACTGCGAATCATCAATCCCCAGCGCTGCAAAACTATAATTATTATAAAAATCAGAATTATTTTTCATGCGCTCAATATCTTTATTTTTCTGGTCATTCACCTGCAAATATTCATCAGGAAATTCGATATAAGAACGACGTTGGCAAATTGTTTTTTCTTCAGATTCTTTTTTAAACCTCTTTTTCTCAATCTCGCTAAAACACTTGCGCGAACGGTCTTGCGCGATAGTGCAATTTTTATAATTCACGTTATTTAAATTATATTTTACACAAGTTGGATATTTTGCTTTTGCCGCGTTAAAAAGCTGAGTTTCTTCATCAATTCTTTGATCAACCACAAAACCAATATCGTAAGAACTGTTTGGATATTCCAGATAATCAACATTGCCATAAGGCGGAACCAATTGTTGTTCGGCAATTAAAGCGCGACGGCAGGCGAAATAATCATCAATTTTTGCCTGGTCTTCAGTTGCAATCACATAGCCTAATTTCAAGCATTGATCATGTTGGCGCTGATCCATTTTTTTATTTTCGCGGGTTAAAATTGATTCCGGCGTGTCGGCAAGTTTTAGAGAAATTTTGGTAATTAAATCGCTAATATCGAGATTATGTTTTGCATCTTCCGGCAATCTGCTATCTGTTAAAATCCGGTATTTGGCAAGCGACAAGCGGCAGCGCCAGTAAAGGCCGCTTTTTAAATCGGTGTTTTTATTGAAATCAATTTTCAGTGATGAACAAAAAGCGTGATCCTGTTTTTCCAATGCTTGAATTTCAGGCAAAGTTGAAAGAGTAAAAGGATCGGCTTTGGGCGCTTGGCTGCAATTATTTATTATGCAAAAAAACGCGGCGAAAATGATTGTGTAGATTTTTTTTTGCATGAAAATTTTTTACGAGGAAATTATAATAACATAAATTTATAAAAAAATTAACTCTAGTTTCAACATGCATCTTTTAGTCGGTCTCGGAAATATTGGTCGTGAATATGAATTAACCCGCCATAATTTCGGTTTTATGTTAATGGATCAAATCCTTGATGATTATGGATTCCAAGTGCAATCGAAAAAATTTAAAAGCGAAGTTTTTTATGGTGAAATTGATGGCAGAAAAATTTTGGCGTTAAAGCCACAAACTTTTATGAACCGTTCGGGATTCTCAGTTGCGGAAGCGGCAAATTTTTATAAAATTGAAACCAAAAATATTTTGGTTTTTCACGATGATCTTGATTTGCTACTGGGAAAAGTAAAAGTAAAAGTCGGCGGCGGACATGCCGGGCATAACGGTTTAAGATCGATTGATGAAATGGTTGGAAAAAATTATATGCGTTTGCGTTTGGGAATTGGCCGACCGGAAAATGCGGAATATAATACGGCGGATTATGTTTTAGGAAAATTCAGCCCGGCAGAAATTGAGCAGGTAAATAAAGTTAATGAAAAAGCTTCTGATTTGCTGGAAGAATTACTTGAGGGAAGGGCGGATAGTTTTTTGAATAAGTTTCATATGATGAAGTAGATTTCCCTTTACCTTAAAATCCTAGTGACCATGTACTTCGAGGGAACTATATACTTAAATTAGTAATTTTTAGG
>JAZKII010000057.1:0-2380 GCA_040384945.1 Pseudomonadota bacterium
GATGATCACGCTAGCGTCTCGACGACGCACTTCGTGCTTTGCTCGACGACCTAAAGACTTTGACGATTTGTTAAAACAGTATTATTAATCCATGCCAAGTAAAAATTTTCGCTATGCCGCAATTGCGCTTCGATTTTTAGAAAAAATCCTTGGCTCAAATTTTTCCGTTACCGGAATAGAAAAACTGCCGCAACAGCCTGTTATGTTTGTGGCTAATCATTTCACGCGCTCCGAAACTTTTTTTGTTCCCTACATTTTATATAAACATACTGGTCGCCAGGTGCGTTGTCTTGCTGATGCCAGTCTTTACCATGGCGCTTTGGGACGTTTCTTGGAATCAGTTGGAACCATTTCTACCAAACATAAAAACCGCGATAATGTAATCATCAAAGACTTAATCACCGGCGAATATGATTGGATGATTTATCCGGAAGGCAGCATGCTCAAAAGCAAAGAAATAAAACATGAGCAGCGTTTCATTAATTACACGCCTTATCGTGTTGGGCCAGTTCGAACCGGTTCGGCGGTTTTGGCTTTGAAGTCAGAAATTTATCGCGAAGATATTGTTGAGGCTTACGCCAAAAACAAAGCCAATATTTTAAAGAATTTTGAAGAATTTCTTGATGTTCCCTATCAGGAATATTTTAAAGATATCAACACCCACATCGTTCCGCTCAATATTACTTACTACCCGCTGCGTCCGGGAGTAAATAAGATCCAGAAATTGGTGCAGCGCTTAGTAAAAACAATCCCCAAACAAGTTTCGGAAGAATTGGAAATTGAAGGAAATCTTTTGCTTGGCGCTGAAATAAATATCAGTTTTGGCGATCCGATAAATCTGGCAGATTATGTGAAGTCAACGCGTAGCTTGGTGAATCAGATTCCGATTATAAAAGATGAAACCAAAACCAATCTAATTTTACGTTACCTGAAATCACGTTTAACCAGTCATTTTATGGCGGGAATTTATTCTGATATTCAGGTCAATCTCGATCATATTTTTGCTGCAAGTTTAAGTTTTATCAAAGATCCGGAAATTGAAATCAGCCGTTTAAAAAGAATAATTTACATGTCGGCGGTGATGATTAAGAAGGTTGGTAAATACAGGCTTAACCGCAGTATTTTTGAAGAAAATTTATTTAAGATTTTTCTTGATGAACCACATACTGAATTTGATAGCGTTTTCGAACTAGCCAAAAAACAGGGCGTGATTGAAGAAGTGGGAGATGGCAAAATACAAATCAAAAAAGCGTTACTCGAAAAACAATATGATTTTCATGAAATCCGCCTCGAAAATTCTCTGCATGTAATCGCTAATGAATTTTCGTTGCTGGAATTGGGCTGCGATATTGTAAAAAGAAATATTAAAACGCCGGATGATGAATTGCGCCGCAAGGTTTTTAATGAAATTTATCATCGTGATCTGGAATCATATAATACTGATTATGATATTTATTTTGATGAAAAATTCTCCAAAGATAAATCGGTTGGATCGCCGTTTTTTATGGATTCGCGCTGCAAAAATTCGTCACGGGTAAAAAGAGTCGGCGTGGTTATCGCGCATGGATATAAATCAGCGCCGCGCGAAATTGAAGGCCTGGCGCAATTTATTAATGGCTTTGGATTCAAGGTTTACGGCGTACGTTTAAAAGGTCACGGAACTGCACCGATCAATATGAAAGATGTAACTTGGGAAGATTGGTATTACGGCGTGCAACGCGGATACGCCGCTTTACAAAATATTTGCTCCAAAATTATTTTGATCGGTTTTTCCACTGGTGGGCTTTTGAGTTTGCTTTCATGCGCCAGAAAAAATCACGGCTCTAAAAAATTATTTGCCGTGGTGTCGATTAATTCAGCTTTAAAATTGCGCGATATTAAAGCGCGCATGGTGCCGGGAATAAATATCTGGAATGAAATGTTGGAGAAATTAAATATCGAAAGAGGTCGTTTGGAATATGTTGATGATGTTCCGGAAAATCCAAAAATTAATTATAGCCGTAATTATTTAAAAGGTGTAGAACAGCTTGATAATTTAATGCATGTTTGCGAAAAGAACCTTTCCAAAATCACTAGTAAAGCCTTGATTATTCAAGGTGATAAAGATCCGGTAGTTAATCCGGAAAGTGGAAAAATTATTTATGATAAAATTCATTCGCCGGAAAAATATTTGGCGGAATTAAATTTTTCAAATCACGTAATTGTTACTGGAGAAAGAAAAGAAGAAGTTTTTCAGGTGATAAGAAAATTTTTGACGCAGTTAAAATTAATTTAAAATTTAAGATTTAGGGTTTAGAAAGAATTTTAGGTCATCGAGCAAAGCGCGTTAGCGCGTCGTCGAGATGCTAGCTGGATGTTGCAACATCGAACTAGCATCTCG
>JAZKII010000058.1:0-61242 GCA_040384945.1 Pseudomonadota bacterium
TCGAGCTAGCATCTCGACGACGCACTTCGTGCTTTGCTCGATGACCTAAAAAAATGATAGCCTTGGCTACTTAATATATAATCCTTTATGAAGATCTTGGTCCATACGATCTCTAATTGAATCTCAATCTACCAAACAATGAAAAAACTATCATCACTCTTTTTGGTAATTCTCCTAATTTCCGCCTGCGACAAAGATGAAAAATATGACAAGGCCAAAGCAATTTCCGCCTTCGTTGCCATCGATCCAATTACAATCGACAAAAGCCTAGAAACCACTGAAATCAAGCTTCCAAAGCAACAGCAAAATAATTTATGGCTCGCTTCAGCCAGCGAAAGCAACCAACGCATTGAAAATTTCGCCAAAACTTTTTCCCTCAAAAAATCGCGCCAAATTTCTTTAAAAGAATCTTCACAATTCTGGACTTTTTACAGCGGTAACCTCAACGACCATTTCGTTTTTTCTCCGGTAATTAACGGCGATATTGCTTATATTTTAGACACGACAGGCCAACTTGTAGCTTATAATTTAAAGACCGAAAAAAAAGTTTGGAAATCGCAAATCTTCCACAAAAAAATTCTGAAAAATTACCGCGCCCCAAAAATCGGTTATGCTAAAGGTAAAATTTTTGCCACCGCCGGAACCAATAAAATTCTGGCTGTAGATGAAGTTGACGGCAAAGTTTTATGGTCACGCGACATTTCTTCAATTCCGGTTTCAACTCCAGTTTCGGATGGCAATTTAGTTTATGTTTCAACCAATGATAATAAACTTTATGCGTTAAATATAAATGACGGTGAGTTGCAATGGTTTCAATCCGGAATTTTACGCACCACCGCCATCTTTGGCGCGGCAGACCCTGTAATTTATAAGGATACGCTAATTGTTTCTTATTCTTCCGGCGAAATTTACGGCGTTAATAAAAAAACCGGCGAATCGCTATGGTCGCAAAATCTGAACTTAAGCAAAGCCACCAATTCTGATTTTTATTTAAACGATATTGATGCCACGCCGCTCGCTAAAGATGACATGATTTACACCATCGGAAATGGCGGTTGGATGATGGCAATTTCAACTAAAAACGGTAATTACTTATGGCGCAAAGAAATCGCCGGAATCGTTGACTTCTGGCTGGCAGGAGACTTTTTATATGTGATTAATAATGATAATAAATTATTGGCAATTCACAGAAAAACTGGCGGTATAAAATGGATTTCGCAATTGCCGAATTTGGCGAAAAAAGATAAATTAGAAACCAGAATAATTTACAGCGGTGTGATTATGGCTGGTGATAAATTGGTGATTTCAAATAATAGCGGTGATTTATTGATTGCATCGCCAATTGATGGAAAAGTAGAAAAAACTTTTTCCGTCGGCAAAAGAATTTCCCATTCTCCGGCGGTTGTCGGAAACAAGATTTACCTGCATATTTTAGGAAAATATGTGGTTGATTTGGTGGAAGTGGAATAGTCATTTTATATTTGTAGCAAGATCCCATAGCAAGACGGGGTTACAAAACCCGTCCAGCGCCAGGCGCAAGATCCAGCGCAAATAAAAAGTAGAAAATAAAATTTAATTAAAAAATGTCCGAACAAGTAAAACTTACCGATAAATACGATCCAAAAACCCGCGAGAAATTCTGGCAAAATCACTGGAAAGAAAACAAAATCTTCTCCTGGAAAAACGATCTCCCAAAAGCCCAAACTTTCGTTATCGATACGCCACCACCAACAGTTTCTGGCCTTCTACACATGGGCCATGTTTTCTCTTACACCCAAGCCGATTTCGTGGCGCGTTTCCAAAGAATGTCTGGTAAAGATGTCTTTTATCCAATGGGATTTGATGATAACGGCCTTCCAACCGAACGCTTAGTTGAAAAAATTATCGAGAAAAAAGCCGGAGTTTTTGAAAGCGAAAACGGCCACGGATCTTTCGTAAAAAAATGCCGCGAAGTTGTTGATGAAGCGGAAAAAGAATTTGAAATTTTATTTAACTCAATCGCACTTTCAGTTGATTGGGACCAGAAATATCAAACGATTTCACCGCAGTCGCAAAAAATTTCCCAAGCCAGTTTCGTTGATTTATACCGCAAAAATTTAGTTGAAAAAAAATTCGAACCAGTTTTTTGGGACATTTCCGACCGCACCGCTCTAGCGCAAGCCGACTTAATTGATAAAGAAGTTGAAGGCGTGATGAATGAAATTGAATTTTCAATTGAAGGAAGTGATGAAAAAATAATTATCATGACAACGCGTCCAGAGCTGCTTCCAGCCTGTGTCGCCGTAATGGTTCATCCAGAAGATGAACGCTATAAAAACCTTCACGGCAAAAATGCCATAACTCCGCTTTTTGGAGTTAAAGTTCAAATCATCGCTGATGATTTAGTTCAATTAGATAAAGGAACCGGCGCTGTAATGTGCTGTACTTTCGGTGATGAAACAGATATTCGCTGGTGGAAGAAACACAGTTTGCCGCTCAAAATCATCATTCAAAAAGATGGCAGAATTGAAGGCATTTCGATCAAACAATTTAAAGAAAAAGTAATTGAAGATCTAAAAAATACTCCCAGCAATATTCAGAGCGGGATGGGGTTTGTAACCCCGTCCCCACGTTCATTAAATGGACATGAAAATGAGGACGGGGTTACAAACCCCGTCCTGCAGCCGCTTTTGCGCTCGGTGCTGATAAAGCAAGAGCCGATTAAGCGCGCCGTTAAATGTGCAGAGCGTTCCGGCGTTCCAATCGAAATTGTAGTTGCGCCGCAATGGTTTATCAAAATTCTTGATAAAAAAGAATTGCTGAAAAGCAAAGCAGCGGAATGCAACTGGTTTCCGGAATATATGAAAGTGCGCATCGATCAATGGATTGATGGGTTGCAATGGGATTGGTGTATTTCGCGTCAAAGATTTTTCGGCGTAGCATTTCCGGTTTGGTATTCAAAAAAAGCAGGCGAAGAAGGGAAAATTTTAGTTGCGGAACCTTCGCAACTTCCATGCGATCCGAATGTTGATTTGCCAGCAGGTTATTCGCGTGATGAAGTTACCGCTGAAACCGATATTATGGACACTTGGGCCACTTCATCAATTTCACCGCAATTATCTTCGCGCGGAATTTCCGATGAAATTTCTTTCGATAAAGCACGTCATGAAAAACTTTTCCCGGCAGATTTGCGTCCGCAAGCTCACGAAATTATTCGTACTTGGGCGTTTTATACGATTGTAAAATCGGCATTACACCAAAATTCCATTCCATGGAAAAACCTGATGATCTCAGGCTGGTGCTTGGCGGCGGACAAAACCAAAATGAGTAAATCAAAAGGAAATGTGGTTACTCCAACTTCTTTGATTGAAGAAAAAGGTTCTGATATTGTGCGTTATTGGGCTTCAACTTCGCATCTTGGCGCGGACACAGCTTACTCGGAAGAAGTATTTAAAATTGGCCAAAAATTAATCACCAAACTTTTCAACGCCGCGAAATTTGCTTCGATGAATTTTGCCTTGTTGCAAAATGATGCTAAAGTAACAGAAGCTTCTGATTTGTGGATTCTAGCACGTTTGCAACAAGTTGTAGAACGAGCAACTAAAGAATTCGAAAGCTTTGAATATGCTCGCGCGCGTGAAGTAATTGAAGAATTTTTCTGGAAAGATTTTTGCGATAATTATTTGGAAATTTGCAAAGTCCGTTCTTACGGAATTGCAGCGGAAAAAGTTGCTGGAGTTGAATTAAACGATCAACAAAAAGCTGAAATTTCTGCCAAACAACAAAGCGCGATTTTAACTTTGCGAATTTGCTTAAATAATTTGTTAAAACTTTTTGCCCCTTTTATTCCGCATATTTGTGATGAAATTTATTCATCACTTTTTGCGGAGGAATTTGCGCAAAATTCTTCAATCAACGCACGTGGTAACTGGCCGCAAGTTGATTCAAAATTTTATAATGATGGTTTGATTGAAGATGGAAAATTATTGTTGGAAGTGATTTTTGAAGTGAGGAAATTTAAATCGGAAAAAAATATTTCGATGAAAACCACAGTTGAGAAAGTGAAAGTGGCGAAAGTTTTAGGTATTGAGAAGTTTGTTGAAGATTTAGCAAATGTTTGCAATGCCAAAGAAATTGAATTGGTGGTTGAAGAAAAATTAGTAGAAGTAATTTTATAGTTTATCAAACCGCGACTGAAACTTTTTAATTACTGTACCACTTTTGTGCGAGCTTATTTATTTCTTCCAGAATTTTATCCAGTTGCTTGCCTTGTTTAGTCAGGCTGTAAGTAACTTTCGGTGGAATTGTTTCTTCCTGAAAGCGGTTAAGGATTTTTGCTTCTTCTAACATGCGCAATCTTTCAGTTAAAACTTTTGATGAAATTTGCGGAATATTTTTTTTGATTTCGCCAAATCTTTGCGGGCCTTGTGATTTAATTAACCATAAAATATATGTTGTCCAAGGGCCGGAGAGTAAGTTCAACAGATGTTGCATCGGACAGCGAATTTTCATGTTCTCGCTGATCGATTTTGTGGAATTGATTTTCTTCTTTTGTGCCATTTTTTGAATTCTTAAAAAAATTTACTGGTTACTTTAAGGTACCTACTTGATTTAAGTAACTTACTTCATAATTTCAACCGCGATTAATTTCACCAGCATTATTTTACCCGTAATTTTCCTTAAATTTAAAAAATAAAAATCATGACCAAATTAAAATTGATTGCGATTGCAGCTATTGCTTTTGCTTTTTCTGCCAAGGCATCTTTTGCTGAAGCTGTTAAATACCAAATCGAACCAAACCACACTTATGCTGTATGGTTTGCCAATCATTTTGGTTTTTCTAACCAATCAGGAAAATTTTCTGATGTTAGTGGCGAAATTGCTTTTGATGAAGCCAAGCCCGCCAATTCTTCCGTAGAAGTGACGATTAAAATTGATAGTTTAGTTACTGGTTTATCTAAGTTTGATAATCATTTAAAAAGCGCTGATTTTTTTGATGCGGAGAAATTTCCAACTGCGAAATTTGTGAGCAAAAAAATTAGAGTGACTGGCAAAGACAAAGCGAAAATTGAAGGTGATTTAACCATGCATGGTGTGACTAAAACAGTTATTCTTGATGCTAAAATGAATAAATCCGGAGTTAGCGCTGTTACTCAAAAATCAACTATCGGCTTTAGCGCGACTGCTGAAATCAATCGTTCAGAATTCGGTTTGGAATATGCAATTCCAGGCGTTGCGGATAAAGTTAAATTAGTAATTGAAGTTGAAGCTAATCGTTAATTTGGTTAAGGATGTGTAAAAGCTGTGCGCAGCAGGATCTCCAGCAGGACTTGCAGCAGGACGGGATTTTTAATCCCGTCCTAATGTTCATGTAAAATGTGACGAGTATGGATAGATCCTGAATCAAGTTCAGGATGACGATGTGGGAGAAACGAGTCTAATAAAAACTCCGTCATCCTGAACTTGATTCAGGATCTAGTGTGAAGTTACAACAAAAGAAATGACGATGAGATAGATTTTGAAATTGCATTTGAAATTAAGAAGGATTTGATTCTGCTTTAGTTCACGCCAACTAATTTTTAAGAACCATGACTCTAGATCCAGTTCTACTCGCCCGCATCCAGTTTGCTTTTACCATCAGTTTCCACATTATTTTCCCCGCCTTTACCATCGGACTCGCCGGCTATCTTGCTGCAATCGAAGCGCTTTACCTAAAAAGCAAAAACATAATTTACAAAGAAATCTACAAATTCTGGGTCAAAATTTTCGCCATAATTTTCGGTATGGGCGTTGTTTCTGGCGTTGTTTTATCTTACGAACTTGGCACTAATTGGGCTGGCTTTTCATTCGCTACTTCCAATGTTTTAGGTCCGCTTTTCGGCTTTGAAGTTTTAACTGCTTTTTTCCTCGAAGCCTCATTTTTAGGAATCATGCTTTTTGGCTGGGAACGCGTTTCTGCAAAAATGCACTTCACTTCAACTTGTATAGTTGCATTTGGAACTGTGGTTTCGGCATTTTGGATTTTAGCCGCAAATAGTTGGATGCACACGCCACAAGGTTTCATGGTAAAAGATAATGTTTTCTATCCCGTAAATTGGCTGGAAATTATTTTTAATCCTTCTTTTCCATACCGCTTTTTCCACATGGTGATCGCCACTTATTTAACCTGCGCTTTCGTGGTGGCAGGTGTTTCTTCCTGGTTATTATGGAAAAACCGCGAGTCACTTCACGCCAAAATAATGCTCAAAATGGCGCTTAATTTTATCATAATTTTTGTGCCGTTGCAAATTGCAGTTGGTGACATGCATGGCCTAAACACGCTGCATCATCAGCCGGCAAAAGTTGCAGCGATGGAAGGAATTTGGGAAACTGAAAAAGGCGCGCCGCTGACACTTTTCGGTATTCCTGATGAAGAAAGTGAAACTACAAAATATGCAATCCGCATTCCAAAAATGGCGAGCATGATTTTAACCCACGATCCAAAAGGTGAAATTGCCGGATTAAAATCTTTCCCCAAAGACCAACGCCCGCCAGTACTTCCGATTTTTATTTTCTTTCGCGTGATGGTTGGAATCGGTGTTTTAATGTTGGCAACCGGTGTAATGGCTTTGTACTTATATCGTAAAAGAAAACTTTTTGAAGCGAGATGGTTTCAACTTTGGTGCATGGCGATGACACCAAGCGGATTTATCGCATTGCTTTCGGGTTGGTTTGTAACTGAAATTGGCCGCCAGCCTTATGTAGTTTATGGTTTACTGCGAACAAGAGAAGCTGCGTCAGTTATAGCGGCAGGGCAGGTGTTATTTTCGCTGATTGTTTTTGTGGTGGTTTATTTTGTGATTTTCGGGTCGGCGACTTTTTATATTTTAAGACAAATTGCCAAAGGGCCGCAGAAAATTGAAGGTCCAATTCAAACCTTAAATAAATAAAACTATGTTTGATTTTTCATCCTTCCTCAATCTCCCTTTAATCTTCGGCTGCGTAATCGCATTCTCCATTTTCATGTATGTACTTCTCGATGGTTTCGATCTCGGCATCGGAATCATTTTCCCCTTCGCCCCCACCGACGAATGCCGCAGCAAAATGATGAATTCCGTCGCCCCTTTCTGGGATGGCAATGAAACCTGGCTCGTCATGGGCGGCGCGGGTTTATTCGCCGCTTTCCCCGCCGCTTATTCGGTGTTAATGCCCGCATATTACATCCCAATTATTCTCATGCTTTTAGGATTAATTTTCCGCGGTGTCGCTTTTGAATTCCGCGCCAAAACCAAATCACAACGCGAACAACGCATTTGGGATTATTCATTTCACTTCGGATCTTTGATCGCCACCTTTTTCCAAGGCACAATTTTAGGCGCTTTTGTTCAGGGCGTAAAAGTTGAAAATCTGTCTTTTGTTGGACATCCATTCGACTGGCTAAATGCATTTTCCGTTACCACCGGAATTGCTCTAATCTTTGGCTACGCCTTAATCGGCAGCACTTGGCTAATTATGAAAACCCACGATAAAACCCAAATTTGGGCGCGATATGTTGCAACTTATGTCGTTAGTTTTGTGGCATTTTTTACAGCTTTAGTAAGCGGCTGGACTTCATTTTTAAAAATCGAAATTTTCGAACGCTGGTTTACCAAACCGACAATTTTTTATCTTTTACCAATTCCGGTAATTACGATTTTAGGATTTATTTTTTTGATCAAAGGCTTGAATGAAAAGAAAGAATCACAACCTTTTTTAACAGTAATTTTCCTGTTTGTTTTATGTTACGCCGGTTTGGCGATCAGCCTGTTTCCTTATGCCGTGCCTTACGCACTAACCTTCAAAGATGCCGCCGCCGCTTCAACTTCGCTGTCACTTTTATTCGTAGGAGTAGCAATTGTTATGCCGGTGATTTTGACTTATACCGCTTTTTCTTACCACGTGTTTCGCGGGAAATCGTCGCATGAGAATTTGTATTAGAGTGTGATTCAAACCCGAGTAAAACAAACTGTCCTGAATTTATGCCAAAGGTGATTAATGTAATATTGATACAACTATATGATTTAGATTACATTTTTCTTACTTAGATATTGATAATAAAATTTGTTCGAAATTAAATTTTCGCAAACATCCTAAAATTAATATTTAAAATCCAGTTTTATCACCCGAAACACAAACCAGAAGCATGATTACCCTCTCATTTTACAATATAACAAAGCAAGTTTCTCAGCCGGAAAATTTTCGAGGTGTAAATTATCAGCATCAAAAGTGGGGTGATGTAAGAATTTGGCAAGATGCGAATGGTGATGCGCAAACTGATGCAGATGAGTTAAAAACTCTGAGGTTTGGCCTATGTTAGGTGAATTTTTTTTATTAAAATTTTTAACAAGTCTATTTGGTCTGTTCCTATCTTTTACCTTTGTTTATTTGCCAATCATCTTGGCGATAATTGCCTATCGTAGAAAGTGGGGAATAAAAAAATTTCTAAAGAGAGTTGTTGAGTCAGTTACTCTAATAATCACCACTATAATAGTGGTTGTAGGAGTTTTAGTTTTACTTGGTCATTTTACCGAAATTAAAGACCCAGTAGAAGAAATGATTAATAACCCACAAAAATATAAAAATATGCCATGTTTTGAAGTAGAATTTAACAAAGAGAAATACTGTTTTGATAGAAGTAGAGCTTACATTGAGAATAAATATGTAAGTCGCACAACAGGAGAAGATGAGAGTGCTGAAATTTATTTCATCCCCAGAATTCTATCAAATTTTCCGATCGAACACAGAGAAGTAAGAGTTTATTTAAAAGTGGATAAGCATCACAGGGATGATGTTAACGAGCCTGAGTATTTTGTGCGCGGTGCTGTTAAAGACGATTCAAGAGAAGGAAAGGTTTTTAAAAAACTGATTGATAAAGCTAAAGATGGGGAGTTTGTTGAGATAACAAAGATGCTAAAGTCTGACTGGTTGCATGGAGGAAAAAAGCATTTTACCGTCATTTTTAACAGCAGAATTGTTTTGAGCTTAATCGCTACATCAAATAAATATTTTAAATTCATAGGACAAACTACTTTTCAATCCCCAATCCAAGCAATATACTTTGAATTTCAGTTAGTTTCCAACCAATCAACTCAACAAGAATTTCTTAAAACCTTGCTTGATGTCGCTCAAGAATTTAACCAATTCTTAACCGATTCAAAAGTTAGCAACCAACCAT
The DNA here is from genome assembly GCA_040384945.1 of Pseudomonadota bacterium. Taxonomy (GTDB): domain Bacteria; phylum Pseudomonadota; class Alphaproteobacteria; order Rickettsiales; family UBA1997; genus UBA2645. The sequence goes on from JAZKII010000058.1 coordinate 9,173, forward strand.
TATCAACCAACTCAACCACCAATTGATATGTCAACTACTATAAACAAATCTACACTTGATCAAGCTCAATCTCTTTTAAATCAAGGAAAAGTCCATGAAGCATGGCAAACTCTTGCAGAATCTGGAGATAATTATGCTTTAAATGCTGCAAAAATTACGGATAAAAACAATGATTCTTTTGCCAAAACCTTAGTTCAAGAAACTTGGGAAAATACTGTTGGGATGGCACAATATAATGAGAAATTTGATGCTGTAGCTAAACAGCATCTAGATAATTACTTGACATCCATAAGGAAGATAAATGAAAAGCTGCCGCCAGAAAATGATCTTTTTGTTCTACCTTCAACTACAAATATAGAAGCTTCTTATAAAAAAGCTCTGGAGAGTAACGGCATCTCCACCAAAGCTGCCATAGATGGTATAATCAACACTGTAGTCTCAGGAGCTGATGGTTTGTTAGGATGGACAAACTGGCTTGATCTATTTGATGGCAAATGGAGCAATGACTATGACATTGAAGATTCAAGAATATCTGATCCATATTTAAAAACTGACTATAGCCGCTTTGAAGCTGTTGAAAAAATTGTCACAATTGGTACGGAATCTATTTACGATGAAAGTTTGGATTATGTAAAAGGATATTTGGATAATTTATACGGAGATTCGCAAAGTTTATTACACAATTTACTCTCAAAACAAATTGAAGATCAGCAATCTAATCTGACGTCAGAACAAATCGACAACTCCCAACTCAATCTTGAAATCAACACCAACCAAACCTCAGGTTTTGCTGGAAGTAATGATTTAACTCAAACTGGAAATGTAATTGGAGATGCCGACTGGCGAGCTTTAATGAAGATTGATGTAGTAAATGGTGATGGCTTCAAAAATATCGCAATGGCTTCAATGGTAAGCGATTATTACCGCCCAGGAAATCAAGAAATCTCAACTTATCAAAACTTTGCCAAAGATTACGGTCAGCAAATAAGCAATTTAGACAATATTGTCTATAACAACTCTCAAACCTCACAAAATCTTTTCAACAATAACACTCAGTTAAACGTAAATCTCAGCAACCTTACTAACAACGCTATTGGTGCTCGAACTTTTGTTAATATCGATCCTGTAGTTTTAGACCTAAATGGTGATGGCGTAAAACTAACATCTTACAATGATTCTGAAGTAACCTTCGACGTTGATAATGATGGAATGTCGGAGCGAACTGGTTGGGTGAGTAATCAAGATGGCATTTTAGTTGATGATGTAAACCATGATGGAAAAATAAATAACATCACCGAAACGATCAGTGAATATTACAATACCAAAGACGGAAGTGTTGCTGATGCTGATGGAAAATATTCTAGTGATGGACTTGCGGCATTGAAGAAACTGGATTCTAATCATGATAGCAAGTTCAACTCTTCTGATGCGAAGTGGAGTGATTTAAGAATCTGGCAAGATGCGAATGGTGATGGTGTAACTGATGCCGGAGAATTAAAAACATTAAATGAAGCTGGAATAAAAGAGTTTGATTTATCAGCAATTACTCAAGCGAGTAAAGAAAGAAATGCCGGTAATATTATTTTCTCCAAAACTACTTACACCACAACCGACAACCAAACCAAACAAGTTGCCGCAGTTGATTTTACTACTAATCCAATTGGATATGAATTTAACGATGTAAATCTTGGTAAACTTGCAACATCGGAAGACGGAACAAAATCTTTGGTGATTGGTGATGTAAATGGTGCAATTGTGACAGCTTCGCAAGACACGGCGCAGAATATTTTTGGTAATATTGGTAATGATACAATTATCGGCGATGCAAGAGATAATTGGATTTCTGGCGGCGCTGGAAGCGATAGTTTACAGGGTGGTGCAGGAGATGATATTTTAATTATCGACTCCGAAGATAAACAACAAAACATTGATGGTGGCGATGGGCGGGATGTTGTAATCATCAACTCCAATCAAGGCGTTAGTTTTAACTTGGCGCAATCACACATTGAAACGGCAGTTGGTGGAAATGGTGATGATGTTTTAATTGGTGGCGGAACTTCAAACGTATTTATTGATGGTGGAAGTGGAGACGATATTATTATTGGTGGCGCTGCCGATGACGCTTTAGCTGGCGGTGATGGTGACGATTATCTTGATGGTGGTTATGGTGACGATATTATTCGCGGGCATCGCGGCAATGACGTTTTAATTGGCGGCATCGGTAATGACTATCTTGAAGGCGGACTTGATGATGACAAAGTTTTTGGTGGTGCCGGAAATGATGTAATAATGGAAGGTGGCGGCAATGATGAAGTTGATGGGGGAGATGGTTACGATTTGGTAAAATATAATGGTAGCTACAAGGATTATAAAATTAGCAGAGATGGTGTTAATTACAAAGTTCAGGATTTAACCACCGGCAATATTGACTCGATAAAAAATATTGAAGGCGTTCGTTTCAATGATGTAACCATAAAATTGATTGATGGCAATATTTCGCCACTACCAGTTGCTGATGTTATTCAAATTCAGAATAAAAGTGACACCATCTTTATTTCCAAAGATGATTTATTAAAAAACGATCTCGATGTTGAAGGTGATGCACTAACCATAATTTCCGCTACTAATTCGACTGGCGGTTTTGCTGAGTTGGTGAAAGATGCTGGTGGTAATGTGCTTGGTGTCAGATTTACTCCTGATAAGAGTTTTATTGGCAATATGTCTTTTGATTACGATGTTAAGGACTCAAAAGGTGCTTACACAATTATCACGCAGCAAAATAATGACGGCACTTCTGTAGCTGCAGCAATGAAAGCTCGCGTTACTTTCAAACTGGCATCTGATCCAACGGATGATCTGTACGCAAAGCAATGGTATTTGTCTGAAATCAATATTCAGAAAGCTTGGCAAGATTACACTGGTTCAGGTGTTAAAATTGGTGTATTTGAGCAAGGTGATTTTAATGTCAATCATACTGAACTTGATGGTAATACTTTACAGTCATACAAAGATGATGTTGCTTTCAGACAAGTTGAACAATTTTCGCAACATGCAACTACGGTAGCTGGTGTAATTGCCGCTGAGCGCAACGGCACTGGTATTGTCGGTGTTGCTTATGATGCTAAGCTTGAAGGATATAGTTGGAATGCGGATGCAACTGGTTTGGCGAATTTGAAAAATGTTGATATTGCCAATAATAGTTGGGGCGCGGTTGGGGAATTTTATGATAATTTTTCTGATCCAAATAATCTAAACAGTGTCTATGCTTCTTTGATTGAAGAGTCAGTAGAACAAGGTCGTAACGGACTTGGAACCATAAATATTTTTGCTGGCGGCAATGCACGGGCTTCCGGCGACAATGTTAATTACCACAATTTACAAAATTCGCGTTTTGTAATTACAACCGGTTCGATTAATCAACCGGGAGATTTGGCCACATTAACGCAAGCCTCAACGCCTTTCTCAACTCCGGGCGATGCTATTTTAGTTTCAGCGCCAGGATCAAACATTAGTTCAACAGGAAACCTTCTCACAAATGCCAATGGATCTACTTTCTTGGGAGAATTTTCTTCAAATCAGGGAACTTCATTTTCGGCACCGATTATTTCAGGTGTTGTAGCATTGATGTTGCAGGCCAACCCGAATTTGGGTTATCGCGATGTGCAGAAAATTTTGGCACTAAGTGCGCGCCAGTTTAACGATCCAAACACAACTTGGCAGGAAAATGGTGCAACCAATTGGAATGGTGGCGCGATGCATTTTTCTCACGATTATGGTTTTGGTGAGGTTGATGCGGCGGCGGCTGTGAGACTTGCTGAAACTTGGAATGAGGTTAGTGATTCTTATAACGAAAATTCTTTTAGTGCTTCCGATAATTTCAGAACTTTATTGCAAGATAATGGTGTAATTACAAAGCAATTTACCATTTCCAATTCCAACCTGCACAATATTGAAACTGTAGAAGTGCAGGTAAATCTGACAGATCTCGATATTTCTGATTTAACTATAAAACTTATTTCGCCAAGCGGAACGGAAAGTATTTTGATGGATAAACCTGGCAGCTCAGTTTATCAGGGTGGTCTTTCTTTTAATTTTTCATCACGGGCATTTCTCGGTGAAAATGTTGATGGTGATTGGAAGCTTCAAATTACAGATTCCAAAACTGGTGATATTAGTTATTTAAATAGCTGGCAGCTGAAATTTTATGGTGATCTAGATGATGGCACAAATGACACCTACATTTACACCGACGAATTTGCCAAGATGATTGATGGCACAAGAGGAATAATTATTGATAGCGATGGTGGAATTGATACAATCAATGCTGCAGCGGTTTCCAGCGATTCAATAATTAATCTTAACGCCGGACAAATCAGCAATATTGCTGGCAAAGATGTTTTGATAACTGGTGGAATTAAGGGTGAACAATATTATCAGCAGCAGTCTTTATTGCCGATAAAGCAAGCGCAGCTTGCGACGGTGAATTCGCAAATTGGTGTAAAAAATCAGGCTTTGGCTGCTGATAATACAGAGTTTGCCGGAATTGATGTGGCGATAAATGCGAAATATAGCGAAGCCAATGCTAAATATGCTGAATATCAAACTGCGGCAAGAAATGTTGCAAATGATTGGTTGAGCCAAAATAGTTTTTGGACTGCTTATACCGATGGCTCCTCATCATACTATATATACAGAAATAATTCTACTGGGGCGCAAACTACTTTACCTAAAAATGAAGCGCAGCAGAAAATTAATAATTATAACGGACTTATCACAACTCAAAATCAGAAAGCATCCGAATATCAATCTGAGGTTTCTCAATATAATTCTCTTCTGACAAGACGTGATGCTTTGCCAAATGAAATTTCTGGACTACAAAATGATATTGTAACTTTAACTAAACAGGTCTCTCAGTTACAATCAGATATTAATTTTATTAATGCCTATCTTAATGATTTTAATGATGGCAAAGCATCAATGATTGAAAATGCTTATGCCGGAGATGGCAATGATACTATAATTGGTAACGATCAGGATAATAAAATTTGGGGCGGCAGAGGCTCTAACACAGAAACTGGTGGGGTTGGTAAAGATACTTTTATAATAAAACAAAACGCCGCAACTCAAGATGTAATCACTGATTTTAAAGTTGGTGAAGATAAAATTGATCTTTCGGATTTCAAAAATTTAGATTTAGCGAGTTTAAATTTGTCACAGCTGGCAAATGATGTAATTATTTCTTTTGAATCTGGGCAAAAAATTATTCTGCAAAATTTACAAGTTAACCAAGTTTCTGTTGATAGTTTTGTTGGTATTACTGGTGCAGTAAATGTAATAGATGGAACTGTTGGTAATGATGTTTTAAACGGAACTGCCAGAATTGATTTAATTAAAGCCGGCGCCGGCAATGATACAATTTTAGGATTATTGGGTGATGATTATATTGATGGCGGTGCGGGTGATGATATTTTATTGGGCGGAGATGGAAATGACATACTCATCGGCGGAAGTGGAAATAATCAACTTCATGGTGGAAAAGGTAATGATATAATTGATTTTGGAACTGGTGCTGAAAGTTCTTTGACTGACTCGGTAAATTATGGGTTTGGTGAAGAAGGTAGCGATAGTTTTGTTATCTCAGATAAATCAATTTTTTTGAAACATAAATACGATGTTATTGTCGATTTTGATGTTAATGATCCAAACGAAAAAATTGATCTAAGCAGAATCAAGGGAGTTGATCAATATTCTGATTTACAGATATTTCAAAATGGTGCCGATGCTTATGTAGCAATGAATTCCAATATTTTCGGATATGCTGAACTTGTTAAACTAGAAAACGTCAATATTGCCAGTTTAAATAGTTCGAAATTTATCATTACCAATGAAGCTCCTCAAGCAGCTAACGATGTTGCTTCAACCAATGAAGATAGTTCGGTAATTATTAATTTGTTGAGCAATGACTCGGATGATAAAACAAGCCTAAAAGGCAGCAACTTAACAATTATAACTAATCCAATTCATGGGTTGTTGACCATTAATAGCGATGGCACAACTACCTACAAACCAAATGCTAATTTTAACGGAACTGATTTTTTTGAATATAAAATTATTGATTCCGGCGGGCTTACTTCGTCAAAAGCTACGGTTAATCTTACAGTTAATCCCGTAAATGATGCGCCGGTAATTGTATCAATTATTGCTGATCAAAAAATTTACATCACCAAAGACATCAATTTAAAAGTTGATAATTTCTTTACCGAGGTTGATGGAGAATCTCTTTCATATTCCGTAACTCTTGCCGATGGATCAAATCTTCCATCTTGGTTAAGTTTTAATTCTCAGACTTTAATCTTATCAGGACAAGCTCCGATATCTGCTTCAACATTTAATGTTAAAATAACTGCTACTGATCAAAGCGGGTTTTCCAACTCAGAAACTTTTAAAGTGACGGTTGATGATAGTATATTATTTGGTACCACTGGCGATGACACTTTAAATGGTACTGAAAATATTGACGTGATAAATGGTGACACAGGAAATGATATAATTAACGGCTTGGGCGGTAACGACATTCTTTACGGAGCTGCGGGCAATGACCAGATATCGGGTGGTTATGGCGATGATAAATTATACGGTGAAGATGGAGATGATATTTTAAAAGGTGACGTAGGAAAGGATTTATTGGATGGAGGAAATGGCAATGATAAATTATACAGCTCGGGTAGCGGAAGTGATGATACTTTAACAGGTGGCGCTGGTTCCGATACATTCATTATCGGTAATGATATTATCTCAAATGATGTAATCACCGACTTTAATATCAGTGATCCGAATGAAAAGATTGATCTATCTGCTTTTAAAGATGTTGCCACGGATATTTCGCAATTAACCATGGATCAAATTGGTTCTGATACTAAAATTAGTTTTGCCGGCCAATCTAAAACAATCTTAGTAAAAAATGTTTCTTTAAGTCAGCTAACGGTAGCAAAATTTATTGGTCTAACCGACAACAAAAATAGTACAGGAAGTCTGACAATAAATGGAACTAGCGGTAATGATACCTTGGTTGGTGGAAGCGGTGACGACATAATTAAGGGAAATAATGGCAATGATACAATCAAGGGAGGGTTGGGAAGTAATTTATTAACTGGTGGTGTCGGTGATGATATTTTTGTTATTAGTAAAAATCCCGGTAAGACCGATGTAATAACGGATTTAGAAGCGTTTGATTCTGTGCAATTTGATGGTTTTGCAACTGGAGTAAAATTATCTGATTTTGCTTACACCGAAAATGGTAATAGTGTCACCTTTAATCTTGGTGAAGGACAAAACCTAATGTTTCAAAATATAAAAGCGGCTGATGTTTTATATTATTTCTCTTTTATTTCGCAAACCAGTTTGAGTGATTCGAGTTCGGTAATTTCTTATACCGGAACTGCCGGAAATGACAAAATAGTAATTACAACAAATTCCCGTAACGGTGACTCAATAAATGGTGGAGATGGCAATGATTTGATATCTGGTAATCAGAAGGATGATATAATTATTGGTGGTAAAGGAAACGATATTTTAAGAGGTGGCGATTGGTGTGATATTTTCCAAATTGATAAAAATCCAGGCGATAAAGACACGATTCTAGACCTTGCAATAAAAGATATGCCGGACTCGATAGTTTTGAAAGGTTTCAGTAATACAAATTTGGCGAGTTATCCAGCGGTTCAAAATGGTAATGATGTTGTAGTTGATCTTGGTGATGGACAAACATTAACAATTAAGAATTTCAAAGTTGCAGATGTTCCTTATATAGCCAGTTACAGTAAAGATATTTATGTCAGTAGCAATAATGTAAGCGGAACTGACGGTGATGATTTGATTTCGCGATTCGACATAGGTTCTTCAGTCAAAGGAACTGTTATTATGAATGGTGGCAAAGGTAATGATGTTTTGAAGGGATCAAATTTTGATAAAGATTATTTTGTAATAGATAAGAATTCTGGGGATAAGGATTTTGTTCGCTCTATTGACACTTCTAATGGTGATAAAGTTATCTTTCGCGGCTTCGGTGACGATATTTTGAATCAAATTAAATTTTTACCTTCTTCCGATTCATATACTTTAATAATGGATCTTGGTGATGGACAAATTTTAAGAACTTATGGTGTTCAACAATCTAGTTTTAGCACCTACTTTGATATTGAAAAACCATTTCTCGATGCAACCGATGGAAATGACATCTTAAAAACTGGTTATCTTTCTGTTGCCACCATCGATGGTAAAGCTGGTGATGATATTATAACCGGAAATGATCTTGGAAATAATCTTTCTGGCGGAGACGGTAACGATGTGATTAATTCCGGCTCAGGGAATGATAATATTTATGGTGGTGATGGCAATGATGTTATAAATGACAAAGGTGGTAATAATATCATAGAGGGTGGCGCTGGTAATGACATTATCAATACTGGAGCTGGAACTGATATTATAAATGGTGGTGCTGGTGATGATATTATTAATGGAGGTGATGGCGGTGATACAATAAATGGTGGCGATGGAAATGATAAATTATATAGTTCTGGGTCAGGAAGTAACGATATTCTAACTGGCGGTCTTGGCTCCGATATTTTTGTAATTGGAAATGACATTATCTCAAATGATATAATCACTGATTTTGATGTTACTGATCCAAATGAAAAAATTGATTTGAGCAATTTTGCAACTTCAAAAAATGGCTTCTCAACTTTAGCAAAAATTTCTGATCTGAATATTACCCAAGTTGGAAATGATGCTAAGATAAATTTTAGTAGCGCATCCAAAACCATCACAATCAAAAATGTAAAAGTTTCCGATTTGACTGCGGATAAATTTTATTTAAATAACCTACCAACCGCAACAATAACCAGCGCAACTATCAACGAAGATGCTTCTACGACTATTGATGTTCTATCGGCAGCAAGCGATCTTGATAATGATGTTCTGTCGATTTCTGCTATCGGATCTGCGTCTCACGGTGTTGCGACAATAGTAACCGATGCCCAAGGAAAACAGAAAATCTCTTACATTCCGACAGTAAATTATTACGGTACTGATTCATTCGCTTATACAATTTCTGATGGACGTGGTGGAACTGTTACCAAAACAATTTCAGTACAAATTAATTCAGTAAATGATCTTCCTGTAGTAACATTAGATTCTGCGATAACTAACGAAGATACTAAGGTAATCCTTGATGTTTTGGCTTACTCTTCGGATGTTGATGGTGATACTCTATCAATTTCTTCAGTAACTAATGGTGCACATGGACAAGTCTTGAGTTTTACAGATAGCGATGGGAAACGAAAAATCTCTTATACTCCAACCACAAATTATAATGGAAGCGACTCATTCACCTATAAAATTTCTGATGGACATGGAGGAATTGTCACCAAAACAGTTTCGGTAAATATTAGTGCAGTTAATGACGTGCCAACTGCGACTCTAACTTCTGTTACAACCAACGAAGATAATGCAACTATACTTGATGTTTTGGCTTTTGCCTCTGACGTTGATGGAGATGTACTTATTATTTCTGGTGTAACTGCCGCATCTCACGCAGCAGTTTCGATCATCAACAGTAGCGATGGAAAACAAAAAATTTCTTATATTCCACAAGCAAATTACAATGGAAATGATTCATTTTCCTATACAATTTCTGATGGACATGGAGGAGAAATTGTTAAAACGGTTACGGTTAATGTGATTTCGGTCAATGATGTTCCAATCGCATTAATTACCTCTGCAGTAACAAATGAAGATACTCCAACTATCTTGGATGTTTTGGCTTCTGCTTCTGATGTTGAAGGTGATATTTTATCAATCACAAATGTTGGAACGGCAACTCATGGTTTCACGGCAATCTTTATTGATAGTGATGGTTATCAAAAAATCTCTTACACTCCGGTCGAGAATTACAACGGATTAGATTATTTTACCTATAAAATTTCTGATGGTCACGGTGGAGTTGTAACCAAAACAGTTTCAGTAAATGTCGTTTCAGTAAATGATGCTCCAACTATTACTAAAATTTTATCTAATGTTACAACTAATGAAGATTCAGTTTTTATAATAATCACCGCGGATAAAATTTCTGCAGCTTTTGCTGATGCTGATGTGAATGACTATCTGACCTATGCTATTACAAGTGTGAATGGCATTACTACAATTCCATCATGGCTTTCAATTGATAATAATAACGGGGAAATTACATCAAACAATCCAACAAATGAGGATGTCGGAAATTACAATATTATAATCACAGCCACAGATTTAAGTGGTTTGGCGATTTCACAAAGTTTCTTTCTGACGGTAAACAATGTTAACGACGCTCCAACCGCATCAATAACTTCAATTGCAACCAACGAAGATAATTTAGTAAAAATTGACGTGCTTTCAGCTGCTTCTGACATTGATGCTTCTGATATTCTCTCTCTAACTTCTGTTACCAATGGTTTACATGGAACTGCGTCAATTATTACTGACGATAATGGAAACAAGGTTATATCTTATGTTCCGAATGCGAATTACAACGGTTCTGATATTATCACTTACACAATTTCAGATAATAATGGCGCATCGGTAACTAAAGAATTAACAGTCACAGTGAGTGCTGTAAATGATGCTCCGATTATTGTTTCTGCGGCGCAAAATCAGACTGTGCAATCTGGCAAGGCCTTTACTTACACATTATCAAATAATTTATTTTCTGATGTGGATGGTGATAGCCTAACAATTAAGGCAACTCTTGCTGATGGCTCGCCGCTTCCTTCATGGTTATCTTTTGATGGAAGTAAATTCAGCGGAACGCCGAATGTTTCTTTGGCGACTAATTTTGCGATTAAGTTGATGGCAACTGATCCATCTGGTGCTTCTATATCGCAGAATTTTGGTATTAATGTAACCAATCCAAATAATGCCCCGATTGCTAAAGATGATGTTTTTTCCATGAATGAAGATGCTTCTTTAACTATCAGTTTTGCTTCAATTCTTAAAAACGATTCCGATGTTGAGGATAAAACTAATATTCAAAAACTGACTAAAGATAATATCATCTTTCACAATCCGGGAAACGGCACTATTACAGTCACGGATAGCGGAATAATTTATACACCAAAGGCTAATTATAACGGCAGTGATTCGCTAACTTATCAAATTAAAGATAGCAGCGGCGCTTTATCGAATATGGCGTTAATTAACCTAACAATTAAAGCGGTAAATGACGCACCAGTTGCGGCTAGCGATTCATTCGTAACCGATGAAGATACAGCAATTACAATTAAGATTTCTGATTTATTGGCAAATGACTCTGACGTTGAAGATGGAGTAAATATTCAAAACACCACTTTCGATAAATTTGTATTTACCAATCCGGGTAAGGGCGTGATAGTGAAGGATGCTGTTAATGGCACCATCACTTACACTCCAAATAAAAATTACAACGGATCCGATGTTATTTATTATCAAATCAAAGACAGCTCAGGAGTGCTCTCCAACAAGGCGGCGATTAATCTAACCGTGAATGCAGTGAATGATGGTCCGCTTGCTGTGAACGATGTTTTTGCTACTAATGAAGACACTCCTTTAACCATCACTTTTGCTTCAATCTTGAAGAATGATTCTGATGTTGAGGATGGTGTTAATATCAAAAAACTCACCAAGGATAATATTGTCTTTGGTGATTCGGTAAATGGCACGATTACCATTACTGATACCGGAATTATTTACGCACCAAACAAAGATTTTAACGGTTCTGATGTTATAACTTATCAAATCAAAGATAGCGGCGGAGACTTGTCAAATGTGGCCTCAATCAATTTAACCATTAAAGCGGTGAATGATATTGCGGTTGCAGGTAATGATTCATTTATTGCTGACGAAGATAAGCCGATCACCATCAAATTGTCTGATTTATTAGCTAATGATTCTGACATTGAAGATGGCGCTGCAATTCAAAATCTAACTTTAGATAAGTTTGTATTTAGCAATCCGGCCAAAGGAAAAATTGTTAAAGATGTTGTAAACAATGTTATTATTTACACTCCCAACAAAGATTATAACGGTGCCGATTCTCTAACCTATCAGATCAAAGACAGCAATGGCGCTCTTTCTAACAAATCTACCATTAGCCTGACTATTAATTCTGTTAATGATGCACCGGTTATCTCCACTAAATTAACCGACAAATCAGTTAAAGCCGGCAACTTGTTTAATTACACCTTGCCGACAAATTCATTTATCGATGCTGATAAAGATGCTTTAACTTACAGTGCTAAATTAGCTGATGGTTCTGATCTTCCTTCCTGGTTAAAATTTGATTATGTCACCAAAACATTTAGCGGAATTTCTCCTTCCGGAGTTGCTTCACTTTTATCAATCAAAGTAATAGCTAGTGACGGATCTTTGGATGCTTCGCAAAGTTTTTCTTTAAACATTACCAGCAATGTAATTAACGGAACTGTCAAAAATGAGACCCTTAATGGCACTGCATTAAATGATGAAATTTACGGCAATGACGGAATTGACAACATCAAAGGCAATGCCGGAAATGACTTAATAATTGGTGGAAAGGGTGCAGATGTTCTTCTTGGCGGAGCTGGAAATGATCAATTCATCTTTAAGAATCTAACCGATTCAACCATCAATGAAAGTGACCTCATTTTAGATTTCATTAAAGGCGAAGATAAAATCAATTTATCTGGTCTGGGATTTCATGATATTGGCGGCAGTTCTGAACTTAGTTTGGCATATTACTTCGATGGCAAAAATACTGTGATTGACGATCCTAATTCAAACTTCGCCGTGAAACTTGCTGGTGAAATCAGCTTGGATCACAATGATTTTGCTTTTTGAAGATGAATTATGAATTTTCTTCAGGTTCGTTTTTCATTTATAATCTGTCTTACATTATTTACATATAATGATGTTTTGGCGACCAACTTGCGCGATGCCATTGATACTGCTCAAGTTAATAATCGTAATATAAAACTTGAGCAAATCAGGCTTAATTCGGTAAAGACTGAAAAAACCAGGGCAATTTCTGAGTTTCTACCAAATGTCAGTGCCAATGCCGGATATGGACAAAGAAACAGCTATTATTCAGGTCAAACTTATGATCGTTCCACCAAACAAAAAACCGAAGAAATAAAACTGGAACAACCAATTTTTGATGGGTTGCATTCAGTTTCGAAATATCATGAAGCTAACTATAAAATAAAATCTGGCAGTGCTAAAACTTCTGACAAAGTTCAAGAGGTTTCATTGGGCGCGGTGCAGAGTTATTGCAATCTTTTTCGCTATCAAGAACTCTCAAAAATTCATGAAGAAAATAAAGAACTTGGGTCTAAATTTCTGGCATTGGTAAGTCGCAGAAAAGAAGCCAGAATCATCGATCAAGCTGATATCATTAAATTTACTTACGAAGCATCTCTTACCGAAGAGAAATATCTCGATTCCTTAAATCGCCTCAACAAAGCCAAATTTGATTATCAAAATATTATTGGCCAACTTGATGAAAACCTTATCACTCCCGAAATTACCGAAGAAGAATTTACCAAAGATAGAATTCTCGAATCAGCGTTGGCCAATAATCACAATATAAAATCTTACCATTACAACTATCTTGCTTCCAAAGCTGCTTACAACGCCGAGCAATCAAACTTTTTGCCCAAAGTTTCATTGACTGCTTCAGCAAGTAAGCAGGAGAAAGTTGTTTACCTCAACAACCAAGATCTCAATCAACAATCAGTTTTCTTAAATCTTTCGGTGCCGATTTTTCAAAAGGGTGTGGAATATGCCAATGTCAGTAAAGCCGGATATGATCGCGATGCGGCAAAAGAAGAATTTGAAATCACCCGCGATAATGTCATCAAGGAAGTTAATCAGGCGCTGGAAGAATATCGCTTTTTTTCCGAGATGAATAAAAGCAACAAAAAGCTTTTCGAGCTGGCTAAAAATCGTGCTGATATTTTTATCGCCAGATCAAATTTAAAAGTTGAAGATCCAATCGAAGTAATACGCGCCAAGATCGAAGCCAATGACAGAAAAATAAATTATATCGATTCCCAAATGGATTTGGTTATCGTTCACTACAAGATCAAATATTTTTTGGGAGAAATATGAGAAATAAGGGAATAGGGAATAGGGGGTAGGAAATAGTATGGCTATAGAAAGGTTTGAGGATATTAAGGCTTGGCAGAAGGCTCAGGATTTGGCTGTGGATGTTTATTTTATATTCGGAAAAATAAAAGATTTTGGATTTAGAGATCAAATTTGTCGTGCAGTAGTTTCGGTATCAAGCAATATAGCAGAAGGATTTAGCCGTAGTAGTAATGCCGATTTTGTTCGTTTCCTTTACATAGCAATTGCTTCCTGCAATGAAGTAAGATCATTGCTTTATCTGGCTCAAAGACTTGATTATTTACCACCAGAAAGAAAAGACTATTTAACAAAAAATGCAGACGAAGTGGCAAAAATTATCAAAGGATTGATAAAATCAATGACAAAAAAATCATGACCAAACCAACCTATCCCCTATCTCCTATTCCCTATTTCCTAGCATGCTGCAAGCGTGCTTTCTACTTTTGTCTGCTATTTAGTTTTTTTATCAGCATTTTTACTCTCGCTTCTTCAGTTTATTCGATGCAGGTTTTGGATCGGGTTTTGAGTAGTAATAGTTTTGAAACGCTGCTTTATCTCACCATTATTGTTTTGGCCTTTTTGATTTTTCTGGGAATTTTAACTCAAGTTCGATCAACAATATTTTTACATATTTCCAATTGGCTCGATGAAAAATTGTCGCCGGTTTTATTCAATAGCAGCATCGAAGCGCAAGGCTCAAATAAAAATATCAGCAGCCAAAATATGCGCGATTTACAAACCATTAAAGGCTTTATTTCCGGTCCCAATCTGGCAGTGTTGTTTGATGCGCCTTTTGCGATTGTTTACTTTCTCATGATTTTTTTCATTCACTGGATCAACGGATTAATTACTTTAGTTGGTGGATTGGTAATGTTAAAAATGGCTTACATTAACGAAAAAACCACCAAGGAATTGATTGATAAAACTAACCAAATGCAGTCTGAAGTGCTGCGGGATTTTGAGATTATTTCTTCCAATTCTGAAGTGATTAATGCGATGGGAATGAAAGGAAATGTGCGCGGAAATTGGCAGGCTGGTAATGATGAATTGCGCAAAGCTTCAGCGGATTTGGCCACTCTTACCAATCGAATTTCTACAATTTCCAAAACACTTAGAATGGCGCTGCAAACTTTAACAATGGCCTCAAGTGCAATTTTAGTGATGTTTAACAAAATGTCTTCCGGTGGAATTATCGCCACTTCAATTTTAGCCGGTAAAGCGCTGGCGCCATTTGATAATGCTATTGGACTTTGGAAATCATTTAAAACAACCAAAGCCGCTTATCTGCGTTTGAATGAATCGCTAAAAAATTATGTTGAAGATAAAGGGAAAATAGAACTCCCAATTCCAACGGGAGAAATTGTGGTTGAGAAGTTGATCTATAAAATTCCCAACTCCGATCGCCTTCTCATCAAAGGCGTTTCTTTCAAGATTAATCCGAGTGAAGTAATCGGAATTATTGGTCCAACCGGCAGCGGGAAAACTACTTTAGCCCGGCTTTTAGTTGGTGTTTTAAAGCCTAGTTCAGGAATTGTAAAAATTGATGGCGCCAATCTTTTTGATCAGGATTTAGAAAAAACCGGCAAACATATCGGCTATTTGCCGCAAGATGTTGAGTTGTTTAAAGGCTTGGTAAAACATAATATCGCCAGAATGAATAAAGAAGCCCAAGCCGAAGAAATCATCAAAGCCGCAAAATTTTGCGATGTTCATGAAATTATTTTATCACTATCGCAAGGCTACGAAACAGTGATTGAAAAAGATGCTGCAAATTTATCGGCGGGACAAAAGCAAAGAATTGCTTTGGCTCGTGCTTATTTTGGCGATGTAAAATTTGTGGTTCTTGACGAGCCAAATTCCAACCTTGATGCGGAAGGAGAAAATGCTTTAAATAATGCAATTCTTCGCGCCAAAGAAAATGCCATCACAACTGTTATAATTACTCACCGTACTTCAGCAATTTCAATATGCGATAAAGTGATGCTGTTAAAAGATGGCGAAGTAAAAGCATTTGATAATGCGGATAAGATTTTAGGAAAATCATCGCAAGCAGCTTTGGGAGTAGGGGCATGAAGATAGGAAAAATCGAATCAAAAATTGCGGAAAATTCTATTAATTACGGAGTTAAATCCCTGATTCTTTTTGCGGTAATTTTTCTGGGCTGGGCGGCGTTTTTACCAATTCAATCTGCTTCAATTGCGGATGGTGTTATTGTGCTCGATTTCAATCGCAAAAACATTCAGCATTTGGAAGGTGGCATCATTGATCAGATTCTGGTTAAAGAAGGACATATTGTAAATGAGGGAGATGTTTTGCTTTATCTTCACGACATCAGAGCCAAAACCGAGCAGCAGATTTTAAAAGAAAGATTGTGGGCGATGCAGCTACAAAAAGAGCGCCTCGAAGCTGAAAAAGAAAATAAACAAAATTTGAATCTGGAGAATTTTTTCTCGGAAGTCGGGGAATTGGCGCAAGATGATAATTCCAAATTGCAGGAAATTGCCGCGAATCAATTAAGGCTTTTCAAATCAAGAAGTGGTAAGAGAAAAGGGGAAATAAAAGTTTTGGAGAAGAAGCTGAAATCAGCGGAAACGAGGTTAAGGCTTTTTCAAACAGAACTCAGCTTAATCAAACCGCTGGTTGAGGAAAATAATTTACCGATTTTGCGGGAATTGGATTTGCAGAAATCAATCGCTCAAGCCGAAGAAGAAGCTGAAACAGCAAAATTGCAAATCGCCAATTACCAAAATAGCGATTTGTCGGATACTCTAAAAGAAATCAAAGAAAGCGATATGGAAATCGTTGGTCTTTATAACCAACTTGCAGCCTCAAAAGATGTTTTAAAAAGATCAGCAATTAAATCTCCGGTGTCGGGAAAGGTGATGAATATTAAATATCACACGATTGGCGCCGTTGTTCCTCCGGGCGGCGAAATTATGAATATCGTTCCGCAACATGAAGAGCTAATTATTGAAGCCAAAATAAAGCCTCAAGACATTGATAATGTTGTCGTGGGAATGAAATCAAAAATTCAACTTACTGCTTATAAAGGCAAAAAAGTTCCAAAAATTAATGGCGAAGTAATTAATGTTGCGCCAGATATTTTAACCAACGAACAGACCAGAGAATCTTATTTCTTAGCCAGAGTCTCCATCAGCAAAAAAGACATCGAAAAACTCAAAAGCAAAGTTGAACTTTACCCTGGAATGCCCGCGCAAGTCTTCATCATAACCGGATCGCGGTCTCTAGTTTCTTACATGTTTACACCAATTTCAGATTCAGCTTATAAGGCGTTTAGGGAAGAATAATCGCAGCACTTTAAAAGCAAAATTGCGCGAACTTATTGAAATGAAAAAAATTAAAACTGAAGTGTGGTTTATGAAATTTTTTAGAAAAAATTAAAATATAAAATTATGCAAATCATCTGCAAAGCCAGTTACCAAGATTTAGATTCTATTGTAAAAATTTGTTCTGCATCCAAATTATAATCGGATTTCAGTAAATTTTCATGAGAAAAATGGTTTTATGAAAATGGCTGAGTTGAAAGAAACCGACAGGATGGTTGGGGTATTTGTAAAAAAATTATGAGAAAAAAAAGGTGTCAAATCTCATCACAGTAGAAGAGCTCTATGGTCTCGAAATTTTTTAATGCGAAGAAATATCCGCTGAACCAAATCCTTGAACATCAAGCTTGGCATGGGTTGGTAAAAATTTTACGCAGGCTTCAAAAATTTCTACGCGATTTTCTCTTTTTAACATTTCATCAAGTTTTGCTGTCACTTTTATTTGTGGGAGTAGCAATTGTGATGCCGGTGATTTTGACTTATACCGCTTTTTCTTATCATGTATTTCGCGGGAAGTCTTCGCATGAGAATTTGTATTAGAGTGTGATTCAAACCTGTGAAAAAAGGTTCTGACATTGATTTAAATAAAGAATTGTCGGAGTGTCGAGATTTGACAACTTTTCACCTTTTTTGGCCGCGCGATTTACGACAAAAAAATTGCTACAGCAGATTTGGTAACTCTTTAAGAAAATTTTAACTAAATTTTTACAGTGGAAAAAAATACTTCGTCGAAAAAACCAGATCTATCAATAAAGATCTTACCCGCGGATTCTAACGATCCTCAAACTAAAAATATTACCAAATACAATTATACTCCAGAAAATTTCCCTCGTCTCCCAGCTCCTCTAAGAGGAGTACTCTACGACAAGGATGAATCTGAGAGGTATAATGATGAGGTTGATAAAAGACAAAATAGATTTAGGGAGTGGAAAAAAGGTCGTGTTGTGACAAAAAAAGAGATGCTAGAGATGGATGATGGTACAAAAGAGTTTTTCGCTGATGTGCTGGATCTAGAGAGAACAATTACAAGATATTCGCGATTGCCAATTGTTCTTGCAGCAAGACAGGGTGATTTCGAAAAGGTTAAAGATATTTTAACAAAAACGGCTCAAATACCTACTCCTAACACCCACATTATAATTGGAAAGCACTACGCCCTAGAAGCAGCGGTACAAGAAAACAATTGGGATGTAGCCAATTTACTTTTGTTGGAAGGAGCTTCTGTTGAATTTTCTTCTGATGAAAAACACTCTACACTTTTGATGCAAGCAATTGAGCGTGAAGATTCTGAAGCTTTGGCATTTCTAATTTCACACAAAGCAAATCCTAATTGCGTTAATCCCGACAACAAAACCGCCCTGCAACTCGTTGCTGAAAAAAACAATCCCCAACTTTTTTGTCAGTTGGTTTCGTTAGTATTGAATGAGCAAATCAAGAAAGCAGAAGAATTTACTAATCAAACCGACAAGAAAGAAGAATTTACTGAGGAAGCCGTCAAAAAAGAAAATTGGGCAAACAGAGAAGATTGGAAAATATTACAAAACGAATTTTCTAACCCAAAATTAGGCGAAGCCAACTTATTAGCCGTAACAGAAATTTTGCCACAGGGAGATTTGTTAGATTCGATTAGGCAAACATTGGCTGACCTTCGTGCTAAAACAGGAAGTTCAGTAACTTCAGCACACGCGGTAATTGTGAGCAACATCTCTAAAGACACTAAATTAACACTTCCTTAAAAAGGTGAAAAGGTGTCAAATCTTAAAAACTTGAAAATTAATCGAAAAGCTACCTTTGTTTTGTTTCTAGCCTCAAACTTCATTAGAACCAATTGGTGATGTAGTTTCTTACAGCGCTTATACTTGGGGCCGAGATAGCGGAGCTCTTTACCAAAGTCCTTATTCTTTAAGCACACAGCCGGATAGATATCATTTTAAACTTACAAATGGTGCGACAGTTGATATTGGAAATGATGGTAAAACTATTACTTCCAGAATGACAAAGTTGCGTGATCTTTTCCCCGATGAAATCATTCCCAATTATGATTTAGCTTCCGGCTCGCAATCAACCAATTCGCAATTGAGACAGTTTATATTTTTCGTTGGAAGAAATATGGCAAACTACTTGTAAGGTATTAATAACGGATTTAAGACTTAGAAAAATGTCTTCTTCACCAATCAAAATTAAAATGAAAAACAAATCCTTAAAATCTCTTTTAGCAGCGCTCATTCTTTTATCATCGTTAATGTTGGCAGATGCATCTCTTGCTCAAATCAGCAAATCATCAATTCAGAATAGTGAACAATTGGTTGAAGATCCTGATCTTAAACTTTCGATTAAGGAATTGAGAAAAAAATATCCGATTGGTTGGTTGAAAAAGAAATATGGTGATCCTGAAAAATATTATGATTTTTGTAGTACAATAGATTATGTTGAACCGGCAGAAGAAGCACCGCCCAAAAATTTAGTATGTAATTTTCAGGCTATAAAATATCCATTTAAAACATTTTCTGATTCTGAAATCAGAAGTGTTGTTGTGAATCTTAAAGTAGATGAGTTTGATTTCAGAATCGAACAAATTGCTTTAATTGCTTTAGAATATTTTGAAAAGACACCCGAAAGTTCCTTAACCTCTAAGGAAAAATTATTGAGGAATTTTATTTACTCGGATCAGGTAACAACTCTTTTTAAGAAATTAAGAAACTGTATAGTGATTAAGCATGTAAGGTATAATTGTGCTAAACCTTTGGGTAATTCACAAAAACTATAAACCGAAATTCCGGGGACAGTTTACCTAATTAAAATTTTCATTTTGAAGCAAATACCTGAGAATCATTTGTAATGCATTGGTAACAAATTTAAAACTTAGAAAAATGTCTTCTTCACAAATCACAAACTAAAAAAATGACAAACAAATCTTTAAAATCTTTTTTAACAGCGCTCACTCTTTTATCATCGTTAATGTTTGCGCATGCAGCTTTTGCTCAAATCAGCAAATCACAAATTCAGAATAGTGAACAATCGGTTGAAGATCCTGATCTTAAACTTTCGATTGAGGAATTGAGAAAAAAATATCCAATTGAGTGGTTTGATTCAAAATTTGGGGAGTATTATAAATGTGCGACTGATTCAGAAGGGGAGTATGACGATCCAAAATTAATTTGCCGATTAACTATAAATAAAAATTATTTTAAAAATAAATTACGTGATGGATCTAAAATAAAATTATTTGATCCATTGAGACAATTAAATGAATCACAAATCAAAAGCATAATTGTTCATCATAGCAATAAAGTGTATGACGATGGTTACCCAGATATTAGGCTAGATAATATTTTAGAAATTTTAGAAATACAAACTGCAGATACAAAAAACACAAATCCTCTAAAAACAAGAATTAAAGATTTTCTCTATTCCGATGTTGCTGTTAATTCATTTAAAAATCTTTCTTGTGAATCACTATCTAAATTTGATGTCAATAACTCTCATTACGATTCATTAGCCTTAGAATATTTTAGAAAAATATATTTTCAAACGAGTGGGAATGCTGATAAATTAGAATATTTTAGAAAAATATATTTTCAACCGAGCATGCTTGATGATGATTTGAAGGAATGCCTCCCCCCTAAGCAGCGTAGTCTAATTAGAAAGAAACTTTTAGAGGAATTAAAAACTAAAATTAGGGAATAACTAATGACAAAATATATAGAATTATCTCTTCCTGTACCGGAAGGTACAAAAATAAATAGTGAGTATGGCCAGCGTCAGAAGGGATCTGGGTATCACTATGGAATAGATTTTAATGTTTTACCTAAAACAGAAATTACCTCTGCAGCACCCGGAACAGTAATTAGAATTATTCGTAATCATAAAGATTTTGGAAACGTTATAGTAATAAAACATGCTGAAGATCAGGCAACTTTATATGCTCATTTAAGCAGTATTAAAACTGGAATTAATGACCCGGTAACAGAATCTACTCTTATTGGATTATCTGGTTCAACCGGAAGAAGTGAGGGACCTCATTTACATTTTGAAGTAATTGAAGGAGCAAACAATAATTCAGGGGACAGTTTACCTAATTAAAATTTTCATTTTGAAGCAAATACTTGAAAATTATTTGTAATGCATTGGTAACAAGTTTAAAACTTAGAAAAATGTCTTCTTCACCAATCAAAATTAAAATGAAAAACAAATCTTTAAAATCTCTTTTAGCGGCTCTAACACTTTTATTATCGCTAATGTTTGCGCATGAAGCTATTGCTCAAACTGATAAGTCATCAGCACAAAATAGTGCACAATATGACATTGATGATTCAGATCTTTCAATTGAGGAACTAAAGAAGAAATATCCGCCAAGTTTATTGGATAAAAAGAATAAGGCTTATAAGCCAGGGCAGAAAGTTGATATTAAAGATTACTCAATTGCTGAGGTAAAAGCAGCGTTTCTGAATGCGGATAAGAATTTTATTTCGAGGATACCAATGAATGAAATTCCAAGAACAGCTTCAGGAAAATATGATTCTTATATTTCTGATAATGATGTAATTGCGCATAGTCAACTTGAGCTCGATATAATTGATGCATCTTGTAATAAATTTGGATTGAGGGTTTATACCGCGCCAAAAAAATATGAGATACTTCAATCGTTTATTTTTTCTTCAGATAAAATTCGAATTCATTCTATGCGCTTCCTTCCACAAAAAACCGAAGTATGTCTTTTTACCAATGATCCTTTAGGAGTTGAAGATCATAACGACTATACATAATCAATATTTTAATCTCATGCCGTTCTTCCTCACTCGCAAAATTCCGGGGACAGTTTACCTAATTAAAATTTTCATTTTGAAGCAAATACCTGAGAATCATTTGTAATGCATTGGTAACAAATTTAAAACTTAGAAAAATGTCTTCTTCACAAATCACAACTAAAAAAATGACAAACAAATTTTTAAAATCTCTTTTAGCAGCGCTCATTCTTTTATCATCGCTAATGTTTGCGCATGCAGCTATTGCTCAAATCAGCAAATCAAAGATTCAAAATAGTGAACAATTAGGTGAAGATCCTGATTTAAAACTTTCTATTAAGGAATTGAGAAAAAAATATCCGATTGGTTGGTTGAAAAAGAAATATGGTGATTCCAAGCATCCATCGTGTGGGAATTCTGATGGAGCTTTTGAATATGAAGGTCCGATTCCAAAAAATCTTATATGCTCTTTTTTTACTAATGATATGTATTCCAAAAGCGATACATCCAAACTTATACCCTCATTCTCATTAGATCTTGAATTTTTCTCAAACAATCAAATCAAAAGTGCATTGATTGAGTATAACAATCTTTGGAAACAACACAGAGCTAGTGATGATGAAAGAGTAAGGGAAATAGTTATACTTGCGCTTCTGACTTTTGAAGAAAAAACAAATACTCTTACCGAAAATCAAAAAGAGCTAAAAAACTTTATTTATAAAAGCCAATTACTTCCAGTTTTACAAGATGCGATAGAGTGTAAGTATGTCAATAGTGCCTACCAAACAAAAATTACCTGCCCAGTAAAATAATTTATTTAATAATCTATGCCAAGCTTAAAACTTCAATATCCACCGTTAAGCACTTTTGTCATTAGCAGCGAAAAGGGTCCAAGAATTAGTCCAACCACCAATATACCAACTGTTCACGAGGGAATAGATTTTGCAATTGCAGATGGAACGAATTTATATAATGCTCATGATGGAACAGTGATATTTTCTGGAACATCTGTGGGATATGGAAATACAATTGTAATACAGGATAAGATTAGTGGGGAATCAACTCTATATGCTCATCTAAGTGCAATATTTTTTCACAAGAGCGATCCTATAACTGGTAAAACCCCAATTGGTACAACAGGTAATAGTGGAACTAGCGCATATCACCTTCATTTTGAAGTCTTAAGTAAAGAAATTTCTGATAACTTAGCATCAAGCTCTAGTGGAAAAATACCAAAGTCAGGCCGTCTCAACCCACGCTCTTACATTGCTGCTTCCCCTTTTGCATCAATGCTCTCAACTGAAGTACATAGTAAGGAATTAGGCTTTGGCACAAGAGAAGGAGATAGTCGTTCCAACACCATGGTTCGCGACAATGTTGGAACATATTATGGCACTCAAATGGTCTTTGATGGCAAAGAAGGATATGATACATATAAACTTAAACTTTCTTACACCGGCCAGAGAATTGTAAAAAATACAAAAGACACTCATATAGTTCAAAGCCAAGATGCTATAAGTGATGCTGATTTAGATGGCAAAATAATAATCGATACCGGATCTCAAAATATTCTTCTTTCCGGCAATGCTCTTCCAAAAACCGGAGTTTTAGGAGAGATTATAGCGGGAGAATGGACGTTAGATGGGTTAAATCTTTTACAAGATGGAGATGATCTAGTTGCGACTAAACTTGGTGTAAAACTTGCTGATTTTAAAGGAATTACAAATCCTAAAGTTCCAACTATTCCTATCAAAAACTTCCCTTTCTCCAATTCCCGCGGTGGCTTTGGAATTACATTAGGGAAAAAAGCTGATCTAAGTTTAGGCGAAGATGTTTTCAGCCTGACATTAACCGATTCTTATTTGCCACAAGGCGCATTTGCTGTGGCTTCATCCGACAAAGGATTATTTGGTTCTTTGGCGATGCTTGATTCTCAAGGCTCGGAATTACCTGTTTCTCACAGCATTGGAGTTTTCGATAATTTCGGAAATCAATTAGCAACTCACGATGTTGAAACTGTAGTTAAATCATCTGTTGATGCTGAGATGTTAACTCCAGAAATTGGAGTAGGGATTAGAATCGGAGCTGGATATTCTTCCGGTGGATATGTTGTATTTCCGATTGCAGAAAGTGGCTATATTGCTGGCGGAAGTTTGCAATCCAGAGTTGGCGCACTTTTAACTGATGCTTCAGGTAATGTTTTAGCAGCCAATATTTACGACAACACCAATTCCCAAACCCAAAATAAAGTCGCTCGCAATGGTGCAATCTTGGTCGGCAAAGATGATCCCAGTAAATTATATTTTAGCTACTCACTAGAAAATATCGGCCGCGATGTCGGAACTATGGTTTATCAAATTGACCCAACTTCATTAGAACCAATTGGCGATGTAGTTTCTTACAGCGCTTATACTTGGTCTAGAGATAGCGGAGCTCTTTACCAAAGTCCTTATTCTTTAAGCACACAGCCGGATAGATATCATTTTAAACTTACAAATGGTGCGACAGTTGATATTGGAAATGATGGTAAAACTATTACTTCCAGAATGACAAAGTTGCGTGATCTTTTCCCCGATGAAATCATTCCCAATTATGATTTAGCTTCCGGCTCGCAATCAACCAATTCGGAATTAGCACAACAAATTTTAACTTTGGGTGATGCAACAATTCTTGATGTTGTTGAAAATCCTAATTCTGTAGTGGCAGTTTTAAATCTTGATCCAACTACAAATCCCAATTCAAAAGTAACTTTCTCTGCTTTTGATTCTTCACAGGTTGCAGCTTATGCAACTGATTCGAGCCAATATAGCATTGATGCGCTTTTAAGCGGTGAAGCCAAAACTTCTGATATGCAATTGGTTTATGGCGCAGCGCGAACCAGAAGATTAACTGATGGCGTTGAGGATGTTACCGATCCTTATTATTATTCTTATGGCAGCAACGCTACCTATTCAGATTATTATTACGGGTCAAATTATGGCAATTATACGGATGATTCTGTTGCCGATGATGATGAATTACCTGCTTTAATCTCATATCCTTACACTTTTCTTGAACTGCCGAATAACCAGACTGTAGTTTTAGTTGGTGTAAATGGCACGGAACTTGCACAATCTCCGTATAGTTTTTTTCTGACTAGTGAAAATATAACTCATGCCCCATCAAGCTATCCAAGCGGGCAGCCAACTCCCAACCCTTTTGCAATTTCCAGAGCAGAACCAACAAGTCAGCCATCAAATCAGCCGACAGTTCCACCTTCAATTCAACCAAGTACACAACCAACCGGCGAACCTTCATCACAACCAACTTATCTTCCGACGGTAGGAGAGATAATAAGCACAAGTCCAACTTCATTACCATCGTCTGCTCAGCCAACTGGTCAGCCTTCAATTCAACCAAGTACACAACCAACCGGCGAACCTTCATCACAACCAACTTATCTTCCGACGGTAGGAGAGATAATAAGCACAAGTCCAACTTCATTACCATCGTCTGCTCAGCCAACTGGTCAGCCTTCAATCCAACCAAGCAGAAAACCATTTGCTCATCCAAGTACAATTCCATCCTATAAACCAGCGGCGATTCCATCTTTTAAGCCAACTAGACCAAGCGTGCAGCCAACCACAGAGGCTTCGGCACAATTAAATTCTAATCCCAGCGCGCAGCCAAGTTCTAGGCCAACAAATAATCCTTCATTAGATCCAACTCATCATCCAATTGCCGGCGATTTATCTGTAAGTCCTACATCACAACCAAGTGTTAATCCAAGTTCACAACCAAGTCAGAAACCAAGCAGGAATTTAAGAACTGCGAGTCCGACAAGTTCTAGCCCGGTGAGTGACAAGCCAATCAGCATCTATCCAACAGCAATTCCGACAGTTATGGGAACAGGATTTCCAACAATCAATTCTACTTTTAATCAATCTTTGCCGCAATTTCCAAATCAAATTCCAACTCATAATCAAAATTCCAATTTTATGGAAAGCCCGGGAGGGATTGCTGTTGCGGCTACAGCAGCATTGTTATTAACAGTAGTTGGGTTGAAATGGGTTTTTAGAAAAGGTGAGCCAAAGGTGAGCCCAGAGAAAGCTTACGCATCTCAGGTAGAGCAGAGTAATGGGATAGGATTAGGAAAAGGCTAATCTATCTAAATGTATAACTTTTGCCCCATACGATTTTGATTTTCTAATGCGAAAAAATATCAGCTGAACCAAACCCTTGAACATCAAGCTTGGCGCGGGTTGGTAAAAATCTCACGCAGGCTTCAAAAATCTCTACACGATTTTCTCTTTTTAACATTTCATCAAGTTTTGCTTTCAACTTATGCAAATGCAAAACGTCGGAAGCGGCGTATTCTAACTGTTTCTCGGTAATTTCAGCATTTCCCCAATCGGAAGTTTGTTGTTTTTTGGAAAGTTCAATTCCTAAAAGTTCATCGCAAAGTGATTTTAATCCATGGGCGTCGGTGTATGTACGAACTAATTTCGAAGCAATTTTGGTGCAGTAAATATTTTTGATTTCAACTTTTAAATAATGCTGCAAAGCCGCTAAATCAAAGCGGGCGAAGTGGAAGATTTTCTGAATTTTTTCGTCAGCCAAAAGTTTACACAAATTCGGCGCGTCATATTTTCCTTGTTCAAATTGCACCAAATGCGCATCGCCATTGCCATCGGAAATTTGCACCACGCAAAGACGATCGCGAATTATGTTTAAGCCCATTGTTTCGGAATCAATGGCAATTGAGCCTTTAAACTGAATGTCGGAAGGCAGATCGTTTTTATGTAAAAAATTTGTCATATATTAGTTTGTAAATTTAACCCAAAATTCATCATTTAATTGCGGTAAGGCCGAATTAATTTCCACCATTTCTTGCATATTGCCATTGCAGTGTAAAACCAAGTCGCAGCCGGCATTTAGAATTGCTTTTGATTTATCGTGGAAATTGCCTTTAAGCGCTTTCATCGAAACGTCATCGCTCATTAAAATATTTTTGAAGCCTATTTCATTTCTGATTAAATCAATCGCGGCTTTAGAAGTTGTAGCGCAATTAACTTTATCGATTGCCGAAAATAAAATATGCGCGGTCATCGCAAATTTTTGGTCGCGTAATTTTTGGAAAGTTACGAAATCGGTTTTTCTTAATTCTTCCAAAGTTGCATCAACGATTGGTAATTCTAAATGGCTGTCAGAAGTGCCGCGGCCGTGGCCGGGAATATGTTTGATTACGGGATAAACACCTTGTGAAAGCAAGCCTTCGCAAACTTTGCGGCCTAAAGCTGCAACTTGTAATGCATCTCTTCCATAAGCGCGATCGCCAATAACTTGATGAGTTTTTTCGGTTAAAATATCCAGCACCGGAGCGCAATCAACATTGATGCCAACATCAATTAAATCGCGGCCGATTTCTTGAAAATTTTCGTATAATTCTTCTTCAGCTTGCAGTGGATTTTCTTGGTAAAGATCAGCAAAATATTGGCCAGCCGGATATTTTTTCCAATCCGGTTCTTTCATGCGAGCAACGCGGCCGCCTTCTTGATCGACTAAAATTAAAACTTCACCTTGCATTAATTCGCGCAGGGAATCGGTTAATTTTTTTAATTGGGTTTTGTTGGAAATGTTGCGAGCGAATAAAATGAAACCAAGCGCACCGTTTTTGGTGAAGAAATGTTTTTCTTCCTCGGTGAGGGTGAGGCTAGAAATGCCGTAAATTACTGGCTTGGTGGCGTTTTTATTTTCGGAGATTTTTTTAAGTAATGGCATGTTGTTTAAAGATTGTATGGATCCCATTATTTGACGGGAAATTATGCTTAAGTTTTGTACCACAACCCCCCAACCCCCCTTATCAGGGGGGCTTTGAGATCGAACTCGGATTAAAGCCCCCCTGATAAGGGGGGTTGTGGGGTTGTGGTACGATTTTATATTATTTTTACAAAACCCCTTTCGTGGAGTTAATCGCATCTTTCTTTCTTTCATCAATCGCAATTGCCTCGCGAAGCGCTCTGGCTAATGATTTAAAGCAAGATTCGATGATATGATGATTATTAACGCCGTAAAGATTTTCGATATGTAAGTTGCAACCAACGGCTTGTGCGAAAGCGAAAAACCATTCGCGGAAAAGCTCGCAATCCATTTCTCCGATTTTATCGCGTTTAAATTCGCAGTTAAAAATCGGGTAAGCGCGACCGGATAAATCAACAACGCAGCGCGTTAAAGTTTCATCCATCGGCACATAAGAATGACCGAAACGGGTAATGCCTTTTTTGTCACCCAAAGCTTGTTTGAAAGCTTCGCCAATTGCTAAAGCTGCATCTTCAGTGGTGTGGTGGAAATCGATATGTAAATCGCCTTTCACTTCGCAAGTGATGTCCATCAAGCTGTGATGTGAAAGCTGTTCGATCATGTGATTTAAAAACCCGATGCCGGTATCAACCTTGAATTGACCGGTTCCGTCGAGATTTATTTCAACTTTAATTTTAGTTTCCTTGGTGTTGCGTTCGATTTTTGCTGTGCGCATGGATGTGTCTAAGATGTGGCCTCACTTTTTGTAAGCGAGGCCGATATTTTTTAAGAAGCTTTTTTCAAATTTTCAGAAACGAAATCCCAGTTTACCAGGTGGTTTAAGAAAGTGTCGATGTAAGTTGGGCGGGCATTTTGGTAATCCAAATAATATGCATGTTCCCAAACATCCATTGTCATTAATGGAGTTGCAGAAGTTGTAAGTGGAGTTTCGGCATTGCCAGTTTTAGTAACTTTCAATTTACCATTTTCTAAAACTAACCAAGCCCAGCCTGAGCCGAATTGAGTTGCGCCGGCATTTTTAAATTCAGTTACGAAATTTTCGTAAGAACCAAAATCAGATTCGATTTTTTTCAAAACCTCGCCAGATGGCTTGCCGCCACCGTTTGGTTTCATTGAATGCCAGTAAAAAGTGTGATTCCAAACTTGTGCTGAATTATTGAAAATTCCGGCTTTAGCTTTGTCAGCGTGAGAAATTTTGATGATTTCTTCTAAAGATTTTCCATCCAAATCAGTGCCGGTAATTAAGTTATTTAAATTAGTAACATAAGCCTGATGATGTTTGCCATAGTGAAAATTCATGGTATTTTCAGAGATGTAGGGAGCTAGAGCGCCTTTATCGTAAGGCAATTTAGGTAATTCGATTTTGTGCATGGATCCTCCAAAAAATTTTGACTTAGAATTAGTAATGCCACTTAAGCCCTTGATTTTACAAGCGCCAAGAAGAAAGGCCGAAGAAAGGCAAACATTTTTAATGAATTTTCTTTTTGACATTTGCATGGGTGACAACCTAGTTTTGTTGCTTAGGCCACTTAACTTATTTTGGCTCTCTCGCATGTCAATTATCATTTTATTTTTTCACCAAAACCATGTCAAAAATATCCGCTGTAATTGTTGCGCATAATGAGGAAAAGAAAATTGCCGATTGTTTGCGCAGTCTTTCATTTGCTGATGAAATCGTAGTTGTACTTGATAAATGCACTGATCGCACCAAAGAAATTGTTTTGGAATTCACAGATAAAATTGTTGAAGGTTCATGGAAAATTGAAGGCGCGCGCCGCAATGTAGCGCTAAATGCCGCCAGCCATGAATGGATTTTTGAAATTGATGCTGATGAAAGAGTTTCTCCGGAATTAGCGCAGGAAATTTTGGCGATAAAAAATTCACCGCCTTGCGCTGTAATTGTGCCAATTGCAAATTACATCGGCAAACGTCACGTAAAATATGGCTGGCTTCGAACTTTATGTGTGTTGAGTCGCCAGACTTTGGCTTATAAGGGTTTAAAAAAATATCATGAAGATAAAGAAGTTCACCCGACTTGTGATTTAGGTGCTGGAATAAAATATTTTGAAAATCCAATTATCCATTTGGTTGATGAAGATATTGCTGATTTTATTTCGCGCTTCAACCGCTACACCAATTGGCGCGCCAATGACATGATTTCTAAAAATAAAATCAAATGTGCCGGGCTTTTTAAAGGAGTCGTTAATTTTAAATTACGTTTTATAAAATCTTTTTTCTTCAAAAAAGGTTATAAAGAAGGTGCGCTGGGTTTCTTAATCGCAATTCTCGCCGGGCTTTATCCATTGGTTTCAAGCCTTAAAGCTCAAGAAAAATTATCCAAATGAAAATTGTTCACATAATTTTAACTTCCCAAAATGGCGGAGCGGAGCAGGCGTTTATTGATTATTCGGTGGCTTTAAAAAATCTTGGTCATGAAATTTTGGCGATCATAAAAAATGATGCGCCTTACGCTGATGCAGTTGAAAAACTTGGAATTACGGTGAAAAAAGTTCCCAATAAATTGGGATTTTATGATATTTTTACAGTTAAAAAAATTCATGAAATTCTGGAAGAATTTAATGCCGATACAGTGATAGCACATGCCGGAAGATCAACAGTTTTAGCGCGCCGTGCCATTGCCAAAATAAAAAATAAAAAAACTTTTTTAATCGCTGTAAATCACAGCATGAATGTGAAGCGTTCAATCGGCGCTGATATTATTCTTTCGGTGAATAAGGAAATTTTCTTGCGCACAATTAATGCCGGGCAAAGTGAAACAGCGAGTTTCGTAATTCAAAATGCGATTGATTTGAGCGATGCGCCAATAGTTGCGTCGAAAATTGATTTGCAAAATAAAGAAACAATCGTGCTTGGCGGAATGGGTCGCCTCGATATTGCCAAAGGTTTCCGCTTTGTTATTCGGACAATTAAAAAATTGGAAGAACTCGCCAAAGCAGATAATTTAAATAAGAAATTTGTTTTTAAGATTGCTGGTTCTGGCGAGCGTGAAGATTATTTACGTAATCTTGCCAAAGAATTAAATGTTGAAAGTAAGATAGAATTTTTGGGCTGGATGAAAAATAAAAAAGAATTTTTTAACTCGATTGATATTTTTATAATGTCGTCAGAGCGTGAAACTTTTGGTTTGGTGGTTTTAGAAGCCATGAAATTTCGCAAGCCAATAATTTCAACCGATGCTGATGGCCCGAAAGAATTTTTGAGAAATGATGTAGATGCTTTGATGGTGAATTTGCAGCCTTTGGATAATATAGAAAACAGAATTGCCGATGCGGTTTTGAGAATGGTTAATGAGCCGGAATTGGTGAATAAATTGGTTGAAAATGCGTTTGCTAAAGTGAATGAAAAATTTTCTTATAAGGCGCTGGAGAAATATTTTGAAGAGATTGTGGGAAGAGTGAAAAGTTAAGAATTCTTGATTTAAGAATTTTTGATTTGAGTAAGAATTTGAGCAAGACGGGATTTGTAATCCCGTCTTCGCGTTCATGCAAAATTAATTGAACTGAAAATGTGAACGGGGTTACAAACACCGTCCAGCGCTAAGGGTTGGGGGGTTTTGCGGTCTTAATTTATTTTACTACTTCCAACAATCCGCCACAGTCACATCAACCTTCAACGGCACATCTAAAATCGCCGCATTTTCCATTTCATATTTCAAAATCTTTGTCGCAATTTCCACTTCATTTTCTGGTGCTTCTACAATCAATTCGTCATGAATTTGTAAGATAATTTTTGATTGTAAATTTTCTTCCTTAAATCTTTTACTCAAACGAATCATCGCCTTTTTGATAATATCCGCGGCACTTCCCTGAATCGGCGCGTTAATCGCCAGGCGCTCAGCTTCGGCGCGGATCATCGGGTTTTTATTATTAATATCGCGGATAAAACATTTGCGCCCGGAAAGGGTTTGGACATAGCCATTTTTCCGAGCCAATTCGATGTAATTTTTCATCGAAATATCAATTCCCGGATAAGTTTCTAAATAAGATTTTATATAAATTGCAGCTTCCTGACGTGGAATATCTAGTTGACGAGCCAGCCCGAACGCGCTGATTCCATAAATAATTCCGAAATTAATTGCTTTGGCTTTGGAGCGTAAAGAATCGTCAACTTCATCTTCTGTAACTCCGAAAACCTGCGCCGCTGTAATGCGGTGAATATCTTTATCTTCTTTAAAGGCATTAATTAAATTTCCGATTTTTGCGGCATGAGCAATCACGCGCAGTTCAATTTGTGAATAGTCGGCGGAAATTAAAAAATGATTTTTTTCAGCGATAAAACTTTCGCGGATTTTTTGGCCTTCCAAACTTTTTATCGGAATATTTTGCAGGTTTGGATACCTAGAGCTGAGCCTTCCGGTAATTGTTGAAGTTGTAGAAAAATGCGTGTGAATTCGGCCGGTTTGTGGGTTAATTTCTTCCGGCAAAGCATCGGTATAAGTATTTTTTAATTTAGAAAATTTCCGGAAATCAAGAATTTTTCTTGCAATCGGATTTCCAGCCTCATCAAGCTCTTCAAGCACGCCAACACCGGTTGAAAGCGCTCCGGTTTTTTTTGATTTTTTGCCGGAAGCCAAACCCATTTTTTCAAATAAAACTTCCGAAAGTTGTTTGGCTGAAGCGATGTTAAATTCATGTCCGGCGAGGATGTAAATTTCGCTGCTTAATTCGGCGATTTTTTTACCGAATTCTTGTGAAAGTTGACGTAATTTTGCCACGTCAATTTTAATGCCGTTAGTTTCAATTTGCGCTAGAACCTCAATTAATGGGCGCTCAAAAGAAAGATAGGCTTCAGTTAATTTTTCAGGCGCAATTTTTGGCGCAAATATTTTGTAAAGTTGGTAAATTGCGAAATTTCTAAAAGTTAAAAATTCAGCTTTTTTTTCGGGATCGGCAAAAATTTCCGGCTCGCGATCTTTTTCAATTTCCGCAAAAACTTTGCCAAAACCTAATTGTTCGACATCTTCGTTGAGATTAAGATCTATAAGCTCGCGTAAGTCATTTTTAACTGAAGAAGTTAAGAGGTGATGAATAGTTGCGACATCTTCGTAGGAATTTGCCGGAGAAAATTTTAAGAAATTTTTGGCA
Organism: Pseudomonadota bacterium; assembly: GCA_040384945.1. Classification (GTDB taxonomy): domain Bacteria; phylum Pseudomonadota; class Alphaproteobacteria; order Rickettsiales; family UBA1997; genus UBA2645. Next base: position 42,338 of record JAZKII010000058.1, read on the forward strand.
TCGAAAAAGATTTTTTTAATTGAATCATCAGTCAGAATTTTTTCTAGAATTTCGATGTCAAAGCCTTCAGTTTCAATCTTTTCTGGTTCGTGATTAAAACTAAATAAATCAAAAGAGTGATTTTGATTTGGAGTTTTTGCCGATTTTTTTACTTCGAAATAAAGAATTTCTTTTGGAGAATCGCCTGATTTACAAGTTGAAATTGTGATGAAATTTTTATCGCGGTCGATTGTGACTTGGCCGTTTGTAGATGCTTCTTTGTTGAGTCGCGCGATTATTTCGGGAGATGAAATTAAAGTTTTTTGGCATGACGAAAACACGCTAGATCCTGAATCAAGTTCAGGATGACGGAGTTCTTGGGAAGATTTTACCACATCGTCATCATGAACTTGATTCAGGATCTGTTTTTCAACAGGAACAGCAGCATTTTCCGAAATTCCAAATTCTTTGCGAACTCTTGTAATCAATGAATGAAAGCCTTGAATCTGCAAAAAAGAAATTAATTTATGCGGATCAAGGGCGCGAATTTCTAATTCATCCAAATGAATTCCTAACTCAACATCTTCTTTCAAAGCTGCTAAAATTTTTGAAAGTTTGGCTTTTTCAATTCCTTCGCTCAAAAGCTGGCGACGCTTTTCTTGCTTGATTTGATGCAGGTTTTCAAAAATATTTTCCAGATTTCCAAATTGCTTAATTAATTCGGCAGCGGTTTTTGGGCCAATGCCTTTTACGCCTGGAATGTTATCTGATGTGTCACCAATTAATGACAACATATCTAAAACTTTTTCTGGCCCAACTTCGAATTTTTCTATAACTTGGGGAATTCCAATCATGCGGTTTTTCATCGAATCATACATGTGGATATTTTCTCCAACCAGCTGCATCAAGTCTTTATCCGATGAAACGATTAAAACTTCATAACCTTCAATTTCAGCTTTTTTGGCGATGGTTGCGATGATGTCGTCAGCTTCGAAACCAATTTTTTCAAGTATTGATAAATTCAATGATTCGGCGCTTTCACGAACAATCGAAAATTGCGGAATTAATTCTTCAGGGCAGGGTGGACGATTGGCTTTGTAAGCCGGATAAATATCATTTCTAAAAGTTTTAGAGCCGGAATCAAAAACAACAGCGGCGTGAGTTACATTAAGCCCGGCCAAAAGTTTAATTAACATATTGGTGAAGCCATAAACTGCACCAACCGGCGTGCCATCTGGTCTGGTTAAAGGTGGCAAAGAATGAAAGGCGCGAAATACGAAGCCATAACCGTCAATTAAGGCGATTTTTTTGGACATGGGAATTATAAATTATTTAAGGTCGGAATTATTTATTTAGCTTCAAGTTTTGCTTTTTGTAAATTTAATAACAAACTCTACTTAGATATATCTTAAATCCTAAATCTAAAATCTAAAATTATGTATCGCCTTTACCATCATTCACTTTGCCCTTTTTCGCGCAAAGTACGAGTTCACATGGCTGCAAAGGAAATTGGCTTTGAGCTGGTTCCTGAAAATTTCTGGGAAAGACGCAAAGAATTTATCGCCATGAATCCGGCCGGAAGCTTGCCAGTGTTGTTTGATAATGCCAATTCGGCAGTGATTTCAAACAGTTCAACTATTGTTGAATATATTGAAGAAAAACATCAAGAAACTAAAAATTTTATCGGCGATTCAGTTGTAACAAGGGCGGAAGTGCGTCGTTTGCAAAATTGGTTTGATGAAAAATTTTATAATGAAGTCAGCAAACATGTTTTAAATGAACGCCATTTTAACCGCTATTTGCCGGGAGTTAATGCCCCTGATTCGGAAGTTTTAAGAGTTGCGCGACGCAATTTAAACATTCATTTAAGCTATATTGAATATTTGCTTGAAACCAGAAAATATCTTGCTGGAGATCATATTTCAGTTGCTGATTTTGCAGCTGCGGCGCAAATTTCGGTGCTGGATTATTTCGGCGATATTAACTGGCATCATTATTTGCCGGCAAAGGATTGGTATAGTTTAATCAAGTCGCACAAGATTTTCGGCGAAATTTTAAAAGACCGCATTCCCAACGTAAATCCGCCGGAATGGTATTCTAAATTAGATTTCTAAAACATGATTCAGCTAGATGAAAAGCAGGCGCGCGAGTTTCTTGCTAAAAATAATATAAAAGATTGCGAGATAAAAAAAATCGCCGGAGATGCATCTTTTCGTTCTTATTACCGAATTTTTTTTGGTGAAGAAACTAACATTTTAATGTTCGCACCTCCCGGTTATGAAGATGTGCGACCATTTGTGAAGATTGATGAATTTCTGGTTTTAAATAGTTTTTCTGCTCCCAAAATTTTTGCCCGCGATGAAGAATTAGGTTTTCTGCTTCTGGAAGATTTAAATGATGACACTTACGGCCGCGTACTTGCAACTGATGATTCATCAGAATTAACGCTTTATGAAAAAGCCTGTGATTGCTTGCTTGAATTACATCAACTTGAAGCGCCAAAAGATTTGCCGCTTTACAATCACGCTTTGCTTTTTCGCGAAGTGATGTTGTTTATTGATTGGTTTATTCCTGCGCAAAAAAAAGAAATTACTTTGGCAGAAAAAGCACAGTTTAAATTTTTATGGTTTCAACTTTTTGACCAATTAAGTCAATTTAACGCTGTACGAAATCATCTGGAAAAAAATTCAACTTCGGTGTTGGTTTTGCGCGATTATCATGCGGATAATTTAATGATTTTGCCAAGTCGCGAAGGCTACAAACAAGTCGGTTTGCTCGATTTTCAAGATGCAGTTATCGGACCAAAAGCCTATGATTTGGTTTCGCTTCTTGAAGATGCAAGACGTGATGTTAATTCTGCAAATCGCATAAAACTTTTTGATTATTATTTAGAAAAATCTAATTGCGATAGAGCAGAATTTAGGCGCGATTATGAAATTTTATCTTTGCAGCGTAACATAAAAATAGTTGGGATTTTTTCTCGTCTTTCAATGCGCGACGGTAAACATGATTATTTAAATTTATTGCCGCGGGTTCTTGGTTTTGTAAAGTCCAGACTAGAATCGGGAAATCCGCTTTTTGCTGAAATGTCTCAATTGCTTAAAAAATTTATTTAAAAATATGGCTATCAATAAAAGTGAATTGGCAAACCAAAATCTTGATGTTCCTTCGTCGGTTCCAAATAATGCTTCGGCTGAAATCATTGCCAACCTGCAATTAATCAGTGAAGTATTTCAAAAAATCGAGGAAGAAACCGCAGAAATGGCGGAGTTGATTTTTGATTATTTGATTAATGCGACAGATGAACAAATCATGAATGGCACGATTCCCATTCATAAAAATAAAAGAATTAATGATTATATTAAAATTCTGAATCGCCTGTTTTTATTTTCGCGTAAAGCTTCAAAATCCGGGGGTTTAAGAATCATCAATCGTGAAACAGTTGAAGAGTTAGATAAAAAAACTTTTATGATTTGTATGGTTCAAGATGGCGGTGTTTCGCTGGATATTTTATGTGACATTGTAAATACAGAAAACCAGGCCAGAACTCCAAATGCTTCGCCGGTGAAAGTTACGGTCAGACAATTATTTGGTGTGTCTCAAGGTACGGAAAGAATTTAGTTTTTTTCAGCGGCAGGCTTCTTTTTCGAGGCAGAAGCAGAGTAGTATAGTAAGTCACAGTCATAGAAATAGAAAAGGCGGGATCTCGTGGGAGATCCCGCCTTTTCATTTACTTTTTAGATTTTCTACTTTCTAAAACTTACTTTTTCTTAGCTACAGTTTTTTTAGCAGGAGCTTTTTTAGCAGCTGGTTTTTTAGCTACAGTTTTTTTCGCAACTACTTTTTTAGCTGGAGCTTTTTTAGCAACAGTTTTTTTCGCAACAACTTTTTTAGCTGGAGCTTTTTTTACAGCAGCTTTTTTAGCTGGAGCTTTTTTTGCTACTACTTTTTTGATAGGGGCCATAATTTTTTTTACTTTTTATTGTTAAAATTTTTACCAATAAGAATTGCAATTTCGAATAATAAAATCATCGGAATTGCTAAACTAACCTGACTCAAGATGTCTGGGGGAGTAAGGACGGCGGCCACTAAAAAAATGATCACAATCCAATATCTTCTCTTCTTTCTTAAATCATTGGCGGACAAACAACCAACTTTAATTAAAAAAAGCAACAAGATTGGTAATTCAAATGCGATACCAAATCCAAATAGTAAATTTGTTACAAAATTTAAGTATTCACTAATTCGTGTTTCAAGTTGAATCGGAAGTGAAGCAGATGTTGCGGAGCCTTGAATCTCAAAGCTCGCGAAGAATTGAAAAGCGACGGGCAAAATAAAATAATAAGCAAAAATTGCGCCGCATAAAAATAAAAGTGGAGCGAAAAAAAATGTTAATAGAATATTTTTTTTCTCATTTTTGTATAAAGCCGGAGATAAAAAAAGATAAATTTCGGCAGCAAAAATTGGGAAAGAAAAAAATAATGCAGAAGAAAGAGAAAGTTTTAAATAGGTCATGAAGGCTTCAGTGGGGCTGGTGTAGATCAATTTGCGATTCTGATTATTTTGTGAAATTTCTGCGAAAGGTTGTAATAAAAATTCGTAAATTTTTTCAGAAAAAAAATAGCAGAGTGCAAAAGTTATGATGAAAAATATTAGAGAAAAAATTACACGTTTGCGAAGTTCGGAAAAATGTTCGTGAAGTGTCATGAAGTTTTTTTTATTCATGTGGAGGATTTTTTAAGAAATTTTTTTGTTAAGAATTTATAATATATTTTTGAGATCGTATAGAATTGAGCAGGACGGGGTTTGTAACCCCGTACTCACGTTCATGCAAAATTAATTGAACTTGAAAATGTGGACGGGGTTACAAACCCCGTCCAGCGCAGATTGGGTTATCACGTCATACGATTTTTATGCAAGTGTGGATTTGTATGTACAAAATACATCTTTCAAGCAAACACAAAACTATCTCGCTTCAATTCGTAATTGGCAAACTGGGCTAATTGTACTTTGATTATATTCACCAAGCTTCACACATTCATCATTCATCGGAACATTTAACATATCACCACCAAGCGCAATAATTCTGCCTTTTTGCGGATTGCCATCATCCATTTTTTTATCAAACAAAAATGCTTCTTCACTTTTCAGACTGCGATTATTTGTGTAAAGGCGATCAACATCGGCAAATTTAAAACCGATTTGGTAAAAAGTTTTTCCTTCATTTCCAAAAGCTACAATGCCGGAATTTTCTCCGATTTTACTTAATGGAAAAGTGCTGCCGTTTTTGGCATCGCCATCATCTTGGCCATCATAATTTTCATTGATCATTTTTGTTTTTGATAAATGAAGCCAGAACTTGGTTATTTCACCATTAGCCATGAGGATTTGCTGCACTCTATCTGTAATTATATTATCGTTATTACCATCGGTGCTAGATTCGGTGATACCATAAGCAACGGTGCTTTTAAGATCTCCTGGAAGTGCTTGGTATTTTTGAGTAAAATTATTGAGAGCAGCATCATATTTTTTGATCTGCATGATGAGGGATTTTACATCATTTTCTTTGATTATTTTTTTAACAAAGAAAATGCCGGCAATAGCGATGCTGATAATACAAAGTGTGATTAAAAATTCGATGATGGTAAAAGCGTTTTTAGAATTTTTATTTTTCATAAATTTTTTATGAATTTTCGTCACCGCCTTTATCTCCATCAAATCTTTCAGTAAATTTTTTGAAGGCTTCAGGTGAATCTAAACCTTTAGTAGCTTTTGCAATTTCTTTTGATCTGTCTTCTTGCTCTTGCACAAATTTTTCTGCTGCTTCTGGAGATTCCAAGCTGTCATATTTTTTAACTAGCTCTTCAGCGCGTTCATAAGAACCGCTATGTGGAGTTTTGTTGTTAGGGTCTTGGTCTCTTGCTGCATCTTCTTTTTCCATTAAAGTTCTGGCGTGCTCAGAAAGAGCATCAGCTTTCTCAGCTGCATTACCAAGTCTGGTCGCATCGTCGAATTCTTTTTTACCTTCTTTTTCATCTTTGACTGCATTTTGATATTTTTCTTCTTTAGGATCTAGCGCCTTGCCTGTTGCTTTATCAGCCATTCTTTTCATAAGAGAAGGGCGTTCTTTAGCAGCTTCTTCTTTAGTTGCGCCTGCGGTTGCTATTTTTTCTTTGGCGGCAGTTTTTTTCTCGGCTATGGTTTGTGTAGTTCCAGCTTGTTTATCTTTTAATTTGGTAATGTTTTTATTTCTAGGTTCTACCGGAGCTTTAGCAGCGCTTCCTGAAGTTGGAGAGGCACCAGTAGGCGAAGTTGCGCCCGCTGTTGCACCTGCTGCTGATCCATCACTAGTTGAGGTAACAAGTGGATTTGTAACTTCTGATTCTGTCGCTGCTGCTTTGCTTTGTTCTTCATCTTTGTCACGCAGTAAGTCAGCTCTTTGTTGACCTTCTTCGCTAATTTCACTAGCAGTTGTTGCTGCGGTGTCGAATTCTTCGGTTGCTTGAAGTTTCTCTTTGATATTTTCCAATTTGGTATCGATTTGTCTGACAGCAGCACCAGCCAAATTTTGTTTTTTGGTAAGTTCAGCAAGTTTTGGATCTTCAGCACCACCCATTTGTCTGAGTTGGGATTGAGCTTTTCTAGCTTCCTTATCTTCTTTTCTGGCAGCAGAGTCGAGAATTCTTGGTATAGTGCCGGTAAAACCTTCGTGAGTTTTTTTAGCTTTTTCAGTTAATTCTGTTACTAATGCAGCTCTTTCTATGGATTCAGGTTTATTTTTATGTTCCTCAACTGCTGCGGTAGCGGTGTCGTAATCTTGCATTGCAGTTGCGCGGCCTTTTTCCAAATTCTTTTTCTCACCTTTAACTGCGGTAAGTTTTTCTTTACCTTGTTCTTTAGCAGCTTTGAGCAAGTCTTTCTTGGTGTCTTCTTTGATTGTTGCACCTTGTTTACCAATTGGATTATATCTTTTGGCTGCAGCTGATATTCTTCCTCCGACTTGTTCAGAGAATCTGGCATTGTCAGGAATTGCGGCAATTTCTTTATTATAAGCTTCTTCTTTGGCGATGCCGGTCATGGTGTTTAAATCAGGAGTTTTAATTCCAGATTTTTTCTCATTTTCATTTTGTTTCACTCGATCTTGTATCATCTTCTTATCTGCATCCGGACGAGCAAAATTGGTTCCCGGAGCCATTCTAACCAAAGCTGTTTCTTTTTCTAATTGTTTGGTGGCTTCATAACCTTTTGGATCTGACAGTCTTTCAGCCATATCAGCTGCCGAACTCATGGCGTTTGCTGCAGAGCTGACAGCTTTTCCGGCAGCTGCTGCTGTTTTTTTAACTGCCATCGCTGGTAATAAAACTGGTGATGCAAGAACCAGTCCTGCTGTTTTCAATTTATTTTCAGAAGTAAACTTAGCAGCAGAATCAATGTTATTACCAATTGAATCTCTAGTATTTACTATAGCTCTGCCTGTTGCTTTTCCAGCTCCTGCAACAGCTCCGACTGCTGCAATTCCAGCTCCTGCAACAGCTCCGACTGCCGCACCTCCAGCTCCTGCAACAGCTCCGATTGCCGCACCTCCAGCTCCGATTGCTGCACTGCCGGCTGCTTTTGCTGTTGTACCTGGATTGTGCAAAGCAAATTCAGCGCCTGCTGATATAGCTTTTCCAGCTGCTGATATAGATTTTCCAGCTTGAGCTCTGGCTTCATCACCTTTTTCTGTTGGGCTCATAAGTGTTGCTGCGCCCATTGCTGCACTTGCAGCTCCAGATGCTGCGCTAGATGCAGCACCACCAATTGCTTTGCCGACAGAAGTTTCTGATGCAGCTTTTGCAGCGCTACTCATTGCGCTGCCGACGGCTCCAGCTGCGCCACCGACAGTTTTAGCTACGTCCGAAAGTTTTGCGGCAGTATTTTTTTCGACATCAATATTGCCTTTGGCAATATTTTCTTTGAGCGTTTTAGCATCTTCGGTACTCAGGCCTTTTCCTCCAGCTTGAGCAACAGAAAGTTTAAGATCTGATGATTTTTCGCTTAGAGATTCATTGAGAGTTTTAGCGCCCATGAATCTTTGTTTTAGCATGCTGGCAGCAGCTCCGCCGATAGTATCTCCTTCGAATTTGAAGCCTTTATCCTTGTTCAATCTATCAATATCCTCATCTTTTAGGCCGAGATCTTTACCTGCTTTGGTTTCAGCTGCATTTCTAACACCTTTCAGTATTTTGTTTCGTTCCCCTTCTTTCATACCAGAAAGCGCGACTTCATTTTTGTTGAAATAATCTTTTTCAGCTTTTTTACCGGCTTTGGACATGGCGCTTTTATTGGAGAAATCTTTGGCATTGTTGGCTTTGCGGGCGTTGCGTTCTTTATCCGCCATGGCTCCGGAATCGAAAAGAGCTTTATCCATTCTTTGCACGACTTGGCCACCGGTTTTATTCCATACATCTTGACGGGCTTTTTTAGCCATAGCACTAACTTCTTTAGCTGCATCAGCAATGCCTTTGCCCATTGCGCTGGCTGATAAACCACCACTAATTGAAGCGGCAAGATCAGTCATAAAGCCAATGAATTTATTCATTAGTGAGGCAATTACCCAAATGAAGAGAATGGAAAATAATGATGGAATACCTTCTGGATTTCCGATGTTGCCAACATCAGACTGCGCATTAGTTCTTGGTGGCAATGAGGCGATTGTCCAGAATGATAGTAATGTGATGCGGGTGATGATGTTGATGGTCCAGACTTCATCCCAGCAGATTTTGTAACCAAGTGAAAGTTTAATAACTTCATACATCAACATATTGAAGAAGGCGAGAGTGGTGAGTAAGAAAATTTGTTGCAGCGAGAAGCCGATCAATTGCTTGAGCCAATTGTCGAACATTTCCTTGGTTTGGTTGAAGAGCGTAAAGATGAGGAATATCGGCCCCAAAGTGAAGAGGATCGAGATAAATATCTGCGCCGTTAAATATAGTAATACGGCGTTGGCAACTGAGTAAACATAAAGCATGAAGCTTTGATAGATGATGAGCAAATAAGCCCAACCGAAGATACTGGCGAATAATAAAGCGGAGACTTTTTTCTGCACGGCTTGAGAGAAGAACATGCTGAAAACATTATCGACGCTGCCGAAAAGAACAGATTTATCGTAATAATCACTATTGGCAATTGCATCAGAGACGGCGTGGTTAGTTGAATCGTCAAAGGAGGCGGCCATCATGAAGGCGAGATAATCGGTGCCGTTTTTAAAGAACCTCACCACTAAATTATTGAACCAATCCCAACCGGTTTCGCCGATAAAGAGATAGATTATACCGATCTTGATGATGCGGTTCATAATCTCGGAGTGGTTTAATTCACTGGTTCCCATTAGATAACCAACGCCGTAAAAGCTAAACATCACCACGAAACACATGGTTACGATTGCTTTGAACCTAGGATCGGCAATGACCAGTTTGTAAACTCTTTCTGCCTGACCAACGTTAGCTTTTTTACAATAATATTGTTTAGCGCAATTAGTGCCATCGCTGTCAATGCAGGTAGAACCTGTGTTGGTGTCGATAATGTCGTCTAGAGTGTCAACATATAAAGGGTTATCTGTTCTTACGCCATCATTTGAGATAATGCTGCCAGTTGTGCTGCAATTACGTGTTTTTGGGCCATCCATAACTTCAATTACAGGAGCAATAACGCCGCCAATAATACTGGAAATGGTGCCTGTAACTTCGCTTTTTACCTTAATATTAACAAAATATGAGCCGCTATTATTGGCATATTTATTGGCGCAGTAATATTGTTTTATGCAGGTTTGAGTAGCTAACTCAGTAGCAGTACAAGTTTTGCCGGTATTAGGAAGGTTTGTAGTGCAAATAGTAGTGCAATTTTGACCCTCAGAGTCACAAGTACTTCCTGAATAATAACCCCGATTTCCATCGGAAGCATCGCAGCTATCTGTGTTATAAATTGGATTTGCAAGTTTGCTACCATCGGCTGAGGATCCAGTAGCATCGGCTCCGCTGGAGAGATTACAATTTGTAATTTCAGGATCCATGATCTTGAAAGATAGTCTTAATTTCTGGATTGAGCTTTCAATATCATCTTGATCATCTTGTGATTTTGCTTTTAGGGTAGAAGCAGAATAATATTGGTAAGTGTGGCAGTAGAAATTAGCGCCGGCAACTGAAGCAACGCCATTATCATTTGCAGTACAATCCTTGGTGGTTCCGTTAACAACTAAAGAATAATTATTAGTGCGTAAGATATTGCCATAACCATCAAATCCATAACTGGTTGAAATATTTGGTGGAGTGCCTGCTGGTGTTGTGCTTGTAGGTGGAGTAATCTCGATTAATTGGGGTTGATCGCTAATAGCAATCGGATCGGAGTTTTTGCAGAGTATGCCGCTGTCATCTTCTAAGCATAGTCGGCCTTGCAACCATTGGCCGTTAGAAAAATCAAGCATTCCGGATAGATTGATTTTAAAACCATTGGAGCCGGAATAAGCGCTACCGATTACAGTGTTGTTGGTATAGGCATTGTAGGCACCGTTATTATTGGCAACGCTCACGTCATTCAAATCAGAACCATCAAGCATGAAGAATCTTAACCTGCCTTCTGTTCCAAAAGTCAGAGGTTGTTGGAGCTGAAAAATTTTATTATTGCCAGTTGTATCTGTGGTTCCGGAATCAACAAAGTTTTCAAGATTTCCATAACTACCATTAAAGGCACTGATTTTGGTAAGTCCTTTGGTTATTGTTGAATCTGCAAGTTCTGTATCAGAATATCCTGTAGTGCCGTTGCGGATTAATGATACTTTACTGGTATAATTTTCCAGGTCGTAACATTGAATCATATTAGATAAAGCAATTTTACCTGACAGGCTGGCATTATCTTTCATCTTGTTAGAGCAGGCAGTGCAGGTTGCAGAAGTGATAGTGGTGGTGTAAGATTCTGAAGGGCAGGCGGTTGTAGTTGGTGCTGTTACTGTACAAGTTCCTTTTTGATAAAGAGGAGAAACACCATCAGGACAAGTTATAGTGGATTGGCAATTAGTAAGTGGACAATAATTAGATGTAGATGCGCTATCAGAACATTCACTGGCAACTGCCTTACAACCGATCAATGTTCCGCTACTATTATAGTCTTGGGTGCAGGCTGTATTTAAAACATAATCAGATGCTGTTCCTCTGCAAAGTAATGCAGGTCTTGGTTCAATCATCATTGCCATTCCAATGCCGCATTGACGATTTCCGGCGCTTGTTGTCCAGGCTCCATCCCAACTCTTAGGTGAGAAGCGGATTACTTGTCCTTTTCTAACAAAGGATAAATTTGACCAGCTTATTGTCGAGCTTGATGCTGGTACGGTTAAATTGGCAAGAGGATCTTTTGATGATGTAGGTATTGTAGCGAAATTATCATATTCATATATATCATCACTAGCAAAAGTTCCTTCCGGATTCATAATGCGGGCCTTAATTGTGCAATTTCCGCTGCCGTTAAGCATGGTAAATTTTACAAAACCGGACTTTTGCATTTTTAATTCGTGGTATTTATTAAATTTGACCCCGATTCCTTTGCCGCAAGTGCCTGAGCTTGTAAGTTTTGCAACGGAAAGTGTTTTTCCGATTTCAAGTGGAATTTCTTTATCGTCGCTCCAACTACTATTTGTAACTGCGGTTGAGTAAGAAACTCCATTACTATCCGTAACGACTAACGTAACATTGCAGGAAGTATCGCCGGTTAGAGACTTGAATGAAACTCGGAAAGGAGTATCAGAAGTGGGATTTAAAATCGAAACTGAGGTAGTGGAAAGATCTCCCAGAATTTTCCCTGAAGTTGCCGGAGTGGAATCTATGTTGGTACAGACTCCCGTGGCAATAGTACAAACTGTGGAAGGGAAAACCAGGTCATCGGTAAAAGAAGTTAAATTATCTCCGGTCCAGCGAATAACACCGCCATAAGATGTAAGAATATCGGATGCAGCGTCGGAAGATAAAGGAAATACAGCTATAGCTAAAGAGTTATCAGCATTGGTATATCCGGCTGAAACAGAGTAAGGATTGGTGGTTTTATTATGACAATTTGCTTCGGTTAAAGTACTCCCAGTATAGTCGCAAGTCCAGGCTAGAGCATCAGGTAAAAGAGGAGTTCCTTTGGTTCCAGTTTGTTCGGTTGATTGAGAAGTATCAAAATTATAACCCTCAGGATGAGGAATTACATAAGCAATAATTCTTCGTGCACCACTATAAGTAGCATTGCTAATTGCTCCGGCTCCAGAACCTACAGTAGTACTGCCGTCAGACCATGATCCGCTAAATTTCAAATTAATAGTTTGTCCGTTTCTGACATCAAAAAATACATCAGTTGCTCCGCTCGACCAAGCTGCTTTTTTTGCATGAGGAATAGGATTGTTAGCTTGAACATGAATAGGATTATAATCCAGACTATCACCTAAATGAATTGTTCCAATTGCGCGGATAATGATTTCTGATCCTGGCCTGATTGTAACACCACTATTAGCAGTAGTTGATCTTTTATCGGTTGAAATCCAGTCTGGTTCGGGAGTTCCAGAAACTCCGGTACCGGATAAACAGTTTTGTATGCAGGTAGTAACGCATAAATTTTTATAAGTGGCATCAGTAAAACCAAAGCAGCCAGTAGTACTGGTTTGAGAAGCGCCGGCTTCATCATAAACTGTAGTACTACCGGCAGTGAAACATGATTTAAGCCCACTGCCTTGAGTTGCATCAGTCAGTTCTAGTGAGCCATCATAGGTACATTTTTCTTGTTGGGAGTTGGCGGAAACCTCAATTGTTTGAGTTTCATATTCACCAAAATCATCGGCATCGATACAACCTTGGTCAGTGCAGGAAGAAGAAAGGGCAAAAAATAGTAATAAAACCGCCGTCTTGGCGCAGATTTTCTGATGCTGGATTTTTTTGAGCCAATTCTTGATCAAGACTAGAGACTGTTTACTTGAGGATTATTTAAAAGAAAATTTTAATGGATGCTAAAAACAGCAGGAACTTAATCAAGCTAAAACTTAGATCTAATTAAATTTGCTACTCTTTTTGTTTCTAAAAGTTTTTTTGAAGAAAAATTTTCCAGTTCAAAAATATTTCGCGAAAGTTTTTTAGCATAATTTTCGGCAATTAAATTCTGGTGAAACTTGCGATGTTTTTTGGAAGAAATTTCTTTTTCATCAAAAATATAAACCGGCTTGCCGGTTGAACAGCATTCTGAAATCATTGAAACCGAATCGCCGGTAATCACGAAAAAATCAGCATATCCTAAAATTGCCAGATAAGGATTTTCGTTTTTGGTTTCTTTCCAATCGAAAAATTTAAAATCGCAATTCAGGTTTGATTTTACTGCTTGCGATAATTCATCGCCCGATCTTCTGCTGTTTAAAACCAGCAAAGTTGCATCCATATTATTAACAATTTCAGAAAGGATTTTGGCGAGTTTAATTCCGGAATCTGTAGTAAATTCAGTTTTGTTAGAAGAGCCGCCAAGCATTAAAGCAATTTTGGGTTTTTGAATTTCGGCAAACCAGGTGGCAAATCTTTCACGTTCTTTGGCAATTGATTTTTCGTTGGTTTTAGTAAGTGCGCCAATTGTAGTGATTAAATTGGAATGTGCAGATTCATCAGCTTCATCATGTTTTGGTAAAATCACGAAATCAAATTTATCGAAATTCAAATTAGGATTCATGATTTGCACAATTTTTGTGCGATTATCGGATAATTCTTTTAAATAAAGTGCTACTGGCGCAGATCTTCTGCCTGCGGAAATAACCAGGCTGGGAAGATAATCAAGATTCTGGAATTTATCTTTGACATCTTTGGTTAATCGAATCAGCGATCGGCTGAATAAAAAATTCGGCAAAACCGCCAGAGAATTATAAGTGAGATTAATAATTTTATAATCAAACCCAATTTCTTCCGCCAATCCAATACTTTGTGAAACCGTGCCTGGCCTATCGTCCCCGAGTATCCAAATTTCGTCTTTGATGATCATTATATTATTTTGTGTTTGTTATTTTCCTAATTTATCCATCAATTTTTTCTCCACATTCGGTGAAACAAACCCTGAAATATTTCCACCCAATCTCGCAACTTCTTTTACCAATCTTGATGCAATAAAATGATTAGTTTCTGATGCTGGTAAAAAAATAGTTTGAATTTCAGGATTCAACTTCGAATTCATGCCATACATTTGAAACTCATATTCAAAATCTGAAACGGCGCGAAGTCCACGAATAATAACTTTCGAATTTCTTTTGCTGGCATATTCCACCAACAAACCTTCAAATTTTTCTACCGTAATATTATTGTGTGTATTTAAAAATTGCGTTTCTTCCTCAATCAATTTCACTCTTTCATCCAGCGTGAAAAGCGGGTTTTTGTAATTATCTTTCGCGGCGGCAATTATTAAATGATCGAAAAGTTCACTGGCTCTTTTAATAATATCAAGATGTCCAAAAGTAATCGGATCAAAAGTTCCCGGATAAATTGCAATTCTCATATGTTTAAATTTTATTGGAGTTCTAGAGTCTTTTCTAAATCCTAAATCTTAAATCTAAAATCCTAAATCATGCGCGTCTCAATTTTATCCATTGGAAAGTTCGAAAATTCGCCGCATAAAGCTGTTTTTGAAACTTATTTAAAAAGATTGAAGTGGAAAGTTGAGTTGCGCGAATTGGAATTAAAAAACTCCCAAAATATGTCGGTGGATAAAATCAAAGAAGGCGAAGGAGCTTTAATTTTAAAGGCCTGGCGACCAACATCAAAAATGATTTTACTCGATGAAAAAGGCAAACAATTCGCCAGTCGTGATTTTGCCAAATTAATTTCTGATTTTGCTGTCGCCGGAGATTCTGATTTAACTTTCGTAATTGGCGGTGCTGATGGACTGGCTCCAGAGCTTTTAAAAAAATCTTCCCTAAAAATTTCTTTCGGGCTTATGACTTTGCCTCATTTAATGGTGCGTTCAGTTTTAGCCGAACAGCTTTATCGCGCTCAAACCATTATTGAAGGGCATCCGTATCATCGTGATTAAGATCTTTGCGCCAACATTTCTTTTCTTATTTCGGCGATTTTTTTAATTACTTAAAGCATCGATTTTCCCATCGAGAAATTCTTCTTGTAAATGCTTCTTTTCCTCAGCTTTCCTTTCCTCTTCTTCATCGATAATTTTTCTTTCATTTTTGGTGCAAAATAGTGCCGATTGTAAATCAAAAGTGCTTTTTATTTTATCGCATAAAACTGAGTTTTGAATTGGTGTAATTATTTTATCTGAATAAATAAAATCCCTTAATTTTTTCTCATCATTGCTCAATAAATTGGCAGGTTTTTTTTCGAAAAATTGCAGTGTAATTCCCACTAATTCCCAGATTCTTGGATCTTCATAAGCCGGCGTGCCTGTAGTTGCTGGCACAAATTGTTCGCGCACAAAAACACTTTTTATTTCATCAAAAGAGAAGTCAGAAAATTTCTTTTGTTCTGCCGGAGTTGGGCCGTAAAAACTGCAAAGCAGATTTGCCGGAATTTGGTTAGAACCGACAAATTTTTCTTGTCCGCAAAAACGCGAATTAGCATCGCCATATTTTTGTTTAAGCCAGATTAAAAGATATTTTTTTCGTAATTGTAAAATTGAAAGGCGGGTATCGGGATCAGGAATGACGCGGGTGCGGCTTTTGGTTGGTGGTTTTGGAGTAATTTTAATTTCGTCTGCGTGGGCGAGAGTGGTGAAAAAGAAAATAAAAATTATCAAAAACTTTTTCATGGAAGTTGAGTTGGTTATTGATAAATCGAGCTAGCATCTCGACGACGCTACGCTTTGCTCGATGACCTAATTCTTTTTTCTTCGCGACTTCTTATTCCAGGTCATCGAGCAAAGCGCTTTAGCGCGTCGTCGAGATGCTAGCTCTAACTTGTCGCACTCGCTGTAACCGTTAACCATCTACTTCTAGCTCTTAATCTTCTAGCATCAGAACGACCTCTGAGATCGGCACCTTTTTGTTTCAAACTTACAGTATCACGCCATTTAGTTGGTTGATCGCGATCTTTTTGTAAAGTTGGCGATGCTCCCATCGGCGGTTGTTTTTCTTGGGCTTTTCGTCTTGCAAGGGCGCGGGTTCTGGCGTTGGAAATTAAAAGTTCGCGGTTTCTATCATGTAATCTTTTATGATGCATGATGATGTTATCTACGAACCAACGTCTTTTGCGATTCGACATTTTTCGAGCCTGTCTGCGGCTAATGCGACCACGGCCAGCGCGACGAATGTGACTGTAAAGCGCGTGCGCTAAAGCATGGCCCGCAACATCATTGATTAAAGCGGGGTGAAGGGCGAGAAAATTACCAAAATCTAATGTAAGTGAGCCAACGGATGGCATTATGATTAACGTCACTACGGGAGTTTTTCTTTTAATTTAATTATAAACTTATCCGTGGTTTTAAAGAGCAGCTCTTATTTTCCAATACAAAAGCGTGAAAAAATAACATCGAGGATATTTTCTATATCAACTTTACCGGTGATCTTACCGATCTCGCGTGCCGTCATTCTTAGGTCTTCAGCTGCAAGCTCGATATTTTTTTCCAAAGAAAAGCTTTCCAAATTTGCGACAGAATTTCGTAAAGCAGAGCGATATCTCTCTTGAGTGATGAGGGGAGAATTTTGATTGGGGATTAATTCAAGGATTTTTTCTTCCAGTTTTTTGATTAATTGCGCTGTATTTACATTGTTGGTTAAAGAGATTTCAACAGCGCCATCAAAATTAAAAGATTCCAAGTCGATTTTATTCACTACGACAATTGTATTTTCATCAATTAAATCAGCGCGTAAAACCGGATTTTTAGCATCGATTAAAAAAATCTTTAAATCGGCATCGCCGGCTTTTTTCAAGGCGCGGCGAATTCCTTCCGCTTCAATTTTATCTTCAGTTTCGCGTAATCCCGCAGTGTCAGAAATTTTCACCGCAACACCGGCAATTGATAAATGGGTTTCAACAACATCGCGTGTGGTTCCGGCGATTTCTGAAACAATTGCCACTTCGCTTTGAGCTAAAAAATTTATTAAACTGGATTTTCCGACATTTGGCGCACCAATAATTGCAAGGCTCAAACCATCTTTAATTTTTTGCCCGACTTTATTGTCGTTTAAATGGGAAGCGATTTCGTTTTTTAATTTCTCAACATCGCTTTCAACTTTATCAGTAATATTTTTCGGTAAATCTTCATCAGGAAAATCAATCGCCGCTTCAATCATCGCTGAAGTTTCAATCAAACGAAAACGCCAATCTTCATAAATTGCACCCAGCTTTCCTTCAAGTTGACGCAGAGCTTGCTTGTGTTGCGCTGCGGTTTCAGCGGCAATTAGATCAGGAATTGCCTCAGCTTGAACCAAATCAAGTTTACCATTTAAAAAAGCACGTTTGGAAAATTCGCCGGCTTCAGCGAAGCGGCAATTTTTTTGATCGGATAAAATTTCAAAGATTTTTTTAGCAATAAAAGGCGAGGCGTGAATTGAAATTTCGGCGACATCTTCGCCGGTAAAACTTTTTGGTGATTGAAAAAATGAAACCAGAACTTCGTCAATAATTTCTGACGTTTTTGGATCGCGGATTTTTTGAAATGTAATTTTTTGATGTTGTGGTGCGTCTTTAAATCCAAGAGTTTTTAGGCATTCAATAGTTTGTGAGCCGGAGATTCGAATTACTGAAATTCCGGCGCGTGCCGCGGAAGTGATTGGGGCAAAAATAGTTGGCATTTAAATTTATATTTAGTTCCTAAGGAAAAAGAGGTGCCATTTCCAAACCTTCTTTTTCATCGAAGCCAAAAAGGATGTTCATATTTTGTACAGCTTGTCCAGAAGCGCCTTTGCAGAGATTATCAATTACTGAAACAATAATAATTTTATCCGCAGTTCTGGCTTTTTTAACTGACATTACGCAGAAATTTGTGCCAACTACATCTTTAATATTGGGATCGCCTTCGATTACTCTTACAAAAGGCTCATCTTCATATTTGGTTTGTAAACAATTCTTAACATCTTCAATTGAAAATTTTGGATTAATTTTAGCGTAAATTGTCGAAATAATTCCCCGATTTATCGGCAATAAATGTGGCGTGAAATCAATTTCAATCACAGCATTGGCGGCCTTTCCCAGCTCTTGCTCAATTTCACCCATATGTCTGTGTTTGCCAACGGAATAGGCTTTTACCGATTCATTAACTTCGCAAAATAAATTGCCTTGTTTTACTGATCTGCCAGCGCCAGTAGTTCCTGATTTTGAATCAATAATTATATCATGTTTTTCAATTAAATTATTTTCCAAAAGCGGAATTAATGGCAGTAAAGCTGAAGTTGGATAACAACCAGGGCAGGCGATTAAATTTGATTTTTTTATTTTGTTTCTGTGAATTTCTGGTAAGCCGTAAACTGCTTGAGGCTGTAAGTCTTTAGCGATATGTTCGTGATCGTACCATTTTTGGTAATCGTCAGGATTTTCTAATCTGAAATCGGCAGAAAGATCGATGATTTTCAGGTGAGAATTTTTTGGGTCAGATAAAAGTTTTTTAAAAGTTTCTTGGGAAGTTGTGTGCGGTAAACATCCGAAAACTACATCGATTTTAGTAAAATCAATTTCTTCAATTTTCTTCAAGTCAGGTAAATTGTAATGAACTAAATGCGGATAAAGTTGCTCAATTTTTTGCCCGGCATTGCTATTGGCCACTAAAGCGCTGATTTCCACTTTTTTGTGGTTCAGTAAAATTCTGATAAGTTCCGCGCCGGTGTAACCTGACGCGCCAATGATTGCAGCTTTGATTTTGTTCATTTTGTTTTTGTGTAATTGTTGTAAAGCTAGTAATTCTCAGGTCATCGAGCAAAGCACGAAGTGCGTCGTCGAGATGCTGGCTCGATG
>JAZKII010000059.1:0-5532 GCA_040384945.1 Pseudomonadota bacterium
GATGCTAGCTGGATTTTGCAACATCGAGCCAGCATCTCTACGACGCACTTTGTGCTTTGCTCGATGACCTAAAGATTTAGAAGCTTGGAAAAATATTAGCGTTTATTTTTAAAAAAACTTTGCATCAAATTCTTTGATTCTTCTTCGGAAATTCCGGAGTAAATTTCTGGTTTATGGTGACAAGATGTGGAAGAAAAAATTCGGGCTCCATTTTCAACAGCACCAAATTTTATGTCGGAAGCAGCGTAATAAACTCGTCTGATTCGAGCCAAAGCAATTGCGGAGGCGCACATGGCGCAAGGTTCTAAGGTTACATATAAATCACAATCATCAAGACGCGCGGAATCTTTTATTTTAGCGGCTTCGCGCATTACTAAAATTTCGGCGTGAGCGGTTGGATCTTTTAAAATTAAATTTTGATTATGGCTGGTTGCGACGATTTTGCCATTTTCAACAATTACTGCGCCAACCGGAACTTCATCTTTTTCAAAAGCAATTCTGGCCTGTTTTAAGGCTTCTTCCATGAAATTATTTTTCATAATTTTTTCGCTTTCTTAAAAATCGTGAAAAAATTCTCAGTAGTTTGATGTGTAACTTCTTCCACAGTTAAACCTTTTAATTCGGCAATAAATTCTACCACATGTCTGGTAAAGCCAGGCTGATTGCTTTTTCCACGATGCGGCATTGGCGCTAGATAAGGTGAATCTGTTTCAACTAATAAAGAAGTTAGTGGCAAGGATTTTACAATTTCCTGCAATTGCGTGGCATTTTTAAAAGTAACAATGCCTGAAATTGAAATATAAATTCCTAATTCTAACGCTTTTTGTGCCAATTCTTTGGTGCTGGAAAAACAATGTAAAACGGCGGGAAATTTACCCTTTTTTTGTTCACTTTCCAAAATTTCCATCATGTCTAAATCGGCATCGCGACTATGAATTATCAATGGCAATTGAGTTTCGCGAGCAGCGTCAATATGGGCTAAAAAGCTGATTTTCTGCAAATCAATGGCAGATTTATCGTGAAAATAATCCAAACCAGTTTCACCAATTCCAATAATTTTCGGATTTTCGTTGCAGATTTTTATAATTTCTGCCGCTGTATATTTTGGCTGTTCTAAAACATTGCAGGGATGAACTCCGACTGAAGCGTAAATAAAATCATGAAGTTTAGTATAACTTAAAATCTTCTCGATTTCGGTAATTCTGGTGCAAATTGTTTGCAGAATTTTCACATTATTTTGCCAAGAATTTTCAATAATTTCTTCGATTTTTACGCCTTGTTTTTCAATCAAATCAAGGTGGCAATGCGTATCGACAATATAATTATTCATTTGAAGTTTTTCTGATTTTACTTGAAGAAATATCTAAATTTTTGGTGTAAAAAATTTTATATTTTGATGAAGAAATAAATTTCCAAGATTGGGTTTTTTTAATTTTAGCTAAAAAATTTTCCCGCGCAAAAATTATTAAAGGAATTTGCGAAATTAATTTCTTAAAATTTTTCCATTGATGAAATCTTTCCAAATTATCCGCGCCCATTAGCCAGAAAAATTCTATATTTTTATAACGGGCTTGCAGCTTAGAAACTAAATGCTGCGTATAAATTTCATCAAATTCTTTTATATGAATTTTGGGCTGTAATTTTGCTAAAACCTCACATTGCAAAACTCGATTTTTATAACTTTCGTAAATCGCTTTTTCTTTGAGCGGATTTTGTGCAGTTGGAATCCACCAAACTTGATTTAATCCAAGTTTTTTTATGGCAAGCTGGCTAATATGAATGTGACCTTGATGCGGAGGATTAAAGCTTCCGCCTAGCAATCCGATTTTCATTATCCGAGAAAAATTGCCATTAAAATTAAAACCCCGACCCAGATATTTTGTCTGAAAACAGAGAGACAATTTCTAGGATTTGTAAAATCACAACTTCTGATTTTTTGATTCAAAAAAATATCAGCGACTAAAACTAAAATATAAAATTCGCTGCGAAAATCACTTTGCCAGCCAAGTCCTATCAAGGTTAAAAACATTAATAGATTTAATGAAAGCAGGATTTTTCTGGGGTTATTTTTAAATTTTATCGCAGTCGATTTGACGCCGATTTTTAAGTCATTTTCAATATCTTGATAAGCATAAATCGTGTCATAAATCACAGTCCAAATAATGCTGGCCAGGTAAAGTGTTAAAGTAGCAAGGCCGATTTCTTCAGTGATGGCAAGGCTGCTCATCAAAATTCCGAAATTAAAAGTAAGTCCCAAAAATATTTGCGGATAGTAAGTGACGCGTTTCATCAAAGGATAAGTCGTAAGCAAAGCCAAGGCTACAAAGCCGCTTAAAATTGTTTTGGTATTAAATTGTATTAAAATCAAAAGTCCTAAAAACAACAATGCGCCAAGTAAAATCATGGCTTCAAGGCGAGAAACTTTTCCGGAAGCAAGCGGACGATCTTTTGTGCGATCCACATTTTTATCAAATTTCTGATCGAGCAAATCATTTACAATACAGCCGGCAGAGCGCATTACGATTGAGCCGATAAAAAATAAAGCAATTACGCGTAGAGTTTCAAAAAAATCAGGATTGGGCAAATTTTTTAAGGCCAGAAAAATTCCAAAAAGACAGGGCAAAAAAAGTAGCCAGATTCCGGTTGGCTGGTGTAATCGTATAAGTTTTGCGTAGTTTGTTAGAGCCATAATTCTTTTAGTAAAAATAAATTTGATTTTTTGATCTTCATTCATAGCATCCGCGCGCCTTTCAAATGGGTAAGTTAAATCTCTCAAATATCAAATCAATCATGCATAAATTACTGATTGCCAATCGTGGCGAAATTGCTTGTCGCATTATCAAAACCTGCCGCAAAATGGGCATTAAAACTGTCGCGGTTTATTCTGATGCAGATACTAATTCTCTATTCGTGCAAATGGCTGACGAGGCTGTAAATATTGGTCACTCGCCATCTTCGCAAAGTTATTTAAATGTTGATAAAATTCTCGCCGCCGTAAAAAAAACCGGCGCGACTATGGTTCATCCGGGTTACGGATTTTTATCAGAAAACCGCAATTTTGCCAGCGCTTTGGAAAAAGCGGGCGTGCTTTTTGTAGGCCCTTCGGTTTTTTCAATCGAGATGATGGGTGATAAAATTCAATCCAAAAAATTGGCGATTGAAGCCGGTGTTAGCACGGTTCCAGGCCATATGGGTGTTATTAAAGATGATGTTGAAGCAGCAGAAATTGCGGAAAAAATTGGTTATCCGGTGATGGTTAAAGCTTCTGCCGGCGGCGGTGGAAAAGGCATGAGAATTGTGTGGAAAAAAGAAGAAATGTCGGATGCTTTTTTCTCAGCTTCCAACGAAGCGCGCAACAGCTTTTCTGATGATCGTATTTTTATCGAAAAATTCATTGAAAACCCGCGCCATATCGAGATTCAGGTTATTGCGGATAAACAAGGAAACACGGTTTGTTTGGGTGAAAGAGAATGTTCAATCCAACGTAACAACCAAAAAGTAATTGAAGAAGCGCCAAGTCCGTTTTTAGACGAAACTAGCCGTCTTAAAATGTATGAACAGTCGAAAGCTTTGGCCAAAAAAGTTCAATATTTTTCGGCCGGAACTATCGAATATATCATGGATAAAAACCGCAATTTCTACTTCCTGGAGATGAACACCCGTCTGCAAGTAGAGCATCCCGTAACTGAGCTTGTTACCGGTTTTGATATTGTGGAATTAATGATCAAAATCGCACTGGGCGAATCGCTTCATTTCAAGCAAGAAGATGTGAAATTAAATGGTTGGGCAATGGAATCGCGTATCTACGCTGAAGATCCATCACGCGGATTTTTACCTTCATCTGGCCGTATCAATCTTTATATCGAACCAGAAAAAAACGCCAATGTGCGTGTTGATTCCGGTGTTTATGAAGGTGGCGAAGTAAGCATGTTTTATGATGCGATGATCGCTAAACTTTGCTCTTACGGCAAAGATCGTCACGAAGCAATTGAGCATATGCGTCACGCTTTGGGAAGTTTTGCAATTGGCGGCGTTTCGCACAATATCAGCTTCCTTGAAACCATCATGAAAAATGAGCGTTTTGTAAATGGTGATATTTCAACCAGTTTCATTAAAGAAGAATTTCCGGCCGGCTTTTCAGGAAGTGAGTTAGACTCGCGCGCTGAAGAGGTTCTAATCGCCAGCGCCATGCATATTTTCTTAAAAAATTATGAAAGAAACGGTCACATGACCGGTCAATTGCGCAACCGCGAAAAACAAATTTCGGAGCGTTGGGTGGTGATGATTGATGAAAAATCTTATTTGGTGAACTTGCTGGAAAGATCAGAAGATCGCTTAAAACTTGAATGCGATCATAAGGAAATTGAATTGGTAAGCTCTTGGAATAATGGTGAAAAACTTTTCCGCGCTGTTGTTAATAACAGAAGTGTTGGTGTGAAAATCCGTGAAAATAACAACACCGGCAGCTATTTAATGCAATATTCGGGATTTGATGCTTTCGTGAATGTTTATTCACCACGTATCGCTGAGCTTTCTAAGTTCATGCCGAAAATTCAGAAAAATGCGAAACCAGTTAATTTAACTTCGCCAATCACCGGAAAAATCGTGCGCTTTAAAGTGCAAGAAGGTGATGAAGTGAAAGCGGGTCAAGAATTGGTGTTAATTGAAGCCATGAAAATGGAAAACTCAATTCGTACGGATCACGATGTAGTAATCGGTAAGATCAAATTCAGCGAAGGTGAAGCTGTAGGAATTGGACAAGTTGTGATGGAATTTGTCGCTGCTTAAATACAAGAATATTGTCACCCTGAGCCTGTGTGAAGGGTGACTTTATTCCGCTGCAATTTTGATAATTTTAGAAGTCGCAAAAACTGTAATAGATCCAATAAAAACACAAAACCCGCCAAGAATTTTAAAATCTCCCTGCTGTGTTTCAATCAATCCGCTGTAAGCCAAAAGAATCACCGGAATAATTAATGGCAAAGCAATTACCGCAATCATCGGTGCTGAATTTCCTAAAACTGAAAGACTCCCACAAAAAGTAGAAATAAAATTAATCGCCAGACTCGCTAAGAAAACTAACCAAAAAAGTTTTACCGTTAAATCATGATCAAAGCCAATAACAGCACCAAGCGGGAAGATCGAAATTAAAATCGGTAAACAACAAACCAGCCAATTTCCCAACATTTTTGCTAAAATAAAAATCTCAAAATTTTCAACTGAAGTTAAAATTTGCTCAATTGTTCCATCATCAAAATCTTTTTTTAGAATTATTGTTATGGAATAAAAAGTTGTTGAACCTTGAATTTCCTGGTTCTGAGAGATGATGGTGAAAATTGCGACAGAGATTAGGAAAAATAAAAAATTAGATAAAATTTTCCCGATATGACGAAATGATATTTGAAGTTCGTGGATAAGAATTATGAAAAAAGTGGCCATTGAACTAATTAAAAAGAAAAAACTGTAGGTCATCGAGCAAAGGCCGTTAGGCCGTCGTCGAGATGCTAGCTCGATTTTGCAACACCGAGCTAG
>JAZKII010000060.1:0-16187 GCA_040384945.1 Pseudomonadota bacterium
TTGCAACATCGAGCTAGCATCTCGACGACGCACTTCGTGCTTTGCTCGATGACCTGAGAAATTACCTGAGGATCAAAAATAATTTACTTAAGAAAATGTTTCACAAATTTCTTCAGCGTCCGGTTTTAGCAATAGTAATTTCTCTGATCATTCTGTTTTTGGGGATTTTATCCGCGCTTACTTTGCCGGTTTCGCAATTTCCTAGAATTGCTCCAACGCGCGTAACAGTTTTTGTAACTTTCCCCGGAGCCAATGCTGACGTAGTTGTACAATCTTCCTTAATTCCGCTCGAACAAGCAATTAATGGCGTGCCAGGAATGCGCTACATGACATCTTCTGCAAGTAGTGCTGGCGAAGGTGAAATCCAGGTTTTGTTTGATATGGATACTGATCCGAATGCTGCCGTTGTACAAGTTAAAACTCGCGTTGATCAGGCTTTAAATAAATTGCCGCCTCTTGTGCAATTAGAAGGTGTTATCGTGCAAGCGGTGCAACCAAGTATGTTGATGTATGTTAACCTTTACAGTACGGATAAAGACACCGAAGAAAAATTTATTTTCAATTATGCCAATATCCGCCTGCTTCCGGAGTTAAAACGTATTAAAGGTATTGGCCAAGTACAAAATTTAGGTTCGCGTACATACGCCATGCGTATTTGGCTCAACCCAGACCGCATGCGGGCTTACAGCGTTTCAACCAAAGATGTTATGGAAGCAATTTCCAAACAAAGCGTTATCGGACATCCGGGAAGAATCGGCAGCAGCTCGGGCAAAACTGCGCAATCTTTGGAATATACTCTAATTTACAAAGGCCGCTACAACCAGCCGGAGCAATATGAAAACATCATTATTCGCGCCAATCCCAACGGCGAAATTCTTTATTTAAAAGACATCGGAAAAATCGAACTGGATAGCGAATTTTACGATATTTATTCCACCGTTGATGGTCATCCATCCGCGTCAATCATGCTTAAACAAACTTTTAACAGTAATGCCAACGAGGTGATTGAAAATGTTAAAAAGAAACTCGAAGAATTGAAAAAAGAGTTTCCTGTCGGAATGGATTATAAAATTAGTTACGATGTTTCAAACTTCCTCGAAGCCTCAATTCACAAGGTTATCCACACTTTGATTGAAGCATTTATTCTGGTTTCTTTGGTCGTGTTTTTATTTTTGGGAGATTGGCGCTCCACTTTAATTCCGGTTTTAGTAGTTCCGGTTTCATTGATTGGCGCGTTTTTCTCGATGCAGGTTTTTGGACTTTCGATAAATCTGATTACACTTTTCGCCATGGTTTTAGCGATTGGTATTGTAGTCGATGACGCGATTGTCGTGGTCGAAGCGGTTCACGCTAAAATGGCTGAAACTCATTTATCACCTTATCGCGCTGTAAAAAAAGTTATCGGCGAAATCAGCGGCGCTGTAATTGCGATCACCCTTTTGATGGTTGCAGTATTTGTACCAATCGCCTTTATGAGCGGGCCGGTGGGAATTTTGTTAAAGCAATTTTCCATTACAATGGCTTCTGCAATTGTGCTTTCAGGTATTCTCGCGCTTACATTAACACCAGTTTTAAGCGCGATGATTTTGAAAGATCATTCGCATGACAAGAAAAAATCATTCATTACCAAAGGTTTAGATAAATTTAACGCCGCTTTTGAAAAACTCACGCGCTCTTATGTTTGGCTACTGCATCGCATTATAAAGCGCAAATTTTTAACCATTGCAACTCTGGTTCTTTTTAGCGCCGGAATATTTTTCATGAGCCAAATTACTCCCGGCGGATTCATTCCCAATGAAGATCAAGGCATGATTTACGCCATTGTTCAAACTCCTCCAGGATCAACGCTGGAAAAGACTTACGAGGTTTCAACCCGGCTTGGCGAAATTGCTAAAGAAATTGATGGAATTGAATCTGTGTCTTCTTTGGCCGGATTTGAGATTTTAACTGAAGGCCGCGGCTCTAACGCCGGAACCTGTTTCATCAACTTAAAAGACTGGAGCAAAAGAAAACAAAGTGTTCATCAAATCATCGAAGAATTGGAATCAAAAACCAAAGATATCGGCGCAGTAATTGAATATTTCGAACCGCCAACCGTTCCCGGATATGGCGCAACTGGTGGTATCGCTTTTCGTTTACTTGATAAAAATAACAGCACTGATTATCGCGACTTTGATACGTTGAACCGCGAATTTATCGGCAACTTAAAAAAACGTCCGGAATTAAACGGCTTGTTCACTTTTTATTCAGCAACTTTCCCGCAATATGAATTGGAAATCGATTCCAAACAAGCCATGCAGAAAGGAATTCAGATTGGCGATGCGATGGATAATTTAAACATTTTAATAGGTAGTACTTACGAACAAGGTTTCATCCGCTTCGGCCAATTTTTCAAAGTGTATGTACAATCGCTTCCCGAATTTCGTGATCTTCCAGATGATGTTTTGAACTTCTACACCAAAAATGACAAAGGCGAAATGGTGCCATATTCCTCTTTCATGAAGATGAATAAAACCCAAGGCCCCAATGAGTTAACGCGTTTCAATCTTTATAATTCAACTTCAATTCGTGCCACGCCAACTAAAGGTTACACAACTGGCGATGCAATTTCTGCCGTTCAACAAGTTGCCGCCAAAACCTTGCCACGCGGTTATGACATAGCTTGGGAAGGTCTTTCATTTGATGAATCTTCGCGCGGCCACGAAGCAATCTACATTTTCATCGTGGTTTTATTATTCGTTTATTTCGTGTTGGCGGCGCAATATGAAAGTTTCATTATTCCACTCGCTGTAATGTTTTCGCTACCGCCGGGAATTTTTGGATCTTTCTTGCTGCTAAAAATAATGGGCTTGGCCAATGACGTTTATGCGCAAGTCGGATTAATTATGTTAGTCGGACTTCTAGGTAAAAACGCTGTGTTAATTGTAGAATTTGCCCGTCAAAAACAAAAACGCGGCGTACCGGTTTTACGCGCCGCAATTGAAGGCGCGCGCCAGCGATTCAGACCAATTTTAATGACTTCTTTCGCTTTCATCGCCGGCCTAATTCCAATGGCTTTTGCAACTGGCGCCGGCTCCGCCGCCAATAACACAATTGGTGCATCCGCACTTGGAGGAATGTTGCTTGGAACTTTATTCGGCGTGCTAATTGTGCCTGGTTTATATTACATCTTCGGCACAATCGCCGCCAATAAAACCTTGATCCAAGACGAAGATGAAGAGCCTTTAACCGAGCGTTGGTAATTTTTAATCATCATCAGCCAGAAAAGAACTTTAGGTCGTCGAGCAAAGGCCTTTAGGCCGTCGTCGAGACGCTAGCTGGATGTTTCAACGTCGAGCTAGCATCTCGACGACGCACTTCGTGCTTTGCTCGATGACCTAAAAAATTACATTTAATTTAACAAAAAATCATGAATAAAATTTTAACTTTTTTTATTTCTCTTTCACTACTCTTACAAAGCTGTGCGCCAAGTTTGCCACAATATAAAAACACGCCGGATGAAAAAATTAAGGTTCCGGCAAAATTTAAAAACCAGGCCAAAAAAGTTGAAGAAACTTCAAAAGAAGATTTGATTAGAAAAAACTGGAAAGTTCTTTTTGATGACAAAAATTTAACAACTTTAATTGACACAGCTTTAAGAGATAATCAGGAATTAAATATTCTCAATCAAGACATCAATATCGCCAATAACGAAGTCATGGCGCGACAAGGTCAATATCTGCCGAAAGTCGGGCTTAGCGCAGGTTATGAATTTGAAAAAACCAGCAAATTTACCAGCAAAGGTGCCACTGATGAATTGGCAGGTTTGTCTGACAAAATGCGCAATCGCCAAGTTTCGCTTAATGCCACTTGGGAAATTGATATTTGGAAAAAATTGCGCAATGCCGCGAAATCTTCTTATTATGATTATTTAGCGACAATTGAAGGGCGGAATTTTGCGGTGACCCAATTGGTCGCCGAAGTTGCCAATGATTATTACGAATTAATGGCGTTAGATAATCAGTTGGAAATTGTTGAGCAATTTATTACCAACTTAAATGAAGCGCATAAAGTTGTGGAATTGCAGAAAATTGCCGGGCGCAGCACGTCGCTGCCGGTTCGACGTTTTGATGCGGAAATTCAACAAAATGAAGGCCGCAAAACCCAAATTGAACAAAAAATTATTGTTACTGAAAATCATTTAAACACGCTTTTAGGACGTTTGCCGCAACCAATTTTGCGTTCTTCGAAAGAGTTTAAAAAAACTAAAATGAAGGAATTTAATACTGATATTCCGTCAGATTTAATTGATAATCGTCCCGACATAAAACAAGCGGTTTTTAAACTTGAAGCTACGAAATTAAATGTGAAATCGGTGAAAGCACAATTTTATCCGTCACTTAATATTGACGCTGCTTTAGGTTATAAATCATTTAATTCGAGCCATTTTATTGATAGTCCAGAAGCAGTTTTTGCCAGCATCGCAGGAGGCTTGACCGCGCCATTATTGAATAGAAATGCCATTAAAGCTGATTATTTTTCGGCTAATAATAAACAAATTCAGGCAATTTACGATTACGAACAAACTTTCATTAAAGCCTTCGCTGAAGTTTCAAATCAATTAGCTTCGGTGGAAAATTTAAAACAAATTTACAAAGCAAAATCTGAGCAAGTGGAAGCGCTTTCTGATGCCTTTGAAATTTCCAACGTGCTTTTCAAAGCCGCGCGCGTTGATTATTTAGAATCACTTTTAACCCGCCGCGATTTCCTGGAAGCGCAAATGCAACTAATGGAAGTCAAACAGCAGCAGCTTTCTTCTTACGTAAATTTATATCGCGCCCTTGGCGGCGGCTGGAGAAGTGAGTAGCAAAAGAAAATAGAATTTAGGCTTGGTCTTTTAAATATTAGCTCTATTCAAATCCAACTTTCTTCTCAATTAAATTTGCTAAACCATGAAATTCAAGCTTCTTATCGCTACTTTATTTCTCACATTTTCTGTTAATGCTAACGCCAAAAATATTGTTATTTTGGCAACTGGTGGAACCATCTCCGGCGCGGGTGATTCAGCAATTGGCGCTAAATATTCCTCTTCAAAAATCGATATTGAACAAATCATAAAATCAATTCCCGGAATCACTAATTTGGCGGATATTAAAGCGGAGCAAATCATGCAAACCGCAAGTCAAAATATGGATGAGGCGGGATGGTTAAAAATTGCCAAAAAAGTTAATGAAACTTTGGCGCAAAGATCGGTGGATGCAGTTGTTATAACGCATGGAACTGATACGATGGAAGAAACTGCTTATTTTTTAAACTTGGTTGTGAAGAGCAAAAAACCGGTAATTATTGTTGGTTCAATGCGTCCATCAACTTCTTTAAGTGCTGATGGCGCGCTTAATTTATATAATGCAGTAGCGCTTGCAGCTAGTGATGACGCGGCTGAAAAAGGTGTATTGGTTTTAATGAATGATGAAATTTTTGCGGCGCGTGATGTGACAAAAACTCATACTACAAATGTTGCGTCTTTTAAGGCGTTGAATTCGGGGGCGATTGGAATTGTGCATTATGGCAAAACAAAAATTTATTATAGCCCGCTTCGTGTACATACTTTTAAAACTATTTTTGATGTTAGAAAAATGGAAAATTTGCCGAAAGTTGAGATTGTTTATGCTTATGCTGGAAGTGATGCAGCGGTTATTGATGGGTTTGTGGCATCAGGTGCAAAAGCTATAATTGTTGCGGGGGTTGGGGATGGAAATATTAATCAGAAAACTGTGGAAAAGCTTAGTGAAGTTGCGAAGAAAGGGGTGATTGTGGTTAGAAGCGCGCATCTTGGGGCTGGGTCGGTGGTGAGAAATGCTGAGATTAATGATGATGAAATGGGGTTTGTGACGGCGGATAATTTGAGTCCGCAAAAGGCGAGGATTTTGGTGATGATGGCGTTGACGAAGACTACGGATGTTAAGGAGATTGAGGGGATGTTTGGGAAGTATTAGGGGGACGATGTTTGGAGTGGTGAGGTTAAGATGTAGATTGGAGTTTTGTCTGGGAGAGGTTGGGAGAAAGTCTGGAGAAGCCCGCCCTTCGCCCTCTGGGCTACGGGGGGCAGCCTTCGCTCTAACGATCTCCTAGCTGGCCTGCTCCGCCGTCGCCTGAAGGCTATGGCGGACAGGCAGCCGAAGCTCGTAAGAGCGAAGGCTGGAGCGGGCGAAGGGATTCGAACCCTCGACATCCACCTTGGCAAGGTGGCACTCTACCACTGAGCTACGCCCGCGCGTAAATTATTTTTTAGATTTGAATTCGAAAAAAATAAATGTTCTCAAAAGAAATTAATGAGGACTTAAAACGAAGGTCGCGGAATTTAGAAATCGAAAAATAATTTGCAATGTTGATTTCGTAAAAGTAATTTTATTCCTCTTTTCAAAACGTCGTCCTTCCTTTATTTTCAAAGTTTCTTAAAGATTTTTAAATATGAAAATTTCTCAAAAAATCCTGCTTGTTCCTGCCGTTTTCGCTTTATTTTTTGCAACTTCCTGCGTTGAAACCGTAATTGTTGGTGCAACAACTGCCGGAGTTTTAACCGTACGCGAAAAAAGTTTCAAAAGCACGCAGAAGGACGTGGTTATTGCCAGCAAGCTGGGTACAGAATTTATTTCTAACGGTTTAAAAAACCCGGGAAATTCGATTGATATTTCAGTAAATGAAGGCCGCATTTTACTAACCGGAATTGCCCGCGATCCAGAAAAGGCAAAGCTTGCCAATCAATTGGCCTGGAAAGTTCCCGCTGTAAAAGAAGTTATTGATGAAATTCAAGTTAGTGAAGAAGCCAATTTACGTGCCGGCGATTTTGGCCGCGCTTTCATGGATTATGTAATCACGCTGGAAATCGAAACTAAATTACTTTTTGTAAGTAATGTTGCGACGGTGAATTACAAAATTACAACCGTGAATAAAACCGTTTATTTGCTGGGTTTGGCCAATGATAATTCCGAAATGCAAAAAGTTTTAACCATGGTTTCAAAAGTTGGTGGCGTGAAAAAAGTTGTTAATCACATAATTTTAGTTGATGACAGTAGACGCGGATAATAACCAGATTGTAACTTTTGGTTGCCGCTTAAATGCTTACGAAAGTGAAGCGATAAAAGAGGCGCTGAAAAAAACCGACCAGAAAAACCTGATTGTTTTTAATTCTTGTGCGGTGACGAGTGAAGCGGAGCGTGAGTTGCGCCAAGCTGTGCGCCGTGCGAGGAAGGATAATCCTGAGGCTAGAATTGTTGTAACAGGTTGTGCCGCGCAGATTGATCCCGAAAAATATGCCAAAATGGAAGAGGTGGATTTGGTGTTGGGGAATGTTGAGAAATCTAATCCGGAAAGTTATGGTTTGTCATCGCAACAAATCTCCCCACATCGTCATCCTGAACTTGATTCAGGATCTATTTCACCAAATAACGACATCACTTCTAAAGACATTGCTCACAAAGATCGCATATTTTTTGAAAATCGTAACGCCGTTGCAAATTTCTTAACTCCCAACGAAACCAGTAAAATCAAGGTTAATGACATCATGTCGGTGAAAGATACCGCGCCGCAACTTGTTTCATATTTTGAAAATAAAACCCGCGCTTTTTTAGAAATCCAAAATGGCTGTAATCATCGTTGCACTTTTTGTATTATTCCCTTCGGCCGCGGAAACAGCCGTTCCGTAGCATTTGGTGAAATTGTTTCGCAAGTAAAAAACATGGTTACTGCAGGGCATAAAGAAGTTGTTTTTACCGGTGTTGATATTTCCGGTTATGGTGAAGATTTAGCAGCTCCTATTACGCTTTCGCAAATGATTAAGCGTTTATTGAAGCTGGTTCCCGAGCTTCCACGTTTGCGACTTTCTTCAATTGATGTTGCTGAAATTGATGAAGATTTTTTTGAAATTTTAAAAAATGAACCGCGTTTTATGCCATATTTGCATTTAAGTGTGCAATCTGGTGATGACGTAATTTTGAAAAGAATGAAACGCCGTCACAATCGCCAACAGGTTTTAGATTTTTGCGCCAAAGCCCGTGAAATAAGGCCAGAAATCACTTTTGGTTGCGATATTATCGCCGGATTTCCCACAGAAACTGAGGAAATGTTTTTAAATTCAGTAAAATTAATTGAGGAAGCCGGAATTACTTTCACTCATATTTTTCCTTATTCAAAACGTGATGGAACACCAGCTGCAAAAATGCCGCAAGTTAATGGCACAATCATCAAAGAACGCGCGAAAATATTGCGTGAAACCGGGCAAAAAGAATTACAAAAATTGTTAAAAAAACAAATCGGAAAAACCCTGAAAGTTATTGTTGAAAAAGATGGTATCGGCAAATCAGAAAATTTTTTAGATGTAAAAATGAGTGATGAAACTAAAAAAATAAAATCCGGCGATATATTGGAAATTCAGGTTTGCGGAACAGAAGGAAATTTTCTTATTGCGAATATGGATAGATCCTGAATCAAGTTCAGGATGACGGAAAGTGAGTGAGTAAAATCTCAAACAAAAACTCGATGCAGGACGGGATTTGTAATCCCGTCCTCACGTTCATGTAAAGTTAAATTGAACTGAAAATGTGGACTGGGTTACAAACCCAGTCCAGCGCTTGGTGAGAGGCTAGTTCATCTCCAAATTCACCACATCGTCATCCTGAACTTGATTCAGGATCTATCCATATTCGTCACATAGTTAAGACATAATTTATTTTTAACTGATGAACCGAAATCACAAAAATACTGAAAAATATTTTTCTGCTTTAGAGGAAATCTCAAAGCGTAATTATCACAAAAAAGCTGCGGCAGATTTGGCGGAATATTTGAATAATTTAGCGCAGGATTTTGAGTCGCTATATAAAAATTCCAAAGCTGATCGCATTAAAGAAATTATAACTAATCCCCAAATATTTGACGAGTTGGTGCCACAAATGCAGCCATTGCAGCTGGCAAAATTTTTGGGTGGAGCAAAAAAATTTCTTAAAAAAAATGACTTACAAAAATCTTCAATAGAATGTCTTCGCGATTCATTTTTGAACGCGCTTTTTTCCGAAAAACCCTCGGAAATTTCTGAGAGTTTTGCTGATTTGGTGCAGATGGAATTTACCAAAGAAGATTTTGGCAATCTCGATCAAAAGCAGATTGTGCGCGCCGTGAACAAGATTTTGGCGATTGAAAATACTTTTGATATTTCTGCTACTTTAGGCGGTTTGCTCAATTTTGGTTTTATTGATCGCAATTTTTTAAATTTCCTGGTTATTCCAAGTTTTAAGAAACAAGAAATGTCTCGCAGCCATGATTTTGCTGCTTTTTATTCATTACTTAGATTCGAATTTTATTGCCAAAAAATTTTAGGAACTAATTTTTTTAGCGAAGAATTTATCAAAAAAATCGCCGCTGAAATTCCTAAAAAAAATACCGATAATGTTAAAAGTGAGTTACAACATAATATTGCTGAATTCTTGCAAACACAGGCTGGATGCGAAGTTTCTGAAGAAGTGATGCAGAATTTTTACGGCGCTCCGGTTTTAGAAACAGATATAGTCTTGCACAAAGATGATGTGAAATTTTTTATCGAAGTTGATGGTCCGTCACATTTTTATGAAAATGAAAAAGGTGAATATTTATTAACGCATAAAACTTTAGTGCGAAACCAGATGTATGAGGCGTTGGTACGGGAGAAAATTGAAGATGGTGATAAAATTATTTTTGTTGATTTACCATTTTTTGAAATCAGAAAAGCGAATCGGGAGAATAATCTAGGGAAATATTTGGAAGAGAAGTTGGGTGTGAAGTTTTAAAGTGACGGTTATGTGGCTCATAATTTGTGTCTTAAATAACAAACAAATTTAAAAAATGTTAAAAACAAATCGTCTAAATCTTCGTCAATTTAAACCAGAAGATATTTCACTTTTATATCAACTTCATTCCAATCCTGAAGTTGCTAAAACCACAGTTGATGGGATTCAAAGCCTTGAGAAAATCCAAGAGCAATTAAATGCTTTTATTTCTCATCAACAAGAATTGGGCTATTCCCAAATGGCAGTTTTTGAAAATTCGAGCGGCAAATTTGTTGGTCGCGCTGGAATTACCTTTAGATCACTGAGCGAAGAAACCGGCAAAAAACCGGAAGTTCGTTTTGCATTTTTACCGGAATTTTGGGGGCAAGGTTATGCTTCTGAAATTACCCGGGAATTAATCCGGTTTTCCTTCGAGGATTTAAAGTTGGAAACAATAGCTGCAGCTCATGGAGAGACTAATGGGAAGTCTGAACATATTTTATTAAAACATGGTTTTAAATTTGTTCAAAACATTATTCCTCAAGGTTTTGCCATGAATGATATAACCAAATTTTATCTTCTGAATTTTGATCGTTAATAAAGATTTTGGGTGATCTTGCGCTGGACGGGGTTTGTAACCCCGTCCACAGGTTCATGCTTTTACAAATTTGAACTGAACATTAAGACGGGGTTACAAACCCCGTCTTGCTCAAATGGTGAAAAATATATGGATGATTTGGAGTTGACGACAAAATTAATCGCCGCGATACTGGGCGCAGTTCAAAAGCTGCTTACAAAATATAAATCAAAACAATGACAATTTCGCAAAAATCTTACCTGGAATCTAAATCATGGGCGTTTGAAGAAGCGCGCCGCATATTGGCAAAAGTTGGTGGTAAAACTCCAAAAAAAGGTTATGTCCTTTTTGAAACCGGCTATGGCCCGTCTGGTTTGCCGCATATCGGAACTTTTGGTGAAGTTGTACGTACATCGTTCGTACGTTACGCATTTCAATGCTTAGCGCCGGAAATTCCAACCCGCATGTTTTGTGTTTCTGATGATATTGATGGTTTGCGCAAAGTTCCTGATAACGTGCCTAATCAAGAAATGGTGCGCGCGAATTTAGGCCGCCCGCTAACTTCAGTTCCGGATCCTTTTGGAACCCATGAATCCTACGGCCACAACATGAATGCGCGTCTTCGTGCATTTCTCGATTCATTCGGATTTGAATATGAATTTATCAGCGCCACTGAAAAATATAAATCAGGTGCATTTGATTCTACAATGTTGCGCGTGCTTGAAAAATATGATGAATTAATGGAGTTGATGTTGCCAACTTTGGGCGCAGAACGCCAAGAAACCTACAGCCCATTCATGCCAATTGATCCTGAATCGGGAATTGTAATTGATAAAGGCGTAAAAGGTGTGAACAAAGAAAAAGGCACCGTGATTTACGTTGATGCTAATGGTAAAGAAAAAGAAGTTCCGGTAACTGGCGGCAATTGCAAATTACAATGGAAAATCGATTTCGGTGCGCGCTGGTATTCACTAGAAGTTGATTATGAAATTTATGGAAAAGATCACCAACCGAATGAAAGAATTTATCGCCGAGTCTGCGAAATCTTGGGCGGCGTGCCTCCGGTGAATTTTACTTATGAAATGTTTTTGTCGGATATTGGTGAAAAAATTTCCAAATCGAAAGGTAATGGCATTTCAGTTGAAGATTGGTTGAAATATGCGCCCGCTGAATCGATGTCACTTTTCATGTATCAAAAACCAAAAACTGCGAAGCGTCTTTATTTCGACGTAATTCCAAAAGCGATGGATGAATATTTAACTTTCGTGCTTGGTTATGATAAGCAAGAAGAGTTGGCGAAGCTTGATAATCCTGCTTTCCACATTCATAGCGGAAAAATCGCGCCGGTTAATTTTAATTTGAGCTATTCGCTTTTGTTAAATTTGGCGAGCGCTTGCAACCCTGAAAATGACACAGTTCTTTGGGGTTTTATTTCAAAATATCAAGCTGGTTTGACCAAAGAAAATTCACCGCTTTTAGCCAAAATGGTGGAAAGCGCGATCAATTATTACAATGATTTTATTAAGAAAAATAAACAATATCGTGCAGCTACAGAAGCAGAAAAGGCGGCACTTCGTGAGCTAATTGAAACTTTAAGAAATGCCACTCCTGAACAAAAATCTGATGGCGCTTTATTGCAAAATTTAGTTTTCCAAGTTGGTAAAAATCACGGATATAATTCTGGCGCGCAAGGCGTCGCCGGGGAAAAAAATATGCGTGATTGGTTTTTGGCTTTATATCAAATTTTATTAGGTTCCGATCAAGGCCCGCGCATGGGTTCATTCATTGCGCTTTTTGGGATTGAGAATTTTGTAAATTTAGTAAATGACAGAATTTAATTCAGAAAATCCAGATCCAAGAAACAGATTTATCCCGGAAGAAGAAGGGATAAATTTGGATGATATTTTGAAGTTTATTGAAGAAATAAAAAAGCACGGATTCAACGCCACCAATCCGAAGGCGCAGGAAATCTTGAAAAAATTTCCGCATAAGTTGCAGGAATATTTAGTTGAAATTGAGAAGATCAAAAAAGACAAAGAAAGAGAAAATCCCAACGAAACTCTCGAAGAAAAAGAAAAGAGGAAAAAAGAAAATTCGGAGCGCAGTAATAAAATTGCCCAAGAACTTTTTATCATCGCTTGTGCTTCTGAAATGCCGCTGGATAAGGCTTTGCAGTTTCATGCTGATTGTAAATTTGGCGTTAAAGAATTAAGCCAATTTGGTGAAAATGGGTTGAGTCCATTGGCGGCGATGATGTTGTCGGATAAGTCGCCGGAAGAGATGCAAGAAATAATTGATAAGGGCGCTGATATTAATGAAAAAAGCCCGTCAGGCATGACGGCGACTGATTTGGCAGTTTTAGTTGGCAATGAAAAAATGGCCGAAACTTTGGAGCAAAAAGGGGGAAAGTTAAACCTGGTTTCCAAAGAAAGAGGGCGCGAAGCGGAAGTTGAAGAAGAGAATGAAAAAGAAAAAGGTCGTGAAAAATCGAGAGAACGTGAACAGGAAAAACAGCAGCGCCAGATTCAAAAAAGACAAGAAGCTGCGCAAAGAGAGCAAGCAGCGCGGGAATTAAAGCAGCAAATTGCAGAAGAAAGAATCCAGCAACAGCAAATTGCACGGCAAATGCAAATGGTGATGGTGCGTGAAGCTATGGAAGCGCATGAAGAACGTCGTGCGGAATTAGTGCGAAAAAAAGCAGAACTTAAAAAAGCTAAAGAAGAATCTGATGCGAAATTACGGGAGCAGGAAGCGCAGTTAAAGACGCAAAATGAAGTAATTTTTAAAGAGCAGCAGCAGCTAAAAACTGAAGAGAAAAAAATCGAAAAACCTCCGATTTCAGAATTAGAAAAAATGTTGGGAACGACATTGGTTGATCTCAATATCGATAAATTATTATTTCACGCCGTAAGAAATGGCCAACAAACCATGGCGCTTTTATTGGTGCGCTTTGGCGGCAATGTTAATCACCGGGAAAATGGTATTAGTGTTTTGGATGCAGCGGTTGCGAATGGTAATAATTCACTAATTGCAACTTTATTTACTTTTTCTTCGCCGGATACAATTAAGAAAGCATTGGCAATTGGTGACGCTAATCCGCAAGCGCAGAGGTTGTTGGAAAATCTGGTTCATGAGCAGAAAATTTTGCCGGAAGTAGTTGAGAAAAAAATAAATGATGAAGTTGTAATCGAGAAATTGCCGTTGGTTGCAGCTGAAGAAGAAGTTGTGGATCTTGAAAGTAGCGCTGAATTTGAGATTGTTGAACCAGTAATAAAAGCTGAAGTTATTTTAGATCCGCAAATAGAATTATCAGAAAAAGAAGCAGCTGTAAATGAGCTTGAAGCTATATTACAAGAGCCGGAAATTTTGCCTCAAGAGCAAGAAGGTGCGCTTGATGTTTTAATAAGTGAAGTTTTGCCGGAAGTTGAGAAATTGCCGCTTGATACGGCTGCAATGGATAGCGAAGTTGCAGCGATTTTGCCAAATAAAGAATCTGTAGATCTTCTTGAGATTGTAGAACCAATAAAAGCAGAAGTTTTAGAGCTAAAGATAAAAGATGATTTTGAAATAGAGGAAAAATTTTCAGAAAAAGAAGCGGTGATAATTGCACCTGAAGCAATATTGCAAGAGCAGGAAAAACTTGAACAGAAAACTTTGCCGCAAGAGGTTGAACTTGAGGTTCTAAGTAATGAAGTCTTACAGGAAATTCCGGAGCAAAAAATAAGTGATGAAGTTTTAATTGAGAAATTGCCGCTTGTTACGGTTGAAATTGAAGAAGAAGTTATTTTGCAAGATCAGGAAAAACCTGAGCAGAAAATTTTGCTGCAAGAAGTTGAGTTGGAAGTTGTAAATAAGGAAGCTTTGCCACAAGTTGAAGAGCAAGAAGAGATTGTAGATTTTCTTGATAAATTTGAGCTTGTTGAGCCAGTAAAAACAGAAATTATTTTAGAAGCACCGATAAAAGATGAGGAAGAATTATCAGAAATAGAAATTGTTGTAAGTGAGCCGGAAGCTTTGTTACAGACGGATGAAGAACAAGAAGATGATCTGCAAGATGAAGTGGAATTTCTGGAAGAAATTTCTCCGAATTTAAATCAAATTGTAAAAGAATTTGATGAAATAACCCAACCTGATGAATTATTATTGAAAGAAGAAAATTCAGTTGATTTGCCGCAAGAAAATAAATTTTTAGAAGAGTTTATACAGGATTTAAAAGAATCTGATGTTGAAGAAGTTGAATTAGAAGATTCGGAAAATGAAATTTCTGATGATGATTTGGAAGATGCGGTTGAGCTAGATCTTAATAGCCAAATACAAGAATTTAACGATGAAATTGCTCCGCAAATTTTGCAGCAAACAAGCGATGAAATTGCGGTTAAAACAGTTTTTCAAGACATGGTTTTAAATGCTAGTCCAGCCGTAGAAAATGAAGATTTTGTGATGATTGCTAAAACACCAACTCCGGAAAAAGAATTGCCAATTGTTGAAAGACAAGATTCTGAAATTGGCGATGAAGAAAATAAAAATAATGTTGCGTTGGAATCGCAGAGGATTTTACAGGAGTTAGAAGAGTTAGAGTTGAAGAAAAAATCCCAAAAACAGGAAGATGAAAGTGACTTGCCATTATCAATTGCGTCAACATCTGAAGAGCTTGATGACGATATTGAGCCAGCAAAAGCATCTTTAGTAATTCCGAAAAAAGATTCGAAATTAGAATCGCAAAAAGATGATGATGAAATTTTTATCTCAAAATTTGGTGTTGAAGAATCTGATAATTTCAAAGTGGCAATTTTAGAAATCAGAGAAGTTTTAAGAGAACATGAAGGTCAAGAATATGAAGAAGAAAGTGAATTTTCTGATGATAAAAAATCTTTTGATCTTGGAGAAGCTCCTTCCAAATCTCCACGACCTGTTTTAGCAATAAAAACTTTGATTATTGAGCAGCAGGTTGGAGCTGCGATGGCAGCTTAATTTAGGCGACGAATTTTTTAACTTCCGTGATAATATTTTTGAAAGTGTCGATTTCATAATTATCGTGAACTCCCTGCAATACTGAAGCCAGACGCTCCAAACCCATTCCGGTGTCGATACATGGTTTTGGAAGTGGAACCATTGTTTTATCCGCTTTTTTTTCAAACTGCATAAAAACCAAATTCCAGATTTCGGTAAAACGATCGCCATTTTCATCTTTACTTCCCGGAGGTCCGCCGAAAATTTTATCGCCATGATCGTAAAAAATTTCCGAGCAAGGTCCGCATGGGCCAACGTCGCCCATTGACCAAAAATTATCATCAGTTGCGATGCGAATTATTTTTTCATCCGAAAGTCCGGCGATTTTTTTCCATAAATTTGCCGCGTCGTCATCATTGTGATAAACTGTGACTAAAAGCTTGTCTTTGCTGATTTCGAACTCTTTGGTTAATAAATCCCAGGCGTAAAAAATTGCTTCTTCTTTGAAATAATCGCCGAAAGAAAAATTGCCCAACATTTCAAAAAAAGTGTGGTGACGGGCGGTGAAGCCAACATTATCAAGGTCATTATGCTTTCCGCCAGCGCGCACACATTTTTGCGAAGTAGCAGCGCGTTTGAATTTCGGAACTTCAATACCAGTAAAATAATTTTTAAACTGGTTCATGCCGGCATTGGCAAACATCAAAGTCGGGTCGTTATGCGGAATTAGCGGGCTGGATGCGATAATTTCATGCCCGTTTTTGGCAAAATATTCCAGAAATTTGGTGCGGATTTGGTTGGTCGAAAGCATGAAGAAATAAAAGAAAAATTCAAAAATCTTCAGGTCGTCGAGCAAAGCGCAGCATCGTCGAGACGCTAGCTCG
>JAZKII010000061.1:0-7921 GCA_040384945.1 Pseudomonadota bacterium
GAAGACGGGGTGACAAAGCTTCCAGTTGGGCAGCTGAACAATAATCATTGTCACCCCGTCTTCACGACGGGGTCCACTCGGGCTTTTAACGAGTTAAAAACTCTTTTGGCTTTCGAGGAAAAAGCGCTGGTTTTGGATCTTTATTTGTTTGGTTTGGTGAGAAGTAATGAATCATTGAAAATCGATGAAGCTAAAAAAAATCTCGAATTTTTCCAGAATTTTTCTTTACCAAATTTTCCACTGAACG
This sequence comes from Pseudomonadota bacterium, assembly GCA_040384945.1. Classification (GTDB taxonomy): domain Bacteria; phylum Pseudomonadota; class Alphaproteobacteria; order Rickettsiales; family UBA1997; genus UBA2645. The sequence goes on from JAZKII010000061.1 coordinate 248, forward strand.
GTGATGATTTAATGCGGCTTGGGTTTAAAGGTAGCGAGGTTGGAGATGTGATGAAAAAAGCAAAAGTTTTTTGGGCGCAGAATGGTTTTGAAGTTAAGAAAGAAGATTTGCTGAAGTTTGTGCAAATATTATAATTTTTATTTGGGTTTAAGTTCACGCTAGATCCTGAATCAAGTTCAGGATGACGATGCGGGAGAAATGAGCCCAATAAAAAACTCCGTCATCCTGAACTTGATTCAGGATCTATCCATACTTTTCATAATCTAAATTTCCCATTTTAACACCATCAATCACCCGCAATTGACTTTAAATCTTAGCAAAATTACGTTTCGCGCCCAGTTTACCAAGAGCCACAATTTCAATTCTTAAAAATGGCAACATCAAAGCAAGAGCAACTCTACAACGAAATAGTTGAATATTATGCCTATGCCGATCGCTTAATTAGAGCGGTTGAAGATAGCACCCACAAATTGGCCGAACAACAATTCGCCATTGTGGAAGAAGTAGCGACGCGTCTCGAAGATTGCGCTGACAAGCTCACAACCCAATATATTGATTTTGTAAAAACCGGTCAGCCCGACAAGGTTATTGAAGAAGTCAGAAAATCTTTAAATGGCATCGCTTCTAAAATTGAAGAATGCCGCAATAAAATTTTGATGCTCTATCAGGAAAGTGACGAAAATCGTAAAACAATTTTATAGTTTAAAATGAGCAAACTTCAAAATATCATAACCACTCTTGCGCCTGATTTGAAGCAGGTTGACAAGATTATTTTGGAATTTGCGGTTGGAAAATCACCTTTAATTTCTGAAATTTCCAATCACTTAATTTCTTCCGGCGGCAAAAGAATCCGCCCGATTTTATTGATTTTAGCCTCTAAATTATGCGGCACTAAAACTGGCGAAGATCATTATAATTTAGCCGCAGCAGTTGAATTAATTCACAGTGCCACTTTGCTACATGATGATGTTGTTGATGTCAGCGAAGTGCGGCGCGGCAAAAAAACTGCTAATGCAATTTGGGATAATAAAGCCACAATTTTGGTGGGAGATTATTTATTTTCGATCGCCTTTCAATTAATGGTTAGAAGCAAAAACCTCTTCGTGCTTGATTTACTTGCCAAAGCCTCGTCAATCATGGCTGACGGTGAAGTTATGCAGCTGGAAAATTCTAACGATATTACGCTTACTGAAGAAAAATATTTAGAGATTATTTTTGGCAAAACTGCGGTGCTTTTTTCAGCGGCTTGCGAATCTGGAGCTTTGATTAACGGTTGCGCCGAAGAAAAAACTGTGGCGCTGGGAAATTTTGGAAAACATTTGGGAACAGTTTTTCAAATTGTTGATGATATTCTCGATTATAATTCCGAAGAAGCGGTTCTAGGCAAAGATATCGGCAATGATTTCTTTGAAGGAAAAGTTACTTTGCCAATTATTCTAACTTATAAAGCCGCTTCTGAAACAGAGCGTAAATTTATTTCCGAAATCTTCATAAAAAACTTGCTTACAACAAAAAGAAATCAAAATGACTTCGTCGAGATTTTAAATCTGATTAAAAAACATGGTGGTCTTGAATTTGCGCGAGAAGTCGCGGAAGCCCATCGTGACGCGGCTTTAAAAGAACTCGATATTTTCCCCGACTCTTCTTTTAAAGAAGATTTGATTACAATTTTAGATTATTCGCTAGCCAGGATTTTTTAATGAAATTTATTCACCATATCACGAAAATTGCGGTTATCATTGCGATTTACGCAATTTTTATGCTGGTTTCGCTGCGCCAATGTAAAGCGCAGGTGATTGATAGCGCCTTTTATCAATGGCAGGTTTACGAAATTCAGGAAAATGAATTGGAATATAAAAAATGTTACATCGTTTCACATCCGGTGAAATCTGATTCTGATCACAGCTCACGCCAAAAACCTTACATCATGATTGCCAGATACCAAAAAGATCGCTCCGAAGAAGTGAGTGTTTTTGCGGGTTATGAATATAAATTAAACAGCGAAGTTTTTGTTTTGATTGATGATGCGCAGTTTAAATTGTTAGCTAAAAAAGACATTGCCTGGGCGAAAACTAAAACTGAAGATATTCAGATTATTGAATCAATGTTGCGCAGTGGCGCGGTTAAAGTTAGAAGCGATTCGGCGATTGGAACTTATGCTGTTGATGAATATTCGCTGAAAGGAATTACGCGAGCTTATGCGCGGATGAGAGAGATTTGTAAGTAGTTTCCAATTCTCCCATCCTCACCAATTCCGTCATTTTGTCTTAAACTCAATCTTCCCGATGTGGTGAAGTAGAAGTTATAATCTTTCTATATTTAAAGACTCTGGGGATAAAGCCTGAACAGTCCTTACATTTCTTGTTCGTAGTTCTTCATTTACCAAAATAACTGAATCTGGTGAAGCGATTTTTCTTTGTAATCTGTTTCCAGAATCTTGAGAGAAATTTTCTAAAGTCATTTCTGCTGTTGGTTTTCCATGTAAGAAAAGTGCTTCACTTGGTTGTTCTTTAACTAATTCACGGGCTGCTGCAAAGCTGATTGTATAATCTGCTTCGCGATCAAATTGAAAAAAAACATTTTCCGGCGCATCATTAAGTGGAATAAAAGTTTTTTGCGGGTTTATTTCGCGTGTCAAACATTGCATATCAAAACCCCGGGATTTGGTAATGCCGGCGTAAGTGTCAAAATTTTTCCCTCTGCTGGTTAAATTTCTCATGCTGATGCCAATTTCCGGCATTTGACCATTATTTTCTTGGGCAACTTCTTTTATAACTTCATCAAATAAAATTGAAAAATAGCCCCGGCCTTCACATTCATCTACAGTATCAATTGTTCCCATCATGATGCGTAGTGGATTTTTAGTAACTCCCGCAAGAATTATTGACACTGCATTTCTATCATCATCTTCTAAAACAAAACCGCGTATGTTGTCTGGATGAATGTTTGAATCTTTGATTAAAGGTAAATCAGCATCGGTTTTTTCGTAATGGCGAAATCTTGAATAATCAGTTAATTCTGGGGTGGGATCAATTTTTTTATAATTTTCTGCGGCACGAAATGCTGTATTGGCAACCATTTCACGAATTTCCAAACTGGCATTCATTTCTTCAAGAGTGAAATTCTTTAGGTAAAGATTTTTACCATTTTGGTTATCGGAGAATAAATATTTTCTATCGTTTCTCAAAGAAGTGCTTGGTCTCATTTGATTTCTGAATTAATAATAAAATTGTGTGAAAGAGGATCACTTTTTAAATCATAATCAGAAAAAGTAACAGGTGCTTTTTTTAAGTACAAGCTACCCACTTATTCATCAAGTTCAGAATGACCGTGAAAGAGGAGGGCTCATCCCACAAAGCAAAAAAGCTCCTTTCCAGATTTTTTCTGAAAAGGAGCTTTTTGTTTTTGAATTTTAATATCAGGAGCCACCACCACGCAAACCCGGCGTGTTGCTTCCTATTCCCTGAAAAGGTGTTTTATTCAGAGCAACTCCCGACGAAGATAAATTTTCTTATCAAAAATATTTTTGCAAGAGGTTTTTTAAATTAATTTGGTGAATATTTTTAATATGCAATCGATGTCACCCTGAGCCTGTCGAAGGGTGGTTCTAAACCTCGGGCCTGAATCACCCTTCGACAGGCTCAGGGTGACAGTGAGTTTTTTTAGGTAAGATTGGTATTAATTTTATACATCAAAAATATATTCTAAATTCTTCCCAACATTCCCTTGAATAATTTTCTTCCCAAATCAAAATCTCTTTCGGTGAGAGCGGGCGGTTTTCTTGTCTAGCGAGTCAGATTCGAAAGAAAGCAGCTCAAGGCTTGTTGGATCGGGTCGCTCTCACTTCTTCATTTTGATCATTCCCCTTTTTTCAATGTCATCTTATTTAGTACTTGCCCGAAAATATCGTCCGCAAAATTTTGATGAATTGGTGGGACAAGAGGTCTTGGTTACTACTCTAAGTAATGCTATCAAAAATAACCGTTTGCATCACGCTTACATTTTAACCGGAATTCGCGGCGTTGGAAAAACAACTACAGCGCGCATTATTGCGAAAACCTTAAATTGTCTTGATGAGTCTGCAACCTTGACAGCAAAGGCTTGCGGCGTTTGTGATAATTGCAAATTAATTACTGCTTCCAAACATCAGGATGTTATTGAAATCGACGCTGCCAGCAGAACCGGAGTTGACGATATCCGCGAAATCATTGATTCTATCGCTTACGCACCAGTAATGGCGAAATATAAAATTTACATCATCGATGAAGTTCACATGCTCAGCAACAGCGCATTTAATGCTTTGTTAAAAACCCTCGAAGAGCCGCCAGCGCATGTTAAATTTATTTTTGCAACAACTGAGATTCGCAAAGTTCCGGTGACAATTCTTTCGCGCTGTCAGCGTTTTGATTTACGCCGCCTTGATGAAAAAGAAATTGAAACTCATTTAGAAAATATTCTAAAACAGGAAAATCTGGAAGCTGAACCGCAAGCTTTAGAATTAATTGCCAAAATGTCAGAAGGTTCAGTTCGTGATTCGCTTTCGCTTTTGGATCAAGCACTGGCGAGCAATAATCACCAAAAACTTTTACCAGCTGAATTAGTTGAAAAAATGTTGGGTTTAACCGACAAAGTAAAAGTTATCGAGCTTTTTGAAAATCTTTTGAAAGGTGATTTTACCGCTGCTTCTCAAAGTTTTGCCGAATTTTATTCTTACTCTTCCGACGTTTCGCAACTGGTTCTTGATTTAATGGAAATCACTCATAAAACCACGTCAGTAAAGCTTGTAAAAAATTATAAATTGGAAGGTTATTCGCAGTTTCAGCAAGAAAAAATCTCCAATATCGCCCGCGAAATTTCGCTAAATTCTTTAACCAGAATTTGGCAAATGTTGCTTAAAGGCAATCAGGAAATCAGTGCATCTGCTTCGCCGAAAATGGCTTTTGAAATGCTTTTAGCCCGAATTTGTTACATGGTTGCTTTGCCAAATTTGCAACAGGTTCTGCTTAATTTGAATGAAACGCAGAATCCTGTTGCTGAAAAAAAAGCCGAAATTAATGATGATCTTGTAAATGAAATTTTGCGCAATTTCGAAGGCGCTAAAATTCTAAATTAAAAAATAATTACCCATGTCTGAAGATAAAAGAATTAAAGTTCTCTGTGTTGAAGATGAACAAGAAATTCGCGAAAATATCGCTGATATTTTGCGTGATGAAGGTTTTGAAGTTTTTGAAGCTGATAATGGTAAAAAAGGTTTTGAAAGCTTCATGCAAAACAAGCCTGATCTGGTGATTTCAGACATTATGATGCCGGAATTGGATGGTTATGGGTTCTTAAAATTAATCCGCGAAAACAAAAATATCCGCAATAACACGGTGCCATTTATTTTTCTCACAGCTTTAGGCCAAAAAGATAATGTGGTAAAAGGTGTAAATTTGTCAGCCAATGATTACCTGGTGAAGCCGATTGATTTCGATATGTTGATTGCGAAAGTTAAAGAAAAAACTTCCAACGCGATCAAGATTCAGGAAGTTCACAACCGCAATATCAAAAATATTAAGTCACAAGTTTCAAGCGTGTTGCCAAGCGAAATCTCTAGTTATCTTGATGTTATTACACAAATTGCGTCAGTTCTAAAAACTGAGCCTTATGGCCCATTTTCACATCGCCGTTATTTAGAAGATCTGGAAAAAATTTACCTTAATTCCATGAAATTGCGCGGTGCAATTTCCAATGCTTTAGATGAAAAAGTAATCGATAATAAATTAAATGCTGATGAAGAAATCATCGGAATTGTTGAATTTATTAATGAATTTATTGCCAGCCTGAGTGAAAGATTTAGAAGCCGTATTGTTTTTGAAATGCCATTTGAGCCAGAAAATCTGCCGCGTTTGAAAGTTGATCGTTTGGTTTTACTTGATGCGATGCGCAAAATTTTTGCCGGCTTATTTAAAACTGATCCTGAAGGAACAGTGAATGTTTCAGTAATGATGGATCACCTCGATCAATTGATAATTATTTTTTACCTAAAATCGCAAACTCCAAATATTGATATCAGGCCAAATATTGACGAATCACAAATTGGTAAAATTCTGGATCAGCAAAATTGTCGTTTTGAAATTGCTGAAAATAAAGAAGGCACCGGAATTTTAAGCGTCCCATCTTTTAGACTTTTAAATAAATAACGCTGTGAAAAAAGAAATTTCTGTGCGTGATTTAAGAGTTTTTGGGTTGATTTGGGCTGGTATTTTTTTAATCATTTCTTTCAAAAGTGATAAATTTCAACCAGCCGCGATCTTCATTTCTGCCAGCTTTCTTCTGACTTCATTAATTTATCCAAAAATTTATCGCCAAACTAAAATCTATGAAAACTGGATTAAAATCGGTGATTTTTTAGGTAAAATTAATGGTTTTTTAATCAGCTTTATTTTGTTTTACGGAATTTTTACTCCCACTGCCGTAATTCTTCGCTTGTTAAAAAAAGATCTTCTCCATAAAAAACTAAATTCTTCTAAAAACACTTACTTTATTGATCGCAAGATCCAACCAGGTGAAATGAAAAATCAATTTTAATTTTAAATAAGTGCAAAGAAATTTCTTCGAGAAACATCCCAAAATTATCATCCTGATCGTAAATTTATTTTTTCTCGGAATTTTATATTTTATTTTAAGCCTGAATATTTTTCAGGATGTAAAAGATGGTGAAAAATATAGCGTGATTGATCGCGTAGTTTATCAAGTAAGATGTGAAGGCAAGCGCCATATCAGGATGCGTGAGAATTTGCCGAATCAGGTTTCATATAAAATTCCGCCTTATGCACCGGGAGAAAAATATATTTTTAGAACTGATGAAAATGGTTTTGTGGAACCGTCAAAAATTCATGAAAAATCTGATTTAAATATTTTCTTTTTTGGTGGCTCAACCACTGAATGTGAAACAGTTTCTGAACTTTATCGTTTTCCATATTTAACCGGTAGAATTCTTGAAGAAAAAACCGGTAAAAAAATTAATGCCTATAATGCCGGAAAGAGTGGCAATAACTCACTTCATTCAATCAACAACCTGATTAACAAGGCTGCGCCGCTTCATCCGGACATCATTGTGCGTATGGACAATGTCAATGATCTTTCAACTTTACTTTATGAAGCAACTTATTGGAATCGCAATAAAGGTAGATCAAATTTGGTATGTTTTAGCAAGAATCGTGCTGCGATGAGAAATTTGGCAAATGAATGGGATGAATCACCATTTGTGAATTTGGTTACCGATCCGACGCATCAGGCGAGAGTTAGGCAGGAGCATTATAAAATTTTAAAATTATTCGTTGCGGTTGTTAGAGGAGTCGGCGCAAAACCGGTTTTGATGACGCAGGCAAATCGTATTGAAATTGATCCTGATTTTTCAACGGGAAGAGGAGATACCGAGTTTAATCGCGCTTATCGTAAACTTTATTTAGAGTTTCATGATATTACGAGACGTGTGGCTAAAGAAGAAAATATCATGTTGATTGATTTAGCAAAATTAGTGCCGCCGAAGGAAGATTTGATTTATGATTCGGTGCATTTGAGTAATGAAGGATCAAAAATTGTTGCCGGAATTGTGGCGAAGAATTTGGAAAAAATGGTTAAGGAATTTAAGAGTAAACATTAAACAGATATCTTATTTTCAGGTCATCG
>JAZKII010000062.1:0-26376 GCA_040384945.1 Pseudomonadota bacterium
GGTGGTCGAGCAAAGCGCGAAAGCGCGTCGTCGAGACCCTAGCTCGATAATTAATTTATCAAAATATTCACCACTTCACAAATCAAAACCCCCAACAAAAACCATTTCAAATTTCTTCTCTTTTTCTTCGATCTCGCCCATCTTACCAAAAAATTCGGATCTTGGTGAAACTTAAAAAAAGCATTTTGCGCCACATCATTATCTGGAATATCTGCTAATTTTTTTAACTTAAAACCGGAAAAATCTTCAAAGTCAAACCCAGTCAAATCAAGGTTCGAACTCGTATGCGTGCCACTATTATCAAATCCAACATTCTTTACTAAAGTTTTAAGCGGATGCACAGTATAAGCATTATTCCTAAACATCGAATAAGACATTTGAATGTCCCAAGTATCGATCTTTTTTTGCATCTGAAATTTCAACATTTCCGCCATATTTGAGCCTGGCCTGTTAAACTCTTTCACCAGATTTTTATCCTTAACAAATTCGGCATAATCCTTCACTTCAAAATCAATTTTCTGCCAACGATCTTTCCAAGTTCCCCAGCCCCAGGCGCAGTTGCGGCCTTTGGCGAAGAAAATATCGGCAGAATAATCTTTCGGATATTCGATAATTTTTGGTGGATAATTAAAACCGGCAACACACCAAACTTCAGGAGAATTTTTATAAAACTGTAATCCTTCATTGACAAATCGAAGAAAATTTTTGGCAGTTAAAATATCATCTTCAACTACGATTATATTTTCACTATTCTCCAGAACCGCGCTAATACCGCCTGTAATCGAGTTTTTAATTCCGTGATTAATTTCTCTTTTAATAAGATGCTTGGTTTTAAATCCGGAAATTTCATCAATAACTTTGTGAACTTCTTTTAAAGCGGGCAAATCTTTGATATTTCTTGGCCCATCACAAAAAATGAAAATTTCTGATTCCGCAGCCAAATCATTTTGCGCCAAAGCTTCTAAAACTTCTTTGGTTTTATCCGCGCGATTAAAACAAAAAAACGCGATTGGCGCTGGTTTAAATAATTGATTCATAAAGCTCCCGCGTTTGCTTGGCGACATTTTGCCAGGTGAATAATTTATTTCTTTCCAAACCTTTTACGCTCATTTTTTTTCTTAAATCTGCGTCAGAAATTATTTTTTCAACAGTGGCTTTGATCGCCAAATTATCTTTCGGATCAAAGTAAATTGCCGCATCGCCTGCAACTTCCGGAATCGGTTCTTTATTGCTAGCAAGCACCGGGCAACCGCAAGCAAAAGCTTCAAGCAAAGTTACATAAAAACCTTCGCAATAAGAAGGTGCGAGAAAGGCGAGGGCGTTTTTGTAAAGCCCGACCAAAGTTGAATCATTTCCCTGAATGGCAAAAACTTTTTTGTCTAAACCGTGACTGGCTAAAAAGGTTTTTTCTTTTTTGTTAAAAGGTTGACCGAAGCATAAAAGATTTAAATTCGGATTATCTTTTAAGGTTTTCTGAATTGCTGAAACTGTGAAATAAAAGTTTTTATAAATGCCTCTGGTTCCTACGTAGAGTAAGTATTCCTGGTTTTGTGAAATCAGGGAATTACGGTCGATATTTATTGAAGTATTAAGCGAACAAGCTTGTACAATTACGGCGATTTTTTCTTCTTTAATATCGGTTAAACGGATTAAATCTTTTTTGGTATTTTCCGAAACCACGATGATTTTTTTTGCTCTTTTTGCTGATTCTAATTTTAAATTTGCAGTTTGGTCTTTTGGTGAAAAAAACTCGGGATAAAGTTCATAAGTCATATCGTGAATTGTGGTCACGAAAGGCTTGTTTTTCAAGGCTTCGAGGAAATAGCTACTATAATAAGTTGGGTGAAAAATATCGAAATTTCCTGATTCGAGAAATGAATTTATCGCGGTGAGATTTTGATCTTTTTTTAAAAATTTTTGAATTTTACTGGGTGCGATTTTGGGATTTACGATATTGGTAAATTCCTTTAAATATTCATTTTCATGTTCCACAATCGGCAATAAAATTTCGGTGTTTTCTTCCTGTTTTAAATGGTCGATTAAGTTGCAAAAAAAACGCGAAATGCCGCCGTTTTTTTGGGAGACGAAGATTTGATGGTCGAAGAGAACTTTCATTTAATTTTTTATTTTTTTAGGTCGTTTTTAGATCATCGAGCAAAGCACGCAGTGCGTCGTCGAGATGCTGGCGTAATGATCCAGCTAGCATCTCGACGACGGCCTAAAGGCCTTTGCTCGATGACCTAATGTTTTTTCGTTAGATTAAACCAAAGATTTAATTTCTCTTTGTGGAAGTGGAATGCGGATATTATTTTCCTGAAGTTTTTCCCAGATATTTATTAATACATCGCTCTTCGGCTTGGCGCGGCCTTCTACGATGTCGCTGATCCAGAAATAAAGTGAAAATTTAATATCATATTCGGCAAAAGATGTGACAAAACATTCAGCTTCGGGATAGCTTAAGCAGCGTGGATTTTCGTGGGCACAATTTAATAAAATCTCGCGAACTAGCGCTAAATCTGAGCCGTAAGCTACGCCTAAATCAATTTGAATTCTGGCGCGATTATTGGTGTAACTCCAATTTGTCACTTTGCCGATGATGAAATCTTCATTTGGCACCATGATTTCTTTGCCGTCGGAGCCTTCAATTAAAGTGTAGCGACCGCCGAAATATTTTACGATGCCGTAAATATTACCGCCATCGAGCTCAACAACGTCGCCGATTTCGACTGATTTTTCGAAAAGTAAAATAATGCCGCTGATAAAATTGGAGGCGATTTTTTGCAAACCAAACCCGATTCCGACACCCACAGCACCACCAATTACGGCGAGAGTTGTCATGTCAACGCCGAAAGTTTTGAGTAAAATTATGATGACTGCGGCGTAAACGATAATGTCGATGAATTTGGCAATGATGCCTTTAGTGCTGGATTTAATGCTTTTGGAATTATCGACGTAAGATTTGCTTTTTTTGCTTACTAAACCGGAGATCCAAAACACGATCATCAAAACGATAATGGCTTTGATTACGAGGTAAATTGAGATGCGGACATTGCCGATTTTGAAAGCGTAGAAATCGAGATATTCAATGACTAAATCGAGCATGCCGAAAATGTCGAGAATCAAGGCTGGCATGAGGAAAACCCCTGCTACATTAGCAGCGAAACTATTGTTGGATGAAATGCGCAGGAAGCGTAAAAACAAAAAAAGCGCGACCAATTTTAATGTGGTGGAAAAGAGGATGGTTTCTTTGAAAAACTCGGAATAAATCGATAGGCCGATTGTAAGAAAAATTACGGCAAAAATTGGATAGAGTAGGGGAATGAAATATCTGGTGACGAGGCGGTTAAGTTCGATATTTTTTTTCAGGGTGGAAGAAATGATTCTCGGAAAGATGAATTTGCGGCTGAGTTTGTAAAAAATGTAAGAAAGAATGAAACATAAAATCAGCGACAATGACTGCCAATAAAGGCTGGAACTCGCAACTGTTTTTTCGAGGACTTCGAGAAGTTTATCGTAGCTGATTGGTTCTTTCATTTTTTAATGATATTGAAATTCCTTCTTAATTGGAGTCTGCAAAACCCCCCAACCCCCCTTAACAGGGGGGGGCTTTAATCTGAGTTTGGTCTAAAGCCCCCCTGTTAAGGGGGGTTGGGGGGTTTTGCAGACTATAAAATTTCCAATTATTCCCCTTGTCCCGAAGTATATCCCGGTTTGCCGTCGAACAAATACAAGCCTTCATATTTCACAAAATCAATTTCTTTCTCATTCATAATCGAAAGCATTTCAATAATGTCCTGATGTGCGATTGTTTTGTCGGCATCAATAATATCATTACTTGATTTTCCGGTAATTCCTTTGCCGATAAAGCGCAAAATTGTTTGACCGCCAGCATAATTCGGCATCATATGTTTATCGAGATGCGGCCATAATAGAAGCCCTTTGGCGCTGATCATTTTCACTTCCAGTTTTTCGCTTTCCATGTTTTTTAAAACTGCCAATAAATCGTCAAATTTTTTGGTCCATTCCACGAATAAATCAAAACCGATCAAAGTTCTTTTTTCTGCTTTTTGGGCAATTTCTTCGCCTTTAATTTCGGTTTTATTATCTGAAGTAGAAAAGTTGGCAACCGGCAATTGGCTTGGCTTTTGGCCTAATCTGGAAATTACTTCGCGAGTAAATTCTTTAGTTCCGACTTTCTTTTTGCTGCTGCTTTCATTGAAAATATCAGAAGTGTGAACGCCATCTTCAATCGTTTTGTAAAGCGCATTTCTGATGTTATTAGCAACTTCAGTTTGACCGATATGAACCAACATCATAATCGCGCCATGCAGCAATCCTGTTGGGTTGGCAATATCTTGGCCGGCAATATCCGGCGCTGATCCGTGAATTGCTTCAAACATCGCATAATCTCTGCCAATATTTGCTGAACCGGCCAAACCCACAGAACCAGAGGTTTCAGCAACTACGTCCGAAATAATATCGCCGTAAAGATTCATCGTTACAATCACGTCAAAAATTTCCGGTTTAGCGGCAAGGCGCGCCGTTCCTATGTCGATGATGTAATGTTCGTTTTTAATTTGCGGATATTCTTTAGCAATTTCATCAAACACTTTATGAAAAATTCCATCAGTCATTTTCATGATATTATCTTTGGAAAAGCAGCTCACTTTTTTTCTGCCATTCGCCACCGCATATTCAAAAGCGTAACGGATAATTTTTTCACAACCCTTGCGAGTCACTAATTTCAAACATTCGTAAGTTTGTTCAGACTGGCGATATTCAATTCCCGCATAAAGATCTTCTTCATTTTCGCGCACAATAACAACATCCATTCCCGGACATTTTGTTGCGATAAAAGGGTGAAATGACGAGACTGGGCGCACATTGGCAAAAAGACCAAGTTTTTTTCTCATGGTCACGTTTAAACTTTTATAACCGCCACCTTGTGGAGTTGTGATCGGCGCTTTTAACAAAATGCGCGTGCTGTTTAAATCTTCCCAAGCCGATGGCATAAGGCCGGAATTAAAACCTTTTTCGTAAATTTTTTTACCAACTTCGATGACGTTAAATTTAATATCAGCTTTTGCTGCTTTGAGAATTTCAAGTGTGCTTTCCATAATTTCCGGGCCAATGCCATCGCCATAGGCAACCGTGATCGTTCTAGTCATTTTATAAATTGATTTTTGATTGAAGAGAGAGTTTTATTCTTTATTTTACGAAGAAAAATTCAACCTTTTACTTAAAAGAGCTGTGCGGGAATTTGATACATTGGAAATCCAAAAAAATATCGAGGAAAAAAGGCTTATTTTAGGAAAAAAATTGGAAGATTTTTTGCTGGATAAAATTTTTAAAATCGGCGGTTTTCTTAAAAAGATTTTTGCTGCTAAAAGCTGTGCCTTTTTGGGAGGCCTTTTAATCATTGCTTTGAGCGTCTTTATTAGATCAACACGCGATATTGGCCATGATTCTGCTGCCTGCCTTGAAATCACCCAAAAATTCTTAAATGGCGGCAAATATTATCTCGATTTTTTCGAAAATAATCTGCCGCTGGTTTTTTATTTTTTATCTCTGGCCCAAATTCCGGCCAAATTTTTTGCCCTAAATCCGATAATAACTTTGGAGATTTTTACTAATTTAGTGGGAATCTTAGCGCTTTATTTTACGGCACGAATTTTAAGAAGATCGCCTGCTGCCAAGGATCAAACCACTTTTAACATAATCATTCTGGCTTTTGCCTGCGGTTTTTTCCTGCGTGTATTTACATTGTCATTTAATGAATTTGGCACCAAATCCACGTTTTATCTGGCTTTTGCCATGCCTTACATTGCTTTTTGGCTTTTGGAAAAACCAAAAAAATCCGATCAAATAATCGCGGGAATACTCGCGGCGCTAATCTTTTGCTTAAAACCGCATTATGGCGTTTTGGTGATAGTTTTTGAACTGGCGAGATTGCTAGAAAAAAAATCCATTAAACCGATTTTTCGCCTGCAAAACTATGTGACTCTTGCTTTGCTGGTTTTGTATCTGGTTTTTTTATTTCTACATTTTTCTGATTATATTTCAGCGATTCCGAGTTTTTCCAAAATTTATTTTAACAGTTTTTTTGCCATATTTTTTGTAATAAAAGAAGATCTTCTGCCCTTTGTTTTCTTGATGGCATTATGTTTTTTATTTGTAAAAACCCCTGGTTTGCTAAAAACTTTATTCATCGCTTCATTGGCTTCACTTCTGGTTGTAATGGCGGAATTTCTGGGCGGAATGGATCAAAGATTTGCTTTCTATTCGCTTTCTTTGCCTTTTTTTATTTTGCTCTTTGTTGAAATTGTCAAAAATAATTACATCAATTGGCGCCGTGATGCTATTGCTTTGCTGGTAATTTTCATGATTCCGCAATTCGATAAAACAATTTTCACCGCAATTATTTTTAACCTCGGTGCTTTTTGGTGGATTTTTGCCATTATTTTGTCGGCAAAATGGCGCAAGATTCTAAAAAATGAAAATCTGCAACTGGGTGGATTTTTTGGACGTTATTTTTTGCAGCGTAATTTTATTTCCTGGCTTTGTTTTAGCGCTTTGACGATCTTTACGATTGTGCTGTTTTTTAACAAAAAAACCGGAAATTTATCTTGGTTTTTATCGGCAATAATCCTGATTTTATTAGTCAGATTTTATCAAAATTTATATCAGAAATTTTTTACCACAAAAAAATTCTCCCAATTTTCAGCCTGCGTAATTTTTACGATTTTTTCTTACTTTTTAAGCCTTCACATTTCAGCGATTTTTGAAAAAACTTATATCGCCAATGCCAATGATGAAATGATTAAAACCATAAAAAATAACACCGAAAATAATGAGGAAATAGAGGTGATTTCCAGCGTGATTTCTCACACTTATCCGATGATTAATTATGCCGGAAAACAAAATAAATTGCCTTCGCTGCAATTATTTTTTTTATATGAAAAGATCAATAATAAAGTCGAAATAAATAGCGCTGAGAACTATCTATTTTCAAGGATTAAGGAGCAAATGTTAAGTCCAAAAAACAAGTTAGTTTTTGTCGAAACCAAAAGTAATTATGTCGATAATTTATGCGTCATTGGTTTTTTAGAACATTATTTTTCTGACCCGGAATTTAAGAAAATTTTCTTACAAAATTACACTTTTCTAAACCGCATAATTCAATATAAAAATCTCGAGAAAAAAGTTGATCTTTACGCTGATGAAAATTCAAAAAGCTCACGAATTATTGAGCGTGAAATTGAGGTTTATGTCAGAAAGTAAAATTAAAAAATATCTCGGGAGCGTAAGCTTTCCAATTTTCTCTTGCAGTCTGGTTTTTTTACTAAGTATCTTTTTGCGCTCACGCCTTGATATTGGCGGTGATAGCTCATTTTATATCGATATTGCCACTAAAATGGCGAATGGTGGAAAATATTATTATGATTTTTTCGAAAGCAATTTCCCGCTTTCGTTTTGGATTCACATAATTCCTCTTTCTGTTGCCGGTTTTTTTAAAATTAGTCCGATTATATCCACTGAAATTTTTGTTAATTTACTCGGTGTTATTTCAATAATTTTCTCGGCAAGAATTTTAAGAAAAACCAACTTAAGTAAAATTAGTCAGAATCTTACTATCACTTCTTTTGCGATAGGATTTTTTTTACGATCTTATGCCATTGAAATAAATGAATTTGCTACCAAAACCAGCTTCTTTCTGGCCTTAGCATTTCCCTATATTGCTTTTTCTTTTGCTCGAAAAAATCCCTTAAATTTTTTAGAACTATTTAGTCGTGGCGCTCTTGCTGGGCTTATTTGCTGCTTAAAACCGCATTATATTTTTCTGCCATTATTGATTGAAGCGGAACGATTTTTCAGAAATAGAACCATCCGATTTTTTATAGAAACCGATAAATTGGTAATCGGTTTTATCGGAATTTCCTATTTGTTGTTAATGCTAAAATTAACGCCGGAATTCTTTGAATTCATGGTTCCGATGTGGCCTATAGTTTATTATTCTTATAGTGATTCTTTCCATTTTTTAAAAAATGCCATTCATCTTTTTGGTACGCAAATAATTATATATAGCGGGTTTTTCCTGATTTTTCTAAGGCAGAAATTTATGCCGGAAGATAAAATAATGGCTTTGGTTTTTGTGGCGGCATCTCTGATTTTAATTTCAGAAAATCTTGGCAGCTTTGACCATTTATCGACTTTTTTTGGTTTGACAATTTTTATATTTATCCGGCTGATTCATGGTTTTTATGAAGCAAGAAAAGTTGTATTTTTCCGCAAATCTTTAGATAAAATTATTATCGTAATTATTGGCATAATTGTATGTTTTGAGCCTAGATTATTGCTCTCTCTCATACAAATCAGCCTTATTTGGTGGATAATATTTCCCTGCCTCATTGAAAGTTTTTATTACGATTTAAAATCTGAAATCATCCCTATTAAACAAAAAAGAACTGCATTCATAATTTGCTGTGGATCATCTATTCTCATACTTCTAGCCAGTGTAATAATTGCGGCCAAAAACCAAATCTATTATGTCGCATTTATTAATACGGCATTTTTCGCATTTTTATTTTTCTATGAAAAATCGCGGACAAAATTAGCCAAAAGCTTTTCGCCTGTACTTATTTTTGTACAATTGATTTTAGCTTTGAATCTTCTGCTGACTTTCTGTCTATCGATCGATAATTCTTACCGCGGAAATCATGTTTTTAAATCACCGAATTTTCTGAGTGATAATATTATTAGCTATTCCAAATCAAACCTGCGCTACAAGAGTGATGAAATTGTTATTCTATCTAATTCTATCGCCAAATCTTTTCCTGCTTTAACTTACTTAGACAAGATAAATCCCATAGTTAATAATACTGGCGGGGCTTTATACACAACGATCGGTAATGATTTTTTTAATCATCAAAGCAGTGACAAAAAGAATGCTATTTTTATATCAAACTATTTCTTCAATGATTTAAAAAAGCAGATCAGCGACAAAAATATGAAAATTATTTTTGTTGATCGCGGTGATATTTGCTTAATTAGTTTTATCGAAAATTATCTTCACGATCCTGAATTCAGAGATATTTTTCTAAAAAATTACCATTTTGTCGGAAGAATCTTTTCTTCAAAAATAATTAATGGAAAACCTTCAATTGATGATTTTGAAATTTACACCCGAAAAAATGATTAATAAAAAATCTTTAACTGAAATTATCGGTTCAAAAATTTTCCTGCAAAGCGCTTGCTTGTTGATTTTTTTGGCTAGTATTTTTTTTCGCTCTTTAATTGATATTGGCTCTGACACTGGTGTTTACCTGAATCTGGGCAAAAAAGTTGCCGAAGGTGGGCGTTATTATTACGAGTTTTTTGAAAGCAATTTTCCGATCTCTTTTTATCTTTATGCGCTGGAATATGATTTAGCAAAAATCCTGCATATGAATCCGATTTTTATGTCGGAAATTGTGGTGAATTTGCTGGCACTTTTATCGATTTTCTGGTCAGCGCAAATCTTGAAGCGCACTACGATTTATGAAAATAAAGCTCATTATAACCTAATTATTATCGGCTTTTTCCTGGGATTTTTTCTGCGTCCACGCGCTTTAGAAATTGCTGAATTTGGCACTAAAACCAGTCTGCTTTTAATTGCACTTTATCCTTATATTGCTTTTTCATTGGCAAGAAAAATCTCTCTCACAAAAAAAGAGTTAACATGGCGTGGAATACTGATGGGATTGATTCCATGCATTAAACCACATTATTTATGTTTGATGATTTTTGTGGAATTACATCGTTTCTGGCAAAAAAAATCTTTCCGCTTTTTCTTTGAATTTGATAAGCTTGTAATGTATTTGGTCGGTGTTCTTTATCTGTTTTTAATGATAAAATTTACGCCGGAATTCTTTGAATTCATGGTTCCGATGTGGTCAAAAACTTACAATGCTTATTATGATTACCACGTTTTTATCGAGAATTTTTGGCGGCATGTTGCTTCTCGCGTCGCAGTTTTTGCTTTTATATTTTTAATATTTTCACGTTTTAAATTCAGCGCCAACGACAAAATCCTTTTCTGTTTTTATTGCGGCGCATCACTTTTGATTATCGTTGAAAACATTGGTACCATTGACCAAATTGTTGTTTTTTATGCGATTACGACCATCTGTTTTTCTAAATTTCTTTTTGATCTTTTTAGCTCAAAACAATTTTCGATAATGGAAAATCAATTTATCAGCGCCGCCTTGATTTTCTTGCCAATTTTTGATTTAGAAATTTTACCGGCTTCGATTTTTGGTCTTGGTGGTTTCGTAAATATTTGGTGGCTTACTGCTTTGGCTTATCCATTTTTCTTTGCCAAAAAATTAACTGCCGAACAACGTAATAAATTCTTTTCGCTCAAAAAAATTATCCTATTCTTACTTGCTTATTCTATACTTCTCACCAGTGCGATTCTAACCTTGCGCTACCTTGGCGGATGGGCTTATATCTCAGTTAATTTATCGATTCTTTTTGTAGTTCTTTTCTTTTTTGAAAAGAAAATTTATGCCAAATTCTTCCCTAAATTCTCCCCATTTTTTGTCTTTGTAGTTTTAACCTCAATTTCATGCCTGCTTTATTCATATATAACTTCAGCGATCAACTTGGTTAAGCGTGACAGCTATTATACTTATCCCAATAAAATTTCTGATTTTATGACTTATTATTCTCATGAATATGCCCCCAAAAAAGAGGATGGAATTATAGTTTTATCAACCTGGATTGCGCATCAATTTCCGCTTTTAAATTATTTGCAAAAAATCAATTACGGAAAATTCCATATCTCGGCGGCACAAGCCATTCAAGGAGAGGCCGGCAGTCCGCTGATGTTTCCAATTAGAGATTCTGATGTCGCATTTACGCGCTATTATCTTTTTTTAGACATCATTGATCAAATCAAAAATAGTAAAGTAAAATTGATTTTCGTAAATAATACGCCGGACATTTTGGACAAAGAACATCGCTGCTTAATCGGAGTTCTGGAATATTATTTTGTTGATACCGAATTTAAAAAATTATTCTTCCAAAATTTTCATTTGGTAAATCACGTTATTGTGACAAAAAAAGTTAAACCGCTAAAAAAATTAAGATTTATAACCGGAGAAAAAGCCAGTATTTTTGATCAGGCCAAGCCTACAACCGTGAAGATCACGCAAGATTATGAGGTTTATGTAAGAAATGAAAAAAATTAAATTATTTTTTAAAAATAAATATGCGGCTTCACTTTTTTTAGGAGCGATTTGCAGTTTGGCATTTGCGCCATTTCACTTTTTTTTAGTCGGCGCAATTTCGCTTTCCGGTTTTTATTTATTGCTGGAAAAAGTTGAGGCGAAGAAACCGGTTTTTTGGTTAGGTTTTGCCTTTGGTTTTGGATATTTTTTAACCGGAATTTATTGGATCGCTATTTCGCTTTTAGTTGATGCCGAAAAATTCGCCTGGTTAATTCCTTTCGCTTTAACTTTGATTCCAGCTGTGTTGGCGCTTTACGTAGCGCTCTTTGCGCTGAGTTATAAATTTTTTATCAAGAAATTCCGGCCTCTTTTTACTTACCAAAAAATCCTGATTTTTGCATTATGTTGGCTGTTTTTTGAAATTTTGCGCGCCACGCTTTTCACCGGATTTCCCTGGAATTTGTTTGGTTATATTTGGATGTTTGATGTTAATTTTGCCCAAGCAGGGAATGTTTTTGGAATCTACGGACTTAGTGTTTTAGCGGTTTTAACCTGTTTATTTCCGACCTTATTTTTTACTAAAAGAACTTGGGGCGATAAAATTTTCGCCGTAATTATCGCAGTTTTTTTTGTCGGAAATTTTATTTACGGCTATTGCTCAATTGATGAGAAAAAATTAGTTCACGATCACGAAACCAGGATCCGCTTGGTTCAAGGAAATGTTGAACAGGAAATGAAATGGAACCCGCAGCAAAAATACCGCAATTTTTTAAAGCATATTGAACTGACAAATTCGCGCAGTTTGGAAGGAATTAATACTGTAATTTGGTCTGAAACTTCCGTGCCTTATATTTTTGATTCTAACCCGCAAATGCTGGAAAAATTAAAACTGGCAACTCCGGCAAATGGCACGCTGATTACCGGCGGATTGCGGATTGAAGGAAATGAAGATGAGTTAAAAAATGTCTGGAACAGCGTTTTTGCGCTTAATCAGGATGGAGTTTTTGCAACTTACGATAAACATCATTTGGTTCCTTTCGGCGAATATGTGCCTTTGCAAAAATATCTGCCTTTCATCAATAAAATTACTGACGGTGCGGTTGGTTTTTCACAAGGCGAGGGCGTTAAAACTATTAAAACTCCTAACTTTTCTTTTAGCCCGTTGCTTTGTTATGAAGTGATTTTTTCGGGCCAGGTTAGTGATAAAAAAAACCGTCCTGATCTTTTGGTGAATTTAACTAATGATGCCTGGTTTGGTGTGAGTTCCGGTCCTTATCAGCATTTTGACATGGCGCGAATGCGTTCAATTGAGTCGGGAATTTCACTGGCTCGCGTTGCAAATACTGGAATTACGGCTTTTATCGATCCTTTTGGCCGCGTGATAGATAGAATCAATTTGAACCAATCTGGAATTATTGATGTAGATTTAGTCAAAAATCTTGCTCCGACTATTTATGAAAAATATAGCTATATACCCTTAGTATTGCTGGTTCTGGCAATGCTGCTATTTCTAATCTTTACACCAAAGAGGCACAACAATGTTACTAGACAAAATCACACCAATTGATGTTTATATCGCTGCAAGATTACGACAATTTCGCCTTGTTGCCGGAATGACTCAAGATAAGCTGGGAGAGTTGACAGGAGTTACTTTTCAGCAAATTCAAAAATATGAAAAAGCAAAAAACCGGATTAGCGCCAGTCGTTTATTCGAATTTGCCCAACTTTTAGAAAAGCCGGTAAGTGCTTTTTTTGAAGGAATGAAGGCTGATAGAACTTACTATAATTACGATTTTTCAACCGATAAACAGCAGTCAAAAAAATCAGTGAAATTTGACAAAGAGCTTCTGCCATTGGTTCGGGCTTTTAACCGGATTGAGAATGTGCAATCAAAAAGAAATTTAGTGGCGCTTGCGGTTTCAATCTCGCAACCGAAAGAAAAGAAGGTTAAGCACGGATATTCTTAGAATTTTAGTTACCTACCCGCTGGACTGGGTTTGTAACCCAGTCCACATATTCAGTTCAATTAATTTGCATGAACATTAGGACGGGATTACAAATCCCGTCCTGCTTGAGATCTTGCTCAAGATAAAATAAAAATAATTTTCTAAATTCTCACCGCGATTTTTTGTTCATCTAAAAAATCCTTCGCTTGTTTGATCGAATATTCCTTAAAGTGAAAAATTGAAGCAGCTAAAACTGCGCTGGCACCGGCTTTTAAGCCTTCAGCTAAATGTTCCAAATTACCAACTCCGCCAGAAGCAATTACCGGAATTGAAACTTGAGAAGTGATTTTTTTGATTAATTCCAAATCATAGCCGGATTTGGTTCCGTCTTTATCCATCGAAGTTAAAAGGATTTCCCCGGCTCCTAAATTTGTAACTTTTTTTGCCCATTCAATCGCATCAATTCCGGTAGGTTTTTTGCCGCCATGGGTGAAAATTTCATAATTTCCGGATTCATTTTTTTTAGCATCAATTGCAACTACAACACATTGAGAGCCGAATTTTGACGCGGCTTCAGAAATTAATCCCGGGTTTTTGATTGCGGCACTATTAACTGAAACTTTGTCGGCGCCGCATTTTAGAAGATTGGAAAAATCTTGAATTTCCTTGATTCCGCCGCCCACGGTGAAAGGGATAAAACAAACTTGGGCAACTTTTTTTACCACATCTAAAATTACGCCGCGATTTTCATCGGTAGCTGCAATATCAAGAAAGCACAGCTCATCAGCACCTTGTTCGTAATAAAATTTGGCTTGAGCAACCGGATCGCCGGCATCGACTAAATTTTCAAAATTAACACCTTTTACAACGCGGCCATTTTTAACATCAAGGCAAGGAATGATTCGATTCTTCAGCATTTTTTTACCACATTCTTTTTAAAACATCATGCTCAGGTCTATCGAAATAACGATGTTTGATGACAGCCAAAACATGAAGAATTACCAGACCCAGCAAGGCATAAGCGCCAAATTCGTGAGCGGTGGCAAATAATTTTCCGAGGGCATAATTAGTGCCGGTTAAAAATGGCATTTCTATCCCAAATAAATGGACAGGAAATCCAAAAGAATTAGACATTAAATAGCCGGAAAGTGGCACGCAAACCAGCAAAACGTAAAGCCCAAAATGGCCGAGATTGGCGAGAATAACTTCAATTTTTGGCATTGTAGTGGGAAGGGGCGGGGCTTTTTTTAAGAAGCGGTTAATGATTCTGACAATTATAAGTGCTAGCGCGATGATGCCTAAAGATTTATGTAATTCGTAAATTTTTAAATGGTCGGGCGAATCTTTTGGTAAAAACTGCGTCATGTAAATTCCGATGCCAAGAATGGTTAAAATCAGGATGGCGCTGATCCAATGGATAATGCGTGAAGAAAGTGCGTATTTTAACATAGCTCTTTTAGTTTTGATTGACGGAAATTCCCCATTTTTTACCAAGATAAGCTTCGATTGCCCATCTTTCATCTTTGTCTAATGAGCGGTTAAAAATTATTATTTCGCCAATCAACCCTTGATAAAAGCCGCCGGAAAGAGATCCGGCATTGCCGATAGTCATATAATTATTGCCATTAACAGCAATTGTATTGCTGTCGCTTTTCCCAAGTGTGCCATTATAAAAATATTTTCTACTGCCTATGGTTGAAAAAGTTGCGCTATGTAAAATGGGGTGGTCTGTTCTGTAAGTAAGGCTGCTAATATCAGATGCGGTGGTGGCGAGATAGTTGGAATAATGGGATAAATAAATTGTGTAAGTGCCGCTAGTAATATTTTCGTGACCAAGGCTGAAGCAAGTATTAGTAGAGCATCCACCACTTTTTGGAGCTAAAAAATAATTTAAATTGCCGCTAGTTTTGGTGGGCTGTTCAACTACGAAAACTGTGTAAGAACCATTTACTAAAACTGTGGGATTGGTGAAATCAAGATATTGGCTAACACCATCAAATTTGAGTGAGGGCAAACTATTAATGCCCTTTTTGACATAAATAGGATTGCTTGAATAAGGGGAATTGGAAGTGCTTAAAGCATCATTTTTGTGGCTTAAATCATACCAAACTTTAGTGCCGGAAGTTGCGGCTAATGGAGCGTTATTACTGTAACCTACTGATTGAAAACTATCGGTGCTGGTGGTTTCAAGCCAAAGAACCAAATTATCGGTTGCAGGAACTGGTGAACTTTGAGTTAAAGATCTGGCGCTGTTAAGCCGAAATTGTTGAACTAGCCTTGTTCCTTGCGTGATTGCAGCAATCGCGACTCCAATGATTACAATAACTATTGATGCTTCAACCAAGGAAAAGGCTTTCTTTTTATTCATGGAATTTGAATTAGTTAAAAGATCTTTTTTGTTCGACCATTTCATAACATTCAACAATATCTTTTTCTTTGATATCTTCGTAATCCTCAAAAGAAATACCGCATTCAAAACCACTTTTAACTTCTTTGACATCGTCTTTGAAGCGTTTAAGGGTTTTTAGAACGCCGTCGTGAATTACGATATTATCGCGAAGCAATCTGGCTCTGGCATTTCTGCGCAGTAAACCGTCAGTAACAAAAGATCCGGCAATTTTTCCGGAGCCGGAAACCTTGAAGACTTGTCTGATTTCAGCTTGACCAAGAGATTCTTCATTCTGACTTGGAGCTAACATTCCGGTTAATAATAATTTCAAATCATCAACTAAATTATAGATGATTGAATAATAGCGGATGTCGATATTTTTTAATTTAGCCATTTCTTTTGCAGGAGCGTTGGCTCTAGTGTTAAAGCCAATGATGATTGCATTTGAAACTGCGGCTAAATTCACGTCACTTTCAGAAATGCCGCCTGTTGCCATGTGAACAACTTTAACTGCAACTTCGTCATTATTTAATTTAACCACGCTGCCATTGATTGCTTCGGCTGAACCATGAACATCGGCTTTAATGATAACATTTAAATATTTCATTTTGCCTTTGCCGGATTCACGGAAAATATCGGCCAAAGATTTAGCAGAATTTTTTAAGGCTTTAGCTTCTTTTTCTTTGCGTTCGCGATAAGAAATAATTTCGCGGGCTTGTCTTTCTTCATCAACTTGCATGAATTTGTCACCGGCATTTGGCGCATTATCAAGCCCCAAAACTTCTACCGGAACTGATGGAGTTGCAGATTTAATATTTTTACCTGCATCATCCGACATTTTTCTAACGCGGCCGTAAGATGTTCCAACCACGATCAAATCGGAAATGTTTAGCGTACCTTTTTGTACAAGCAGAGTAGCAATAACGCCTTTACCCGGATCAACGCGCGATTCAAGAACCGCGCCGCTTGATTTGCCTTCATAAACACTTTTCAGGTCCAGAACTTCAGCTTGCAGCAAAATTGCTTCTTCAAGCTTATCCAAATTAATTTTATTTTTTGCCGAAACCGGTATAAACATTACATCGCCACCTAAATCTTCGGCGATAATTTCGTGAGTTAAAAGTTCATGCTTAACTCTTTCCGGGTCGCTGCCTGGCTTGTCAATTTTATTTACCGCAACAATAATCGGAACGCCGGCCGCTTTCGCGTGGCTGATTGCTTCAATTGTTTGTTCTTTCACGCCATCATCAGCTGCTACAACTAAAACTACGATGTCGGTTATGTTAGCACCGCGTGAACGCATTTCAGTGAAAGCTTCGTGGCCTGGAGTATCAAGGAAAGTAATATATTTTCCGCCTTTGGTTAAAATGCGGGAAGCGCCGATATGTTGCGTGATGCCGCCATGTTCGCCAGCTGCGGTGTCAGTTTCGCGTAAAGCGTCAAGTAAAGAAGTTTTACCGTGATCAACGTGACCCATGATAGTCACAACTGGTGCGCGTGGTAATAATTCTAAAGATTCGCTGCCTTCATCCAAAACATTTTCAACGTCGGAGTGAGAAACGCGGGTCGCTTTATGGCCAAATTCGCCGATGATGATTTCGGCAGTATCAGCGTCAATAGCTTGGTTACTGGTTACAACCATGCCCATGGTGAAAAGTTTTTTCACAACATCGCCGGTTTTTTCTGACATACGTTCTGCTAATTCAGAAACGGTGATAAGTTCTGGCAAAGCAACTTCGCGTACAATTTTCTTATATTCTTTTTGTGAATTATCTTCTTGTTGCTGTCTTAATTTAGCTTTTCTTCTTCTGCGGCCGCCTTCGCTATCATCAGAATCGCCATCAATAATATAAGTTTGTTTTCTGCTATTGCCGCGCTCTTCTTTGAAATTTGGTTTTTTGCGGGCTGCTTCTTCGCTTTCGCTAAGTTTGCTCGGAGCTCTGAAATTATTGCCGCCGCCCATTGGTTTTTTATTAACGGCTTTTCTTTTTTCTCTTTCGACTCTTTCTTTTTCTAAGCGATCTTGTTCTTCTTTTTTTCTAACACCGATCAATTTTTCGCGTTCTTCTTTTTGGCGGTTAGTGACTTCAATACTTTGTCTGATTTTATTTCTAACGTCAAAACTATCTAAACTGTAATTTGAATTTACTTTTTGAGGTTGAGTTTTTTCTTCAGCAACAATCTGCTCTTTTTCTTCAACCTTTGTTACAAGTGGTTCTTCTCTAATTTCTTCTTGTTCTTTAACTTCAACTTTTTCTGATTTTTTTTCAGAGAGTTTACGTTTTTCTTGAGTGATTTTGCTTAAAATTTCATGAGTTTTAACTTCACTGATTTCTGTTTTTGTTTCAGAAATCGCTTTCATGCGAGCTTCAAATTCGCTTTTATTTAAAGCTGTCGGCGCGCGATCATCATCTCTATTTTCTTTTTTGCGGCCTTTGATTGTAACTTGAACCAAGGAACTGCTTTTTTTAGCTTCAGCAGGGGCAGGAGTTTTTAGGGTAAGAGTTGAACCAGCCGACGTTGGAAGTTTCAAGGTTAGAGTAGAACGTGTTGTGTTTTTATTTTCTGAGTCGGTCATTTTTAATTTTTGTTTCAATTACCAGTTACTTCGAAAAGTTTAGTTATCATATTGAGTTTTGTACCACAACCCCCCAACCCCCCTTATCAGGTGGGCTTTTAATCCGAGTTCGGTCTAAAGCCCGCCTGATAAGGGGGGTTGGGGGGTTGTGGTACTAACTTTTAGTAACAATTAATGTCGAATAACTACGACAAAAGCACTTTGGTAATTCTTCGTTTTTTAAGCTGTTTTTTGTAAATATTCTTCAGCTCTACGTTTGATTTCTTTCGCTACATCTTCGTCGAATCCTTCAATTGAAGCAACTTCAGAAGTTTCAGCTGATGCAAGTTCTTCAACACTCAAGAAGCCTTCAGAAGCAAGAAGGTTAGCAATCATTTCTTCAACGTCTAAAGCTTCAACAAACAATTTAGAAGCTTGGTTGAATTCTGCAGTTCTTCTTACTGATTCTTGCTCGTCAGTCATAACGTCGATTTTGTAACCAACTAATTTCGAAGCAAGTTTAACATTTTGTCCGCCGCGGCCGATTGCCAAACTTAATTGATCTTCAGCAACTACAACTTCGATCAAACCATTTTCTTCATCAACTACAACTTTGCTTACTTTAGCCGGAGTTAGCGCGCTAACTACAAGTTCAGCAATGTTTGGTGACCATTTCATGATGTCGATTTTTTCACCGCGTAATTCTGAGCTTACAGATTGAACGCGACTTCCGCGAATACCGATGAATGAACCGATAATGTCGATATCATCACGGCGCGAATAAATAGCGATTTTAGCACGTGAACCAGGGTCACGAGCCACAGCTTTAACTTCGATATTGCCATCGTAAAGTTCAGGAACTTCTTGTTCAAACAAACGAACCAAAAATTGTGGATGAGTGCGTGAAAGGAAAATTTGTGCGCCGTGCGGTTCTTTGCGAACATCTTCAATATAGCAACGCATGCGGTCGCCAACGCGGAAATTTTCTCTAGGGATTAAGCCGCTTTCGTGGATAACAGCTTCATAACCATCAACTTCCATAACGATATTTTTAAGACCAACTTTTTTAACCGAAGCGCTAACGATATCGCCAAGACGATCTTTAAATTCGTTATATTCTTTATTTTTCTCAGCTTCTTTAACTTTGCGGATAATTTCATTTCTGGCAACTTGTGCAACAACGCGATTCAAATCGATTGGAGGTAATTCTTGAACTACAGAATCACCAAGTGAAGCATCTTTATCTTCAAGTCTGGCATGCTTTAAAGTGATGTGCGTGCGTGAATCGAAATCTTCAGTATCATCTTCAACAACTTGTAATTTATTGAATAATTTAATTTGGCCAGATTTTTTATCGATACGGCATTCAATATCCAAATGGTGACCATATTTTTTCTTAGCGGCAAGCTTAATGCCTTCTTCCATGGCTTCTACAACCTCTTGAAGGGAGATGCCTTTTTCATGTGCAATATTTTCAGCAACCAACAAAATTTCCTTGTTGCCCATGATAGTTAAATTACTTGCCATATTTGATTGATTAAAAGTTGAGAGAGTAGGGAATTTACAGCGTTTAAGAGTGGTGATTAATTGATTTGGCGGATATTATTTAGAGAAAGTTTGAAATCAACAAATGATTAACTGTACAGGCTTATTTTTTTTGAACCTGTTTTTCTAGCTGGTTAATTTTGCGGCGATCCTTGAAACTATTGATGCTACGACCGATGATATTTTGAGTGCAGGCTAAAATGCCGAAGATCATTCCTAAAATGAAGAATAAAATTATTACTAAAAAAGTTTTGGTTTCGATATCGAAAGGCAAAGGATAAAAATGTACTTGAATAGTGTCGCGATTATTAACCATGAAAATCACGAGGCAGATTAGGATGAGGGAAAGAATTACGGTGCGAATTGTGCGCAGGATTGATTTGATGAAGTTTAGCATATTGGTTTTTCCGATTAGGTTTTTAAAAATTAATTATGTTTTAGAGTTGCAAACTCGGGGCAGGACGGGATTTGTAATCCCGTCCTTATGTTCATGTCTATTTGAACTGAACGTGTGGACTGGGTTACAAACCCAGTCCAGCGCAATATCCAGCTCTAGTTTAAGTTTACAAAAACACTTTCACTTCCGTTCCCACACCTTTTTCCGATGAAATAACCATCATTCCGCCCTGCATTTCAATCAGATGTTTTACCAAAGGCAAGCCTAGTCCGGTTGAATCAATGAATTTATTTTGAGTCATTTCAATTCGGCCATATTTTTCCAGCGCAATTTTAATTTCATTTTCACTCATTCCGTCACCGTGATCTTTGATACTTATCATTACTTTCGGGCGTGATTTTTTGACAATATTTTGCAAATAAGTTTTGCGCTCATTGCTGATATGTGGGTTTTGCTTGATGCTATTTAATATGGAGATTTGCAGGGTTTCTGAAACACCTTCATTTAATTTTTCCAGCTTTACTTCAATCACAGTTTTGTCGTCAGCATATTTAATTGAATTGCTGATTAAATTCACCAGAACTTGTTTGATTCTTCTCGGGTCGATATTATTGACGATAAAATCTTCATCATCCTTTTTTATAAAGTTGGCAATAATTTGTTTTTGTGATTTTATGGCGCGGATTCTTAGTAATTTTACCGAGCGCATAACTATTTCTTTTATATCGACAAGAGACTGTTCCTCAATTTTGAAATCTCCGGTTTGGGATTGATTAACGTCAATAATATCATGAATAAATTCGGAAAGTTCTTCGCCCAATTTTACAATATCTTCGAGGAAATTCTGATTTTCCAAAATTTCCGGCGCCGAAAAATTCTTGTCATTTGATTCGGCTTTTTCTGAAAAATTAATTTTTACAATTTCTGCCAAACCAATAATTCCGGCGACGATATTTTTTAATTCATGAGCCGTTGAAGCTAAAAATTCGGTTTTATTAAAATTGGCTTGTTCCGCCAGCATCTTGCCTTGCGCCTGTTTTTCTACAAATTCGCGAACTTGTTCAATTGATTCTGCCAGTAAATCAATTTCAGAAATTTCGGCATGCGGAACATAAACATTAGTATTTCCTTGAGAAATTTCGCGTGCTGAATTGGAAAGCTGAATAACCGGGTTTAAAAGCCTGGTTCTAAAAAAGAAAAGTAAGATCAGGAAAAAAGTGGTTAAATATAAAGTGTTAAGAAAATTAGGTAAAAAATTGATGCGCAATTCCGACAAAAACATTTTTTTGTTAATGCCGGTTAAAATTGCAAAAGAATGCAGGGAATTGGGCTGGTAATAAAAAGTCTGGTTATTGATCTCAATGAAACCGGGGTTTAACAGGCTTTTGTCAAGTTTTTCAAAACCATCGGAGATTTCAAAAACCTGTTCTTTGTTGAAATTTTCCGATGAAAGAATAACCGAATTTTTATCATCAAAAACTACGAATTTAATGTAAGGAATGCTGGAAAGCAGTTCTAACTTTCTTTGTAATTTTTCAACATTGATGCCAAAAGAAATTGTGCCGAGAAATTTTCCTTTATCACTAATACCAAAACCAAAAGGAATAATTGGTTCGCGGCTGATAATTCCGATATCGACTTTGGAAGATAAAAGTTTCCAGGGTTTTTGTTTGGCTTCGTAAATCCAAGATCTTTCTTCATTGGTGATTAAAATCGGATTTGTGATCGCACCGTGCGTGCTGCTTGCAACTACGTAATTATTGGCATCAACAAAATCGAAAAGTGTCCAGGTGAAAAAATCATAGCCATTGTCATTTATTTTGGGACGAGTGTTAATCAAAATTGACGCAATATTTTCTTTTTTTGAATTTCCGTATTTTATTATTTGATTTGCTACAAAGTTGGAAATATTCTCGAGATAGGAAAGGGATTCAGTAATTTGTTGATCGATTTTATTCGTGGTGCTTCTCATAGCTTGTTTAGAGACTTTAGTAAAATCCCTGTATGAAAAATATAATGTTGTTGTAGCAATTAGAACTGAGGCAAAGACTACCAAGTTGAAAAATACTTTATAATCTTTGCTTAAACTTTTTAATCTCATTTTTTCTTTTTAAAATGCCAAAATTTGATTCCGAACAGTCCAGTGATGATCAATCTCCATCCGATGAATCTGGTTCAGATGGTTTCGAAAATAACAAACGAGCTAAATATATAAGTCAACCAAAGAAGCCCAGCTTTAGTACATTGGGAAGAACATTAGCAGAGAAAGCTTCAGCAAAAAATGTCTCAGAAGTTTATGAACTACGCTACGCAATGGGTCAAAATGGTGAGCCTTCAGTTTATGCGGACAGATTTGATGAAAATAATCCACTTCCACTTGGTGAATGGCGTTTTCTCATTAATGCCATAGATAAATCCTTAAATAAAAAAAGGGAAGAAATAGCAGATTTTCAAGAAGCAGTTGCAGAATGGAGAAAAGATCGTGCTGACGAGCAAAAAATTCCCAAAGCACCTTCATATGATTTTGTGATATTCGATTTTGGTTGCGGCGATGGTCGTGATTTACAATTTTATCAGTGGCTTGCTCAAGAGATAAGAGACATAAATATTGTAGTTAAGGCTTATGATATTTCTTCCACCGGAATTGAATCATATAAAACAAAATTAAAAGACCTGAAATTTGAGGATTTATCTGAATATAAAATTGAGGGAGCACTAAGGCAGCACGGAATTATGCAGCAAGATAACCTGGTGATTGAATTATTGTCGCCGGTTGCACCGGATATTGATCCGCAACTACTAGTACATTCTATCGGAACTGTTGATGTGACCAGTTCACTATATGGTCCAACTTCCCATATTTTTCCTTCAGCAACGCGTGATGATTTTTTAGAATCACTTAGAAAAATTACCAGAGATGACGTGGTTTTGACAGTTCCGGGACAAGCCATGTTCAAGGATGAACAGCAAAGATATGGCGATGAATTTTTTCGTGGTGAATTGCATCTTCAGGAAGGTGAAATTTTTTATTCTCCCGCAGATTTAAAAACTACTACTGAGGCGAAAGGAAAAAGTAAAAAATTAGGTCATTTGCTGCCTTATATGGTGTATAATATGGATCTTTTGCAAGATTGGCTAGACCGCGCCGGAGTGAAGCAGGAGGATGCAGCTATTTCGGTTGTTCAATATAAAACTAATCCTGATCTGGCCTC
This sequence comes from Pseudomonadota bacterium, assembly GCA_040384945.1. Classification (GTDB taxonomy): domain Bacteria; phylum Pseudomonadota; class Alphaproteobacteria; order Rickettsiales; family UBA1997; genus UBA2645. The sequence continues at coordinate 23,257 of JAZKII010000062.1, forward strand.
AAAAAATAAATTTTGGGGTGTAGTTGATAATTTACAGGCAATGGTAGTCAATACACTCAGGAAGTATGACTTGTTTGAGTCGGTTTTGCCGCAACGTATTACCCGTGTGGAATATTATGGAGTGGAGATTAAGGGTTTGGCTAATGAAGTAGATAAAAGTGAAATCGTGACGCAGGAAGAGGATCTTACTGAGATTCGCACGAGGCGGCTAAGTCAGGAGAATTCTGACTATAAAATCGGCTATGCTGATTTTGTTCCACCGCAAAATGGAACCGTCAAAATTGAAGGCAGAATCGCATATTCAGATGCTCAGCCAAAGGGAATTTTCCGATCTAGGAGCAAAGAAGGCGGTTTTGAAACGGCAAATTTATCTGGAGAAAATAAGGAAAAGAAAATTGATTCTGACAGAAGTTAACTCTCCAAATCCTCCAAAATCTCGATCAAAAACTTTTCATCCGGTTTTTGTTTAAACCAGGATTCAAAGCCGATTAAAGCTTGATTTAAAAGCATTCCAACTCCGGTGATGATTTTATTTCCTCGCGATTGCGCAACTGTTAAAAGTTCAGTCATTAAAGGTTTGTAAACAATATCATAAACAATCGCGTTTTTGTTTAAATGTTTCAGATCAATCCTCAAAGGCTCTTGTCCATGCATTCCAAGCGTTGTGCTATTTACCAATAAATCGCAAATATCTAATTTTTTTTCAAAATTTTTCGCATCTAAAAATTCTAACTCGCATTTTTTTTCAGCAGCAAAATCAGCAAAATCTTTTATTAATTCTTCAGCGCGATTCTGGTTGCGGTTAGTAATAAAAATCTTTTTTGATTTAGCTTTTATCAGCGAATAAACCGCCGCCCGTGCCGCTCCACCAGCACCAATTACAAAAATATTTTTATTTGGAAAATCAAAATCCGGCGCACAGTTTTTGAAGTGATTTATAAAACCTTCCGCGTCGGAATTATGTCCGAAAAGTTTTTTATCCTGCGTCACAATTACAGTATTTACAGCTTTACAAAGTTTCGCGGTATTGCTGGTATAATCACAAAGTTTAAAAATTTCTTCCTTATGCGGAACTGTGACATTAAAGCCGGCAAAGCCCATTTTTACTAGCGAATCAACGCAAATAGCTAAATCATTTTTCTCAATTTTCAGCGCTAAATAAACGCCATCAATTTGATGTTTTTCTAATAAAAAATTATGAATTTTCGGCGATAAAGAATGTGAAATAGGATTTCCAATTACAGCTGCTTTTATTGCTTTTGATGAAATTAACATGTTTCGAAATGGGATGTTTTTTAAACAAAAATTGAAATGGCTTTTTAGTGAATTTATTCAAGCCATAATATTTTCAAAAACCTAATATAAGGCCAAGAAAAACCTTAGGGAAAATTGGCTTTATTTTTATCTTCTTAAATCACCTAAAAATCAAATTAATATGTCTGATTACTTACCACAGATTAGCACTAGGCTTATTGCTGTAATTCTAGTTACCTCATTTTTTACCAGCTATATTTTAGTAAAAAACAAAACTAACCACCAATTGATTGTTGATGCTGGAAAGCTTCACTCTGTGATTTCAGAGCCAATTGATTATGTAAGTACATTGAGTATTCACTTAGGAAAAGTGATTACAGATAATAATAAATTCGATGATTTGAATTTCATCGATAATTTATTCAAAGATACAATTCGTCTCCAAGGCTCATCTAATAATGTGATTTCCTGGTCAAAATTTAGTTGGGGTGACAAAAAACATCGTTTCTCGGTTAATACTCTTGATGGTATAATGAAAAATCGTGAAAGCCTAGCCGATCGAAATTATACTTGGAGATCAAAATATGAACCATGGGTTTTGCAATTTTCAAAACCAGATGTCGGTAAGATGAGCAATACTTTAATTCTTCCGGTGGCAGTTGGAATTTCTAATTCGCGCGATGAATTTATGGGTACGGTAATTTCAGGAATTAACATTAAAGAATTACTAAATCGTTCTGAAGATGTGGTTAAATCCGGAGGTTCTTTCATTTTAGCTAATCGCGATTCTTTTAATCAGGATATTGATAAAATAGTTTTTATTTCTGCTAACACGCCACATCGCGCTAAAATTTATAAAACAATTCCAGGACTGGTTGAAAAATGCCGCGATTGGATTCCGCCATCAGGTGCGATGCCCACAACATTGAAAGCGGGCAGGTTTAAATATGCTTATTACCACATTATTGAAAATTATCCTTTGGTGATTTTTGTGGGTTTCAACCGTTTTGATTTCTGGATTGATGTGTTATTAAAAACACCAGTTTTAGCCCTTTTATTTTGGATGATTTTTATGATTGGTTTTGCAATTACTCAAGAAGTTAGAAAGAGAATCTTTTAAGAATTCATAGTAAAATAAATCACGTCATTGCGAGATCCATTATGTGATTAAAAGTGGATTGCCACGCTTCGCTCGCAATGACGTGATTTATATAGTTCCCTAGAATTACAAACCCAGTTCAGCGCCAGCGCTATCCTGCAATAGTTCCCGAAGAATCATCTTTAGCGGCATCTTTTGGAGCATCTTTCGAAGATTTATTTTTCGAATAATCCGGCATGTAAGGTTCTTGTTTAGGAATGGCGATTTTTTTGAACAAGCGGCTGGTGAAAAACTTATCTTTAAAATAGAAAATCTTTTTCGATTTAATCGGTGGTTGAGACTCGATTAAAATAATTTGCTCATCTCGCGGAAGTTGAATAACCTCTTGCGGTAAAAGCAAGGCCCGCTGTGTTTCAGAAACGTGGAGCGAACGAGCGCCAGGGTTTAAATCGAGATATTTCGGTTTGTTATAAGAAATTTGGGTCGCAGTTTTATTACCCAAAAGTTGTGAAATTAAATTCGCAGTTTCCATGTTGTTGGCCGCAAATGTAATACGATAAGTCGAGTTTGATAAAAACGAGTTCATGCCACTTTCTTCATAAATCCCTTTCAGCTGCTCAGTATCTTGAATAATCAAAAACAAACGCACGCGATAACCACGGAAATAAGCGATACCGGCTAAAAATTGTTCCATTTTTCCTAAAGTTGGAAACTCGTCCATCAGCATTAAGACGCCAAATTTTTCATGCGGTTGCGGCATTTTGGCG
>JAZKII010000063.1:0-3767 GCA_040384945.1 Pseudomonadota bacterium
AAAGCCCCCCTGTTAAGGGAGGTTGGGGGGTTTTGCAATGCTCAAGAAAAGAATTAAAAATTTTCCAACCGCAACATCTCCTCAAAACTCGGGCGTTTGCGAATCACTTTAAACTCTTCCCCATCAACCAAAACTTCCGGAATCATTGGACGGCAATTATATTCGTTCGACATTGATGAACCATAAGCACCGGCGCTACAAAATACGAATAAATCATCTGATTTCGGATCAACTAATTCTCGGGCATTGGCTAAAATATCGGTGCTTTCGCAAACTGGGCCGGCTAAGTCGTAAAGCGCTTTGGCACCGGTTTTTTTAACTACCGGCAAAACTTCGTGATAAGATCCATAAAGACCGGGGCGCATTAAATCATTCATCGCGGCATCAATAATCACAAAATTTTTGACATCCGTTTCTTTTAAGAAAACCACTTTTGTTGCTAAAATTCCTGCCGTTCCAACCATTGCGCGGCCTGGTGCGATGGTGATTTTAACATTTAAATCTTTGGTCATTTCCTTGATTAACAAGGCATATTCGTGAATTAAAAGTGTGGTTTCATTTTTATATAAAATCCCGATGCCGCCGCCGAAATCCAAAGCCGAAATTTTATGGCCTTGTTTTTTTAATGTCAGGCAAAGTTCACGCAATTTTTGGAAAGCCAGTTTGAATGGCTCAAGCTTGGTAATTTGTGAACCGATGTGAGTTGAAATACCATAAATTTCAAGACCGGGAAGCTTGGCAGCTTGGGCATAAATTTCTTCGGCTTTTTCAATATCAACGCCGAATTTATCACCTTTTCTGCCAGTAGAAATTTTATCGTGGGTTTTGGCATCAACATTTGGATTTACGCGCAAAGAAAATTTGGCTTTGGTTTTGAGCGAAGTTGCAACTTCATTAAGCAAAAACATTTCGGCAATTGATTCGACTGAAAATTCTTCAACACCGTTTTTTAGCGCATATTCCATTTCTTCGCGGGTTTTGCCAACTCCGGCGAAAACGATTTTTTTCGGATCAATATCAGATTTTAAAGCGCGAAAAACTTCTCCGGCTGAAACCGCGTCAATTCCGGCTCCGAGGCTGCTTAAAATTTTTACTAAATGGATGTTGAAATTGGCTTTAATGGCGTAGCAGATTTTATAATCGGTGATTTTTGCATCATCAAAAGCGTCAGAAAATGCTTTGTAATTTTCAACTAAAGATTTTGTGGAATAACAATAAAATGGTGTTCCAACTTCAGCGGCGATTTTTGCAACAGCAACATTTTCAACAAAAAGTTCGTCGTGGTTTTTAGTGTGTTTGTAGGAGAGATGTTTCATGAAATTAAAAAATGAGAGTGTAAAAACCCCCCCAACCCTCCTTAACATGGGGGCTTAACCCGAGTTCGGTCTAAAAGCCCCCCTGTTAAGGAGGGTTGGGGGGGTTTTGCGATCTATTAAACTTACTCTTCGTAAGTTGAATACATGTAAGAAGTAACCGAATCAAACTCCGCCGCGCAAGAATCTACGCGTTTGTAGCTCGGGTTCAAACCTAAAGCACAACGCAATTCGCGAACTTCTTTTTCGGTTTGTCCGGTAATTTTTGCCAAACGTTTATCAGCAAAACCCATGCGTTTTAAATTAAGAAAATCTTCGCGGTTTTTTGGTAAACCTTCTTTGCGAACTTTTGCTTCCACCAAAATCACTGAATAAACCTGCTCTAAAAACCACGGATCGTAAGAAGTAATTTCATTAATTTCTTCACAGGAAATTCCTTCGCGCATTGCTTGTGCGATCAATAATAATCGATTCGGAGCGGCAATTTTAAGTTTTTCTTTAATGATTTTAACGCGGGTTTCCGGATCTTCCGAGGCAATCGCGATTTCATCTAATCCGCTTAAATTTCCTTCCAAAGAACGTAGCGCTTTTTGGAAACTTTCGATGAATGAACGACCGATTCCCATAACTTCGCCAACTGATTTCATTGAGCTGGAAAGCACGTTGTCGCTGCCTTTGAATTTTTCAAAAGTGAATTTCGGGATTTTAGTAATTACATAATCAATTGTCGGCTCAAATGAAGCTGGCGTTGCGCCGCCGGTGATATCATTTTTAATTTCATCGAGAGTGTAACCAACCGCTAATTTCGCCGCGACTTTGGCAATTGGGAAACCTGTTGCTTTAGAAGCAAGTGCCGAAGAGCGCGAAACTCTTGGGTTCATTTCAATTACAGTCATGCGGCCGTCAGCCGGATTCACTGCGAATTGCACATTTGATCCTCCTGTTTCTACACCGATTTCGCGAAGCACCGCAATTGAAGCGTTACGCATGCGTTGATATTCTTTGTCAGTCAAAGTTAACGCCGGTGCAACCGTGATTGAATCGCCTGTATGTACGCCCATCGGGTCAACATTTTCAATTGAACAAATAATGATCGTGTTGTCATTTTTGTCGCGTACAACTTCCATTTCATATTCTTTCCAACCAATGATTGATTCATCAATCAGCACTTCATGAGTTGGAGAAATTGTTAAACCATATTCGATGATTTGTTGATATTCTTCTTTAGTGTAAGCCACACCGCCACCCGCGCCGCCCATGGTGAAAGATGGGCGAATAATTGCCGGTAAACCAATTTTTGGCAATACGGCCCAAGCTTCTTCCATATTGTGTACAATGGCGTTTTTCGGGGTTTCAAGACCGATTTTATCCATCGCTTTTTGGAAAAGCGCGCGATCTTCAGCTTTGTTAATTGCTTCAATTGAAGCGCCGATTAATTCAACATTATATTTTTCGAGAACACCTTTTTTAGCTAATTCTATCGCACAGTTTAGCGCCGTTTGTCCACCAACTGTTGGCAGAATTGCATCCGGCTTTTCTTTTCTGATGATTTCTTCAACGATAACAGCGTTGATCGGTTCAATGTATGTACGATCAGCAATATCCGGATCAGTCATGATTGTTGCCGGATTTGAATTGATCAAAATCACGCGGTAACCTTCTTCGCGCAGTGCTTTGCAGGCTTGGGTTCCGGAATAGTCAAACTCGCAAGCTTGTCCGATAACGATTGGTCCAGCCCCGATGATGAGGATGGATTTAATGTCTGTTCTTTTTGGCATTTTGATATTTGTAAAGAAAAAGATGGGAAAAATTTATCAAAGACATTTAAAAAGCGCGACCGACAAAAGTCAATCAATAGACCTCAAAATAATGAACGAAAAAATAAAAACAAAAAAAGCGCCGATTAATTACAAGAAAGCCTTGACCCGCCTGATGGCAGTGCAAATTCTTTACCAATATGATTTTTTGGATGGCGAAAAAAAGCTTGATGAAGTCAAAAATGACGTGATTGAAAATTATTTATTAAACCCGGAATTGGACGCCTGTTCGTTTCGCGAAGAAATTGATGAGAATTTTTTAAATACACTTTTAACCGGCGTTTCTCTTGATACTCCAAAAATTGATGAAGAGGTTTCAAGCTTTCTGCGTGAAGGCTGGACGATGGAAAGAATTGAAGATGTTTCGCGCCAGATTTTACGCTTTGGAACTTTTGAGTTGAAATTTATGCATGATATTCCGGCAAAGGTTGTGGTTGATCAATATGTCGATATTGCGGCGAGTTTTTTTGATAGCGGGAAGATTACTTTTATCAACGCGACACTTGATGCGGTGGCGAAGAAATTTCGTGGTGGAGAATTTTTGAGTAAAAAAGAATAATTAAGGTCATCGAGCAAAGCACGAAGTGCGTCGTCGAGATGCTGGTTCGATTTTGCAACATCCAGCCAGCATCTCGAC
>JAZKII010000064.1:0-7436 GCA_040384945.1 Pseudomonadota bacterium
CAGCCAGCATCTCGACGACGGCCTAAAGGCCTTTGCTCGATGACCTGAAAATTACCTAATTTGGCAACTCAAATATATAGTTCCCTCTTCACGAAGAGGTCCATGCGGGTTTGAGTTAGAATTCTATTTCTTAATATCCACCCGACTTTTAGTAATTTCTCCGGCGCAATCCAAAATCATTTTTTGGTGATCCGGGTTCAAGTCATCAAATTCTCCGGCAATTTTTAAATCACAAACTTTGCGGCAGGATTTATTGGCATTGCATAAATCCTGGTCTGTCTTAATCGGCGCTTTTTTTTCGGCTGCATTAGCAGAAAAAATTGAGCAGAAAAATAAAGCGCAAAACAGGATTTTTTTCATATTTTTAATGATCTTTCCAACCGATTCTTTTTAAGAAGAATTCGTACGAATCTTCGAAAGTGAAGGTTTTATTATCGTCGAAAACGATTAATTTATTAGCGATTTGTTTTAAGAAATGTTCGTCGTGCGTAACTACAATTACAGCGCCTTTGAAGTTTTTGATCGCTTCCAACAAGGCTTCGCAAGATTCCATATCAAGGTGATTTGTTGGCTCATCGAGAAGTAATAAATTCACGCCTTTCAATAAAATTTTCCCCAACATCACGCGGCTTTTTTCACCGCCCGAAAGCACGGAAATTTTCTTATTCGCCAAATCATTGTTAAACATCATGTTGCTGCAAACCTGGCGTACGCGGCTTATTGGAAGTTTTTCATCAACTTTTTGGAGCTCTTCGTAAACGGTACGATTTTTATCGAGACGATCAATATTCATCTGTCCGAAATAGCCGATTTCAGTTTTAGCGTTAGTTTTGATATTTCCTTTAAGTGGAAGCAAATCTTGGGTGATCAGTTTCAATAAAGTTGATTTACCTTTACCATTTTTCCCGATGATGCAGATTTTTTCGCCATCCGCAACTTTGAAACCGAGATTGTGAATCAGCAAATGTTCGGGATTATAACCAAAGCCTAAATTCTCCGCTTCAACCATATTTTCTTTGCTGGCGTAAGGATTATGCGTGAACTCAAAATCAAGAGTTGCAACGTGAGAAAGTTTTTCTTTCACATCCTGTTTTTCCAACATTTTAACCCGTGATTGCGCGCGGCTCGCCATGCTGGCTTTAGCGCCGAAGCGGTCAATCCATTCTTGGGTTTTTTGTCTTTGTTTATCTTCGTTAACGCGGGTTTTTTCGTAAATTTCTTCTTCAGCGGCAATTTTTTCGCGAATGCCTTGCGTGTTGCCCGGAACTTTTTTAAAGGCTTTGCGGTGAATAACTAAAGTGTGCGTAACCACGTCATCCATGAATCCGCGGTCGTGAGTGATTAAAATTAATTCGCCTTCCCATTCTTTCAAAAATTCTTTTAACCAGCGAATTGAGTGAATATCGAGATAGTTGGTTGGCTCGTCGAGCAACAACATTTGTGGTTCAACCAAAAGCAATTTAGCCAGATTTAATTTAACCTGATAACCGCCGGAGAATTTTTTTGGATCTTTGTAGAGATCGTCGTAAGTAAAGCCCAAGCCATATAAAATATTTTCACCTTTCCAGCCTTCATGCTCGCGATCTTCCGGTAAAACTGAACAAATTTCATCTAAAACTGTTTCGTGGGTAAAATGAATATGTTGTTCTAAGTGGCCAATTCTGTAGCCGCGCGGGATTTCAACTGCGCCTGAATCGGGTTCAAGTTTTTTAAGGATTAATTTTAAGAAAGTAGATTTTCCGCTACCGTTGCGCCCAATTAAACCAACCTTCTCGCGGCCATTAATGATGAAACTGGCATCGGTAAAAACGTCATGTCCTGAAAATGAAATAGATAAATCTTTAACTCTGATCACTGCTTTTTTAAATTTTTAATTAATTATAATTCGCGAAACATTATGTAAGCATCAACATAGCCTAGAGCCTGATGGTTAAAGCCTTGAGGAATGGTACCGATAATTTTAAATCCGACTGATTGCCATAAGTTTACAGCAGCTTTATTGGTGGAAACAACAAAATTAAATTGCATCGCTTTGTAGCCTGATTCTTTCGCCGTAGCAATTGAATGAAGTGCCAGAGATTTTCCAATGCCAAATCCGCGTTTATTTTCATCAACAATATAACTGGCATTCGCAATATGCGAGCCGCGATCGACGTGATTTGGTTTTATTAAATAAGCGCCGACGATTTGATTGTTAATTCGGGCGACAAACGTTTGTGCAGCAATATTCATCCATTTTTCGTAAGCTGCTTCGGCCGTGGTTTCAGCACGGTTTACGTAAGTGTCGCCGCTAGAAATCACGCTTTTAAAAATGCGCCAGATGTCGGGAAAATCTTTTTTGGTTGCGAGTGAAATTTTTATTTCGGGATTCATATTTGTGGTTTGTTTCAAGATCTTTATTCTGCTGGAGCTGAACATTGTCTGCCAACTTGCGAGCCAACTTTAAATTCTTTCCCAGCTTTTAAATCTTCCAAAATTTTCAAGAAATTTTCGCTGGTTAAATCTTCGGCAAAATCATCGTTAATTTGCACAACCGGCGCATTTACGCAAGCGCCCAAACACTCAACTTCTTTCAGTGTAAATACACCGTCAAGCGTGGTTTCATCCATTTCAATTCCTAATTTTTCTTCGCAATCTTTAATAATTTTATCAATGCCGCGAAGCATGCAAGGCGTGGTTTTGCAGAATTGTAACAAATATTTTCCAACTGGTTTTAAGTTATACATCGTGTAAAAACTTGCTACTTCGTAAACTTTTATTTCCGGCATTTTTAAAATTTCGGCGATGCAGGCGATAACATCTTTTGAAATCCAATTTTGGTTTTGTCTTTGCGCTAAATCAAGCAAAGGCATTACTGCGGATTTTTGTCTGTCAGCAGGATATTTTGCGCAAATTTCGCGAACTTTTTGCTGGTTTTCTTCGTTAAATTGAAAAGTCATATCCGGTAATTATTTAATTTTTTTCCAAACCGCTTTTTTAGCGGCAATCAAGATTAAGAATAAAACGCCTAAGAAAATCATGGTGCGAACGCCCATTTTTTTACGATGTTCGGTTTCTGGTTCTGCAGCCCATTGTAAAAAGTTTACAACGTCCATAACCATTTGTTCTTTGGTAGCGTAGGTTCCATCTTTATATTCAACTTGGCCATCGTCAGAAATTGGCGCTGGCATTGAAATTTGGCGGCCTTCGAAATATGGATTGTAATTTTTGCCTTCATTCATGTGAAAGCCTTCCGGCGCATCAGTGAAACCGGTGATTAATGAATAAACATAATTCGGGCCATCGTGACGGGCTTTAACAATTAAAGATAAATCTGGTGGAAAAGCGCCGCCATTTGCAGAGCGTGCTGCTTGTTCGTTAGCGTAAGGGCCAACAAATTTATCCGATGGTAAAGCAGGGCGATCAAACATTTCGCCATCATCATTGGGGCCGTCAGTTACAGAATATTCGCTGGCGATTTGTTTAACTTCTTCTTCAGAAAAACCAACTTCAGTTAAATTGCGGTAAGCCACTAATTTCAAGCTGTGGCAAGCGGAGCAAACTTCTTTATAAACCAGAAATCCACGTTGAATTGAAGCGCGATCGAAGCGACCGAAGGCACTGTCAAATTCCCATTTCATTTGTTTTGGGTGCAATGCCGAAGTTGAAAGCGGATCATGAGAATCATGGCCTCCTTCGTTGGCGAAGCTGGAGAAAGAGATTAGTGATAAGATTAAAAAAAGTTTTTTCATTTTTTATTTTTCGTCTTTTGTGAAATTAATTATGCGGATGTTTTTTTTGGAAATCCGCGTCGATTGATTCCGGCAAAGGTAAAGTTTTTTCAAACTTCGGTAAATTTGGTAAAATCACTAAAAAGTAAGCGTAATAATAGAAAGTTGCAAAGCGCGAAGCCCAGATGTACCAACCTTCTGCAGGTGATTTTCCGAGCCAGCCTAAAAACACGAAATTGGCGACAAATAACCAAAATATTTTTTTGAAAAGTGGACGATAAGCGCCGGAAACTACTTTGCTGCGATCTAAAAATGGCAAAGCAAAAAGTAAAGCGATGGCGCCAAACATCATCAAAACACCACCGAGTTTATCTGGAACGGCGCGTAAAATTGCGTAGAAAGGCAGGAAATACCATTCAGGCACGATATGTGCCGGAGTCACCATTGGATTGGCTGGAATGTAGTTATCTGGATGTCCTAAAGAGTTGGGATAGAAAAATAAGAAATATCCGAAAACTAAAAAGAAAGCCACAAATCCAACCATATCTTTAATAGTGAAATATGGGTGGAAAGGAATCACGTCTTTTTTAGTTTTAATTTGAACGCCAGTTGGGTTGTTAGAACCTACAGTATGAAGCGAAACCAGGTGAATTAAAACTACGCCAACAATTACGAATGGTAGTAAAAAGTGCAAAGAAAAGAAACGGTTTAAGGTTGGATTATCAACTGAATAACCGCCCCAAAGCCAGGTTACGATTGATTTTCCAACAATAGGAAGAGCGGAAAATAAATTGGTAATTACAGTCGCGCCCCAGAAACTCATTTGGCCCCAAGGTAAAACATAACCCATGAAAGCCGTTGCCATTGTAAGCAAGAAAATCACGATCCCAACCCACCATAAAATTTCGCGAGGTGCTTTATATGAACCATAATAAACGCCGCGAGCGATGTGGGCGTAAAGGGCTACGAAAAACATCGAAGCGCCAACTGCGTGAATATAGCGCAGCAACCAACCGTAGCGCACGTCGCGCATGATATGTTCAACTGAATTAAATGCCATTTGGGTGTTGGCAACATAATGCATTGAAAGGAAAAGACCGCTTAAGATTTGCACTACTAAAGCAATGCCAGCAATCGATCCGAAGCTCCACCAATAGCTTAAATTTTTTGGATAAGGATGTTTAAAAAGTGTATTTTCAATAGTTGAAATAATCGGCAACCGATCATTCACCCATTTTGCAACTTTTGATGTTTCGGTAAGACTTTTAGGAAAGTCATTTTCAATATGGTTAGACATAATTTTTATTTAGTTAGCGGCCTTGGCGCGCTGTAGCCCAAAGGGCGTAAGCGAACTAGCCGATTTTAATTTTAGTATCACCTACAAATTCGTAAGGTGGAATTTCCAGATTTCTCGGCGCTGGGCCTTTTCTAATTCTGGCTGAAGTATCATATTGTGAACCATGGCAAGGGCAGAACCAGCCTTTATAATCGCCTTGTCCCATGATTGGAATGCAACCTAAATGCGTGCAAATTTCAATTGTAACGAGCCATTCTTCTTTACCGGCTTTTACGCGCTCGGCGTCAGTTTGCGGGTCGCGCAATTCTTTAATATCAACAGCGTTAGCTTCATCAATTTCAGCTTTGGTGCGTCTTCTGATTGAAACTGGCTTGCCGCGCCACATAACTTTCTTTTCTTCGCCGGCTTTGATGTTGGAAATATCAACTTCAGTTGAAGCTAAAGCCTGAACGTCGCTTGACGGATTCATGCTGTCAATGAATGGCAAAATTGCGCAAGCAGCACCAATTCCAGCGGCGCTATAAGCAGTTGCAGTAAGCAATTTTCTACGGCTTTCATCTTTCGGCGAAAGAGACTTTTCGGACATTTTTATAAAGATTTTTTAGATGAGGAAAAAAAGAGTCGCAATTTTTATGCGTCCAAAGCAAATTTATCAACCAAGAATTTTAATCTCTCCAATCTCTACAAATTTACAAAATGACAATCCTAAAAATCAAAAAACTAGAAAATGGTAAAGATCTTCCTTTGCCAAAATATGAAACAACCGGAAGCGCTGGAATGGACTTGCTTGCCGCAATTGACGAACCAATTATTATCAAAGCCGGCGAAATAAAATTAGTAAAAACCGGAATTTCAATTGCTTTAGAAAAAGGCTTCGAAGCCCAAGTGCGCCCAAGATCGGGTTTAGCATTAAAAAATGGCATCACAGTTTTAAACAGCCCGGGAACCGTTGACTCAGACTATCGCGGCGAAGTTTGCGCAATTTTAATTAATCACTCGCAAGTTGATTTCACAATCACGCGCGGCATGAGAATTGCTCAAGTTGTAATTGCTAGACATGAACAAGCGCAAGTTGTTGAAGTTCAAGATTTGGATGAAACAACTCGTGGCGCTGGTGGATTTGGATCAACCGGCCATTAATTTATGTCACTTTCCGACCAACAAAAACAGCGTTATTTGCGCAATACAATTCTTCCTGAAATTAGTGAACAAGGTCAGGAAAAATTATTGCGCGCGCGGGTTTTAATTGTTGGTGCGGGAGGTTTGGGTTCTCCGGCTTTATTTTATTTAGCTGCGGCAGGGATTGGAAATATTGGTGTAATTGATGATGATGTGGTTGAGCTTTCCAACTTACAGCGCCAAGTAATTCACAATGAAAAAAATCTCGGACAAAAAAAAGTTGAAAGCGCCAAAGAAAAAATTTCTCTTTTAAATTCCGATGTAAAACTCGAAATTTTCTCTGAGCGTGCAACTCGTGAAAGCCTTAGAAAAATCAGCCAGAATTACGATTATATTTTAGACGCCACCGATAATTTCCCGACTCGTTTTATAATTAACGAAATTTGCCATCACCAAAAAAAACCATTAATTTTCGCCGCCGTAAAAGGATTTTTAGGACAGGTTTCGGTTTTTAAATCTTACGAAAATAATAATCCCTGTTACGCCTGTTTTAACCCAAATATTGTTGATGAAACTTTTTCATTACCTTTATCCGAAAAAGGAATTTTAGGTTCAGTCGCCGGCACAATCGGCGCACTTCAAGCAACAGTTACAATAAAAGAAATTTTAGGAATTGAAGAAAGTTTAGTCGGGAAAATTCTAGTTTCCGATTTCCTAAAAAATGAGTTTCGCAAAGTAAAATTACAAAAAAATTCTAACTGCAAAATTTGTAATCATGAAAGAGCCGCAAAAAATTAATCTTGAAGAAAAATTCGCACTTTTTTCAGACCATTGGTCGCCAAAAATTATTGGCGAATTGAATGAAAATTTTATTAAACTTGTAAAATTTCAGGGTGATTTTGTTTGGCATTCACACAAAGAGGAAGATGAGCTTTTTATCGTGATTAAAGGCGAATTAATCATAAAATTTCGCGATCGAGTTTTAACCGCAAATCCGGGAGAAATGATTTTAGTTCCAAAAAATGTTGAACATTGTCCAAGCCCGAAAGAAGAGGTTTGGGCATTGGTTATAGAGCCAAAAACGGTGCTAAATACCGGCGAAGTTCAAAATGAAAAAACAGTCCATAATTTAGAAAAAATCTAAATTCTAAAATTGCCCTAATTGACTTTCAATTTACCTTCCTTTAGAAAGCCGCGCTCATTTTTAAAATGATTAATACCGACGGAGAAGTGGCCGAGTGGTCAATGGCAACAGACTGTAAATCTGTCCGCGCAAGCGTTCGCAGGTTCAAATCCTGCCTTCTCCACCA
>JAZKII010000064.1:7536-17776 GCA_040384945.1 Pseudomonadota bacterium
ATGCGGGTGTAGCTCAACGGTAGAGTTCCAGCCTTCCAAGCTGGCCGTGAGGGTTCGATTCCCTTCACCCGCTCCATGCTTCGCTCTTACGAGCTACGCATGGCAGGCCAGGCTTGTCCTGGACTGATCATCGTAGATCGTTAGAGCGAAGCATGCCCTGCGTAGCCTTCAGGCGAAGCACGGGCTTTCAATGCTCGATATATAAAGAAGCAACTTTCACTACACCACCTTTCATTTTCACCAAGGATTTTTTTATTATTTGATGTCTCAAAAATTCAAAATCCATTCCAAATTCTCTCCCGCTGGCGATCAGCCACAAGCGATTTCAAAGCTCATTCAAGGTTTAGAAGAAAAAAAACAAAATCAAGTTTTACTCGGAATTACCGGTTCGGGAAAAACTTTTACGATGGCGAATATTATCGAGCGTACGCAGCGTCCGGCGATTATTATGGCGCATAATAAAACCCTCGCGGCGCAGCTTTATGGCGAGATGAAAGAATTTTTTCCGGAAAATGAAATCGGGTATTTCGTTTCCTTTTATGATTATTACCAGCCCGAAGCTTACATTCCAAAAACCGACACCTTCATTGAAAAAGACAGCGCGATTAACGAGCAAATTGATCGCTTGCGTCACGTAGCAACTCGCGCACTTTTTGAACGTAGGGACACTATAGTTATTGCGTCTGTATCTTGTATTTACGGTATCGGTTCGCCGGAATTTTATTCGACGATGGTTTTGCGTTTAAAAGTTGGTGATGAAATCGGTCGCCAAAAACTTTTATTACGCCTTGTCGATCTGCAATATACGCGCAACGACGTAACTTTTGAGCGTTGCGATTTTCGCGTTTTGGGCGACGTGATTGATATTTTTCCATCGCATGAAGATGAGCGCGCTTGGCGCATTTCGATGTTTGGCGATGAGATTGAAGAAATTATCGAATTTGATCCGCTAACAGGCGAACATTTTGCCAAACTTACCGATATTTCACTTTACCCTTCTTCGCATTATGTAACTCCGGCTGAAACCTTGAAGGGCGCTATTTCGCAGATTAAAAAAGATTTGGCGCTGCGTATAGAATATTTAGAAAGCATCGGAAAAATTGTCGAAGCGCAACGCTTAAATCAGCGCACAACTTATGATATGGAAATGATGTTGGAAGTTGGTTCTTGCAAAGGAATTGAAAATTATTCGCGCTATTTGACCGGCCGCCCGCCTGGCTCGCCGCCGCCGACTTTGTTTGAATATTTACCCAAAGATGCTTTGCTTTTTGTTGATGAAAGTCACGTTTCGGTGCCGCAGGTTGATGGTATGTATAAAGGTGATTTTGCGCGTAAATCAAATCTTACAGAACATGGCTTCCGTCTTTTAAGCGCGCTGGATAATCGCCCGTTAAAATTTTCGGAATGGGAAATGTTTAAGCCGCAAACAATTTATGTTTCGGCGACTCCCGGAAAATATGAATTAGCAAAAACTGATGGTGAAATTATTGAACAAGTAATTCGCCCGACTGGTTTGCTGGATCCAGTTTGTGAAATCCGTCCGGCGAAAGCGCAGGTTGTTGATTTGTTGAAAGAAATTAAAGCGACAACGGCGCGTGGATTTAGAACGATTGTGACGACATTAACCAAAAAAATGTCGGAAGATTTAACTGATTTTTTAAGTGAAGCCGGGCTCAATGCGGTTTATATGCATTCGGATATAGACACGCTGGATCGCATTGAAATTATCCAAAATTTACGCTTGGGAAAACATGATTGTTTGGTTGGCGTGAACCTTCTGCGCGAAGGTCTTGATATTCCTGAATGCGCGCTGGTGGCGATTCTTGATGCTGATAAGGAAGGATTTTTGCGTAATGAAACTTCGTTAATTCAAACAATTGGTCGCGCTGCCAGAAACTCGGAAAGCAAAGTTATTCTTTACGCTGATAAAGAAACAAAATCGATTAAAGCGGCGATGAGTGAAACTGAACGTCGCAGAAAAATCCAAATCGCTTACAACGAAAAACACGGAATTACGCCGACGACGACTTATAAAAAAATCGGATCAGCTTTGGCGAATCTTTATACGAAAAAAACTGCGGCGGAAGGTGATTTAGTTCCGAAGAAAATTCCGACTGAAAAAGAGATCGAGAATTTGCGGAAAAATATGTTGAGATGTGCAGCAAATCTTGATTTTGAAAAGGCGGTGGAGTTGCGGGAAGAAATTAAGAAGATGGAAAATTTGCTGATGATGAAGTAAATAAAGTAATGTATTAGTGCAGGACGGGATTTGTAATCCCGTCCTCATGTTCATGTCATGTTTAATTGAACTGAACGTATGGACTGGTTACAAACCCAGTCCAGCGCTTACATTGTGTTTATTGTGTGGTGAGTAATCTGAATTACTTCATAAAAAAGTTTGAAAAATTAAATCAGATGAAAACAATGCCGCGCCCTATCTATTTTTAGATAAAGGGAATGCAAGTGGCGGGATAGCTCAGTTGGTAGAGCAACGGGATCATAATCCGCAGGTCGGGGGTTCAAATCCCTCTCCCGCTACCAGCTTCGTTCTTGCGATCAGCGATCTGATCGTTAGAACGAAGCTGGCCCTGGCATAGCCCATCGGGCGACGCCGGGCGCACTCACTTCCAGTTCATCCTCTCCATCCCATCCACCAAACTCTTAGTCGTAAACCCCAACCCAAACCCATATTTAGCTTTTTCATCCACCGCTCTTCCCATCGCTTCACTCACTGGTACCAACGCCTGACAATGATGATTCAACTCTCCTAAAAAAATATTTTTCGAATCCCCAACCAAAATAAAATCAGCACCAAGTTCAATCACATTTTTATATTTCTCTCTCAACTCACCATTCAACACTTCCAAAATCATTTTTATTTTCTTCTTCAAATTTTTTATTTCCTCTTTTTCCAAAACTTCAATCGGCTGCGAAGTTGCGCCACCAGTGGAATAAGTCGTTGTAAAATTCTTATCTTCAATTCTTAAACTTTTTCTGAAAGTACTTCCGGCAACATAAAAATTCCCTTTTTTATCCTTCAAAAAATTCGTACGAATATCACCAGATTTCACCCCTTCCAAAAACGGCTGAACCAAAATTTTCCCGTGATAAAGTTTTTTAGCATTTTTTAAAATCTGTGTTCGAGTCAATTCTCTCAAGCTTTTATTCGATTTGAAATTCTGTACATAACACAAAATCTCGATTATTTTTTTAAGCTCTTTTTCATCTAAATTATTTCTAATTTTATGAACTTGTATCGCGTGTAATTCTGCAATTTCCTGATTTTTTAGCGCCGAGAAATCCAAACCATTTTCACAAAATTCTATCGCAAAAACTCCTAAAGATTGTGCAGAATCTTTAGGTTTAAAAACCAACTTTGTAGAATCTTTTTTATAGAGTTTCTTATATTCAGCAGACATTGATTTTACTTGCTTCGCATAACTTTCATCATCAAGGCTAAATTCCGCAGTCGGAGTCGCAATTTTTTCTTTTAAAATGTGATTTATTTTTTGCGGCGTTTCTTTGTCGCCGAGATTTATCGGGCAGTTAAAAATTAATTTTGGAAATAATTTTTTTAGATTCTTTAGAGTTTCATTCACATCTTTTTCCCCAGCAGGCGGGAAGGGCGCTTTCATTGGTTCGAGTCTTTGGATAATAAAATCTACTTCATTTAATTTGAGTTTAGTTTTGGCTTCTAGGCGGACTATTTCAGAAACTATTTGTATTTTTAATTGGTGCAGTTTTTCCAAATCTTTTTTTTCAACGCATTCCATAATTTCTAAATTGCGTTGTTCATGATTTTTTATTAAAGCCTCGCAAAGCTTTCTATTGCTGGTTAAATGAAGTGCTAAAACTGAAGAATCCCGACTTTCCGGAAAATTTTTTGCAAGGTTATAAATATAAACCTCATGCCCCAATTTTACGCCGGAAAGAATATAAGCCAAACTTGTGTTGCGTCCTAGAGCCATATTCGCAAAAGGCTCATTAATAATGGCGAAAATTTTCATTTAGGAAAGATAGTTTAGAATTATGAAAAGACGGACACTTGCAATTAACATCCTTAAGCTCTAGTTTGCCTGCCCCGCGCCAAATTTGATATAAAAAAATCTCTTAAATCATGTCAAAAGAATTAACACAAACTTCACCTTTTTTCAGTGCGAACGTAGTTTTCATCAATGAACTTTATCAAAAGTTTTTGCAAAATCCGGCATCGGTTGATGCGAGCTGGGCAGAATTTTTTGCAAACAACGCCGAAGAAGTAAAATCAATTATTGCTGATTATAAAGGCCCAAGCTGGGCGTCACGCAACCTTAAGATTATTGGTTCGGAAGATTTCGATATTTCTTCAAATGCTAAAAAAGAAGCGCCGAAAAAAGATGTAAAAGCTGGCGCGCCAACTGTTTCGGGAAAAGATTTAAATATCAGAATTGCCAGCTTAATTGAAGCTTACAAAAAATATGGACATTTAGCCGCAAACCTTGATCCAATTGGTTTAATGCCATCTAAAGCTGTGCCAGAAATTGATTTAAATACTCATGGAATTTCTTCCGAAGATTTAGAAAAAGAAGTAGAATTAAACGGAAAATTAGGTTTGGGAAAAGTTAAAATTTCGCAAGCAATCGAATATTTAAATTTCATTTATGCCAATAAAGTTGGCTGCGAATTTGAATATATCCGCAATCGCGAAGAAAAAGAATGGTTGGCCCGCGAGACAGAAAGCGCGCTGCTTAACGACATTTCTAAAGAAGAAAAAATCAAAATTTTAAAAGAAGTTATCCGAACTGAAGGTTTTGAACAATTTTTGCATAAAAGATTTCCCGGTGCCAAAAGATTTTCAGTTGAAGGTGGTGATTCTTCAATCAATTCAGTTGAAAAAATTATTGATGTTAGTGCTAAAAGCGGTGTCAAAAAAATCGTTATCGGCATGGCGCATCGCGGCCGTTTGAACACTTTAACCGGTGTTATGGGAAAACCTTATTATCAATTGATTGCCGAATTTAAAGGCACGCCGGGAATGCCGGACGGAATTACCAAATCAGGCGACGTGAAATATCACATGGGTTACGCTTCAACTCGTGAAATTTCTGGAAACAAAATTGATTTATCTTTGGCTTTCAACCCTTCGCACCTTGAAGCGGTGAATGTTGTGGTTGCCGGAAGAATCCGCGCTAAACAAGATTTATATGGTGATTTAGATCGCACTCAAGCAATGGCCCTTGTAATTCACGGTGACGCGGCTTTTGCCGGTCAAGGTTCTGTTGCAGAAAGTTTAATGATGAATGGAATTGAAGGCTACAACACTGGCGGCGTGCTGCATTTGATCATCAATAACCAAATTGGTTTTACAGCAAATCCGAATGATTCGCGCAGCACGACTTATGCGTCAGACATGGCGAAAGCAATTGATGCGCCGATTTTCCACGTTAATGGTGATGATGTTGAAGCCGTGATTAAAGTTACGGACATCGCAACTCGTTATCGCCAAACTTTCAAAAAAGATGTAGTTTTAGACGTGATTTGCTATCGCCGTTATGGTCACAATGAAGGTGACGAGCCGCTTTACACGCAGCCGGTTATGTATACCAAAATCAAGGATCATCCGAGTTTAGAAAAAATTTACTCGAAAAAATTGATCGCTGAAAATGTGGTTTCAGAAGCAGAATATCAAAAATTAAATGCTGATTTTAATGCATTCCTTTCCAGCGAATTTGACAAAGCTACAACTTACAAACCAACGGAAGCAGACTGGTTGAAAAAAGATTGGAGCAAAATTAAAGATGGCGATAATTCCATTCCTAAAACTGCTGTCGATAAAAAAACATTAAAAGATTACGCCCAAAAATTAACCACTTTGCCTTCAGGATTTTCTGAAAATTCCAAAGTTGTTGCCGGAAAAATCCGTCAAAAAGCAACTGTTGATGAGGAAAAAGATATCGATTGGGGCACGGGCGAAGCTTTAGCTTTTGCATCGCTTTTATCTGAAGGTCACCAGGTTAGAATTACCGGTCAAGACTCGGGACGCGGTACTTTCTCGCACCGCCATTCAATCTTGCATGACACTGTTAACGCCAAGCGTTACAACATTTTCACACCATTTTCACAAACTGCGAAATATGAAGTTTACGATTCATTCCTTTCTGAATATGGCGTACTTGGTTTTGAATATGGTTATTCACTTTCAATGCCCAACGGTTTAACAATTTGGGAAGCTCAATTCGGCGATTTCGCTAATGGTGCGCAAATTATTATTGACCAATTTATCACTTCATCAGAAGTTAAATGGTTGAGAAAATCAGGTTTGGTAATGCTACTGCCGCATGGTTATGAAGGGCAAGGGCCGGAACATTCTTCAGCACGTTTGGAGCGTTTCTTGCAATCTTGCGCTGATAATAATATCCGCGTTTGCAATATCACAACTCCGGCGAATTTCTTTCACGCATTACGTCGTCAAGTTCACGGCAAAGATCGCAAGCCTTTGATTGTTATGTCGCCGAAATCAGTGCTGCGTAACAAAGCGGCGACATCAACTTTAGCAGATTTTTCGGATTTGAACTTCCGTCCATTAATTGCCGAAACCAATAAATTAGTGGCTGAAGACAAGGTTCGTAAAGTTGTTCTTTGCTCAGGAAAAGTTTACTATGATTTACTTGAAGCTCGTGAAGCTAAAAAAATCAACGATGTAGCGCTTATCCGTGTGGAACAACTTTATCCTTTTCCAAAAGAAGAGTTACAAGTTGAGCTAAAAAAATATAAAAACGCCGAAATCATTTGGTGTCAGGAAGAGCCGAAAAACATGGGCGCGTGGAAATTTGTTGATGATTTGATCGAAGAATCTTTGGTCGAAATTAAACACAAATCTGCAAGACCAAAATTTGTTGGCCGTGTTGCTTGTGCTTCAACTGCAACGGGATATGGTTCTTACCATGCCAAAGAGCAGAAAATTTTGATTGACGAAGCACTAAGCTAAAATTAGTTTTTAAAAAATTTATAACCTCAAACGAGAAAAAATATGACTATTGAAATCAAAGTTCCGGCTCTTGGAGAATCGGTATCAGAAGCCTCAATCGCTAAACTTCACAAAAAAGCCGGGGATGCAGTTAAAGCTGACGAATTGATCGTCGAGCTTGAAACTGACAAAGTTACTCTTGAAGTAAATGCGCCTTCAAACGGTGTTATTGCTGAATTGAAAGTTAAAGAAGGCGACAATGTTAAAGTTGGCGATTTGATTGCTTTAATGTCTGAAGGTGGTGCGACAGTTACTGCAACTGCGAAAGCGGCTCCAGCAGCGGCTCCAACTCAATCTCAAAGCGAAAGCGCTCCATTCCTTTCTCCGGCTCCAAAAAAATTGGCGGCAGAAAATAATGTGGATACTTCAAAAATTTCCGGAACCGGAAAAGATGGTCGTGTAACTAAAGGTGATGTTTTAGATGTAGTTGCAAATGGCGTTTCAGCTCCACAAGCAGCGTCTCCAACAGCAGCTGGTGCGAAACCAACTGAACGCGTTAAAATGTCAAAACTTCGTCAAAAAATTGCCGAACGTTTGAAAGAATCTCAAAATACAGCTGCTATTTTAACTACTTTCAACGAAGTGGATATGACTGCAGTTATGGCTCTTCGTGCTGAATATAAAGATGCCTTCGAGAAAAAACATGGCGTGAAACTTGGCTTCATGTCTTTCTTCGTAAAAGCTTGTATCACCGCTCTAAAAGAACTTCCGGCAGTTAATGCGGAAATCGATGGAACTGATATTGTTTACAAAAATTTCTATGACATTGGTGTTGCAGTTGGATCGCCGCAAGGTTTGGTAGTTCCGGTTCTACGTGATGCAGATCGTTTAAACTTAGCACAAGTTGAAAAAGGAATTGGCGAACTTGGTGTTAAAGCCAGAGATGGAAAATTGGCGATCGCTGATTTAATGGGTGCAACTTTCACCATTTCAAATGGCGGCGTTTATGGTTCATTAATGTCGACTCCAATCATTAATCCTCCACAATCTGCAATTCTTGGAATGCATAAAATCCAAGAGCGCGTAATGGTTGTTGGTGGCGAAATGAAAATCCGCCCAATGATGTATTTAGCGCTTTCGTACGATCACAGAATTATTGATGGTAAAGAAGCGGTAACTTTCTTGGTTAGAGTTAAAGAACTTTTAGAAGATCCACGCCGTTTGGTTTTGGATTTGTAATTGTTTAAAAATATGTTTTTTAAAAAACCCGTCTTTAAGAAATTAGAGGCGGGTTTTTTGTTAGATCGGATAGATCCTGAATCAAGTTCAGGATGACGATGGGGGAGAGTTTGTGTTCGAACTAAACAATAAACTCCGTCTAAACACCCACTCCGTCATCCTGAACTTGATTCAGGATCTATCCGATTTTCATAAGCACTAAAAATTTTATGTTCGCACTTTTCCTCAAAGCAATGTTAATCGGCCTTTCAATCGCCATGCCGATTGGGCCCATCGCCACACTTTGCATAAAAAATGCCATTTCACGCGGTTGGAAAATGGGCTTCGCAGTTGGTTTAGGTGCAGCTTTAGCAGAAGGATTTTACGGTTTTGTTGTCAGCGGCGGCTTTGTTTTTATTTCAGATTTCATCATGAATTATCTTTTTGAAATAAAATTAATTGGTAGTTTTGCTTTACTATTCATCGGCCTCACCGAAATCAAAAATCGTCACGACAAACCCGGCCGCGAAATTAAAATGCAGGCGCACGGATTTTTTAGAATCATGATTTTTGTCATGCTTTTAACTATCACCAATCCCATGACTATCGTTTATTTCGCCAGTGTTTTTGCTTCAATGGGTGCAAAAAGTCTGGATTTTGCTAATGCTACAATCATGGTGATCGGCGTATTTAGCGGCTCTCTGGCTTGGACGGCATTTTTAGCAACTATAGTTTCCATCATCCGCCATAAAATTTCGCAAGTCTGGATCGTCAGAATTAAAGTAATTTCCGGCCTTATGATTGCCAGCTTTGGACTATTTGGCCTAATCAATCTTTAAAAATTTATGTTTCTGCTTTTCTTTAAATCAATGCTAATCGGCCTTTCAATCGCCATGCCGGTTGGTCCAATTTCAACTTTGGCAATTAAAAATTGTTTGACTCGCGGTTTTAAAATCGGTTTTGCCACCAGCTTTGGCGCCTCAATTACCGAAGGATTTTATGGTTTTGTTGCCACCGGCGGTTTGGCTTTCATCTCAAAATTTTTAACTACTTATGTCGCAGAAATTAAAGTGGTGAGCGGCTTAGCGCTTATTGTACTGGCGATTTATGAAATTAAAACTGCTCGCGATTTTTCTTTTGCTGAAATCAAAACTAAAGCACGCGGATTTTTTCATACTATGTTTTTCACATCATTTTTAACTTTGGGCAGTCCGATGACCATCGCTTTATTTATCGGCGTTTTCGCCACCATGACCGGCGTGCAATTAAGTGGTGAAGAAATGGCAGTAACTGTTTTTGGAATTTTTATGGGATCAGTTTTATGGGCTTTTATTTTATGCGGCACGGTTGCAACAATCCGCCACAAACTTTCTCAAAAAATGATGGCCGCTGTAAAAATTCTGGCCGCTTTAATCATCGGAAGCTTTGGTACATATGGTGTTATTAGTGTTTTAATTGGGGCATAATTAAAAAATTTTAAACAAGATTGTAGAAAATAAGGTGCAAAATATTTTGGCGCAGGCAGAACTAAAAGCAGTTTAAAAGGCAATTTTAGTAATCCAAAATCAGGAGTAATTATGAAAAATCATCAAACAGTAGTAAGTCTGGAAAAAGTTTTGGCCAATACTTACGCGCTATATTTGAAAACCCAAAATTATCACTGGAATGTGGTTGGTGGAAATTTCAAATCGCTGCATGAATTATTTGATGCGCAATATAATGATTTAGCGGCGGCGATTGATGAAATTGCGGAAAGAATTCGCGCGCTGGGAGTTAAGGTTGAAGGCACTTTTGAGAATTTTTCTAAATTAAGTAAAATTAAAAGTGGTGATAAAAATGCCAAAAGTGAAGCGATGTTGAAAGACTTGGTTTCTGACAATGAAACTGTCGCTGATTTTTTGAAAGAAGGGATAAAAGCAGCGCAAGCTGAAGAAGATGAAGGAACGGCGGATTTGCTGATTGGCAGATTAAAAGTTCACGAAAAAGCGGTTTGGATGTTGCAATCGAGCCAATAGTTTAAGGATTTTAGGTCATCGAGCAAAGCACGAAGTGCGTCGTCGAGATGCTAGCTCGATG